>JBGTMB010000028.1:0-1815 GCA_041743755.1 Nitrospiraceae bacterium | reverse complement strand
GGAGGAACCACCCTGGTCGCCAAGCGGCTGCTCGATGCCGGTCTGTTACACGCGGCTCAACCAACCGTGACCGGCCGAACGATCGGAGAAGAGGCCAAGACGGCCCAGGAAACATCCGGGCAACAAGTCCTCAGACCTCTGTCGAATCCGATCAAGCAGACCGGCGGGCTGGTCATTTTACGAGGGAATCTTGCTCCAGAGGGTTGCGTTGTGAAGGTGGCCGGGCACTCGATCATGACATTCCGCGGCCCGGCGAAGGTCTATGACCGGGAAGAGGATGCCTTTGTTGCCGTGCAATCCCGTCAGATCAAAGCGGGCGATGTTGTCGTGATTCGGTATGAAGGTCCGTCAGGCGGACCAGGCATGAGAGAAATGCTTGGCGTGACTGCGGCCATCGTCGGTGCAGGCTTGGGCGACTCCGTCGCGCTCCTGACCGACGGACGGTTCTCCGGGGCCACTCATGGGCTCATGGCCGGCCATGTCGCACCGGAAGCCATCAAAGGCGGCCCGATCGGCGCGGTGAAAAACGGCGACATGATTGTCTTCGATATCGCCAAACGGACCCTGACCGTGGAGCTCTCGCAGAAAGAGATCAAGGCCCGGCTCAAGAAAGTGAAACAGCCGTTACCCCGCTATACCTCCGGCGTGATGGGGAAATACGCTCGGCATGTCTCGTCGGCTTCTGAAGGAGCCATTACAACGTAGGAGGACGCTGAAGAAGTTCATTGGCGGCTTTTTCGTTCTCTTTCTTTCATCCTTCCATCCCTTTCTGACATCATGCTGTCAAGGTTGAGTTCCTCTAGGCACGATCACCGACCAACTGATCAAGATTATAGGGGCGAACTCGAGCCGGCTGAGCCACATCCGGTTTCATCATCGGCTTGAGCAAAAGATCAGACGGAGGAAGCTGGGCGGCTTTGGTTTTGGACTACACTGACAGGATTGCTGGTTGATCGGACACGGGCGCATTTGTCTGGTAGGCAACGACGTTCCTCACCAAGTTCGCACCCTCACACCGTATTCTCGCAACCATTGTGTAGCAACACTCGACGTGAGCACGGCTAGTCGCGTCGATAGAACTCCGCAATCGTCTCGACAACGTAGCCCTGCTGTGCCTCTGTCAATTCCGGATAGATCGGGATAGACATGACTTCTTCAGCCGCCTGTTCTGACAGAGGGAACGATCCTTTTTCATGCCCTAACTCACGATAGCAATTCTGGAGATGCATCGGGAGCGGATAATACACTTCTGTGCCGACCCCTTTTTCCTTGAGGAATGCGCGCAACTCGTCGCGTTTCGGCACTCGAACCGTGAACTGGTTATAGACATGGAAATTGCCAGGCTTCGTCGGCGGCAACACGACACAATCCGCATGCTTGGTCTCGCCGAATAACTGCCGATACCGCTCGGCGTTCCGTCGACGACCCTCTGTCCATTGGTCAAGATACTTCAGTTTAACATGAAGTACGGCTGCCTGAAGCGCATCCAACCGGCTATTAATTCCTACCGCCTCGTGAAGATAGCGAATCTGGCTTCCATGAACACGAAGCATGGCCATGGAGTCGGCAAGGGTTTTATCGTTGGTCGTAATGAGCCCCCCATCTCCAAAGCCGCCCAAATTCTTTGAGGGGAAAAAACTAAAGCACCCGGTGTCTCCAAGCACCCCGGCGCGCTTTTCTTGCTGCACTGCCCCAATGGCTTGGCAGGCATCCTCTATGACATAAATCCTCTTCCGTTTTGCGATCTCGTTGATCGCCGCCATTTCCGCACATTGCCCGAAGAGATGAACGGGAATAATGGCTTTTGTGCGAGGA
>JBGTMB010000027.1:0-29609 GCA_041743755.1 Nitrospiraceae bacterium | reverse complement strand
CTACACGAGCACAGGCCGCTTCTTTAATTTGCAGCTTCTCTTCTCGCCTCGCGAGGTCTTGATCTCGCTTCTGCACTTCACTATCCCGCTTGTCGATCGCACTGATTCGCTTCTCGATGGTTTCATCCCGCTGAATCAACCGTTTTTCGACAGTCGCGAACTCGGCCATCTTGACCTTTTGGTCTTTCTCCAATTCTTCTTTCGATTGCAACAAAAGATCTTTTGCTTCTAACTTCGCCTCTTTGACAATGTTCTCCGCCTCCCGCTGAGCGTTTTGTATAGCCTGTCGGGCTTGGGCCTCTTCCTGTACTTTTTTCTTCGCGCCCGATGAGCGGCGGATCAGCTCAAAAATGCCAATTCCGAGCAGCCCTCCTATGAGTCCAGTCAACAGATAGGCAAAAATTGAAGTTGACATGTAGACTCCCCCCTTACAGTCGCGAGGCGAGAAGAATCCTGCTTCCGCGCCTCGTGTGATACGAAATTATTGAACAGTCTTGAATGCGGGGGCCGCAATGGAGAGACGAGGGACGAAAAGAGGACGGCTGGAAACGCGGTCTACGGACCTACTCCGAGTACGGGTTCGATGGGAATGGGGGCTTTGCTGGATTGAGATGCCGGGTATATCCTGTGCGAGATGGTTCCCAGGTAGTTCCTTGACGTCGGTGAGATATCCTTCGTAGGGGAGGATTGAGTACGCGAACTGGAGTTAGCTGCTGGCTATTTCCCCAGACTGTACTCCTCGACGGCCACACGAACTCCATTACCTTGCCCAACATCTCCAAGAGGTTATACATTACGTATAGGCACTCTTGTGCACACTCTAACAACTGCATTAATCTCGCCAGCATCAAAAATCCAGATCCATTCCGCAGTAACTTCATCGTATCCCCGGATCACTCAACCGGTTCGAGCGTGACCTCATCATAATCCCTAATCGTGAAAATACAGCACCCGCTACGCACATACGCACGATAACAAAGAGGAACATCCTTTGCAAGTTGAATCTAGCGAAAGAGCGAGGTCGGCACCTGCTCCTCGATTGATTCCATAAGTGATTTCATGCGTCGCTCGATATCCGCTTCACCTTGAGCACGCTTTCGTTCGAGCTCAAACAACTGATGGGCTAAATTGAGGGCTGTCAGTACAGCGAGCTTGGACGGGGTCGTCGTATTCATCCCTTCAGCGAGATGGCGCATCTGGCCATCGACAAAGCTCGCGAGCCGCCGGACCTCCCCTTCGTCCGCCTCACCACGGATCGTGTACCGTTGGCCGTAGATTTCCACGTCAATGGTCTTAGTCACGGGCCACCTCCTTGCGTTCTTCTAGGCACTCCAACAATTCGATGTCACTGAGCACTCGTTCGATGCGCAACTTGATATCGACACGCTCTTGCTCCCACCGTCGGTTCGCTTCATCCTTCTCTGTCAGTCGTCGTCGAGCAACCTTTAATTCTTCTTCAATGGCTGCATTCTTTTTCTTCAGCTCTTGAACGAGCTTCACCAGGTCCCTAATACGACTTTCAAACGCGTCTAGTCGATCGAGCGCCATTCCCTCACTCTCTCCCATAAGACCACTATAGGTAGTGGCGCACTATAGAAACTTGTCTAGATCTTGTCAAGAAAGGGCCATCACGAGGCTTTGTCAAGCCGAATATATTCTCGGTAACTTCGCAGAACGCGCTTCACATATTGCCGTGTTTCTTGATACGGAATTAATTCGATGAACTCATCCTGACTTCGCCCGGGATGCAGCGCAACCCAGTTTCCAACAATGGCTGGCCCCGCATTGTATGACGCAATGGTCAGCGCGACATTTCCAGAAAATTGTTCAAGTAACTGCTCAACGTAATGGACCCCAATCTGAATATTGGTCTCTTGATCAAAAAGGTCATCTCGTCCGACGGCAGGAAGCCCAAGCCGTTGCGCGACAGTATGGGCGGTTCCGGGCATCACCTGCATCAAGCCAATCGCGCCAACACGCGACACAGCTTGCCAATCGTACTGACTTTCTTCTCGAATGATCGCCGCCACCAGATAAGGGTCAACGCCCTTGGCCCCCTGGCTCTTGATAGCGGGAAGTAGCCCGGTCGGATAGGCCACCTTCCACAGTGATGGATCGACAATCCCATTGGTTCGTTCCAATTTATCACGGAACCTCGCCCTCGCCAGTCGGAGCGCATGATGGTAGGCGCCCACCTCGTTCAACATCGCTGCGAGAGCCATGAGCACATCGGGGTCTTGGTTATAGCGATCAGTTAATCCAGCCAACTCACGCGTTGCATCCAAGTCTAACCCTAGCGTCTTGAGCTCAAGCGCTCGACGGTATGCCGACTGCTGCCCAATTTCGGCCCTGGCAGTCACTGAACGAGGAGCTTCACCGTTCGCTGGCGTGCCACCGTTCACCAAAGGAATTGCCGCAATCGGTTCTGCCGCATGAGATTCCGCTAGCGTAAGATCGGTCCGTTCGTGAGCCAGTTGGCAGTAATAGGTATAGACGTATCGTTGACAGAGTTGAGAATACAGCTCACGGGCATGAGGCTGCTGGCTCAATTCGGCTGCACGTCCCATCCAATAGAGCGCCTGTGGCTCAAAATCGTAGTCATGCTGATCGATGAGCGGGCGAAGCTCGTCACCCGCCTCACGGTACCGAGCCATACGGTAGTAGACCCATCCGGCGCGCCAACGCGCCTCGGCACGCTGGGACGCCGGTTCTCCATTCATGGCTACATGCCGATACCGCACAATCGCGTCGTCGAAACGCCCCTGATCCTCCAACCACATTCCGGCAAACAAGGTGATCTGCCCCCTCTGCTCGGCAGAGAGCGGAGCGGTCGGCATCGTCTTGGCAAAATCCAACAACTTGTCTCCCTGTCCTTGCCGAAGATAGACACGAGCCAGCCAGACCGACGCTTCGTGGGATTCCGCCCCTCCGTCTTTCACCAATGCACGAAATGTCTCTCGGGCTTCGTCATACTGCTTCAGCCGCACCTGCGCGATCCCGAGCTTCAGCTTTGCCTCAGTCCGCCGCGGCGACTTCGATTCGGCCGCAAGAAACTTTCGAAGCTCCTCAATCGCTTCGACATGGAAAGATTGTCCAAGATACGCTTGGGCTCGCGCCAGTCGCTCACTCGACTGAACCACCCACGGCTCCCCGCCAAGGTTCGAGGCCAATAACGCTTCGGCTTCCTTCGCCTGTGCGCTATAGGCAAATCGAACCCAGAGCCGCATCAACGTGTCACGGCCTTCCCGTACATTGTTCTCCTGCAGTTGGCACGCGCCCCGTCGAAGAAGCGCCAAGGGAGCCTCCGGCTCCTTGTCGTTCAGCTCCACCGCTTTGATAAACCATGTTGTCGCTTCAGGACAACTCGATGCCTGATACCACGCTTCCCCTGCCCGATACGCTGCCTTCGTCAATAAGTAAGAATCCGGCACCGCGTGCCGGATGCTTTCGAACATGCCTGCAGCCTGCTTGGGGTCGCCAAGGTTCAACAGCGCTTCCCCTGTCCAGAGTCGGATATAGTCATCCAAGATCGGAAAGTCTTGCTGTGCCGTACGAAGAAATTGAATCGCCACGGCAGGATTTCGTTCAAGGGACAACACACCGGACAGTAACCCGGCACGTTTAGCCCACACTGTGGCGGGGAATCGTTCCATCAGACGTTGCAGCCGATCGAGTTTGAGCAACAACACTTGCTCTTTCGTGAGTGTCTTCCCGAACCTCTCCCTCGGCAACGCTGCGGATTGAAAGCAATCTTCCACCCTCTCGCACGTATCAGTACTGCTCGACACCGACGGTGAGGGAGAATCGGCGGACGCCTGACTGAGGAAAAGGCCAACCCAACAGAGGCCAATGGATATGCCAAGGAGCATAGGTCGTCTGATCCGTCGATATAGAGTGTCGCGCACCGTTCGTCTCCCTCTTGATCTGTATATATAACAGTGTGTCTTCCTTGTTGCCAGCAGAGCCGCATAAATCCTGTACCTTGTTCCACTTTTTGAGGCTGTGATAGGCTGCACCCATGCGGCAAGAAAAAGACCCCCTCCCATCACGCTCAGCTCCCACGAACCTCTTGGCCCTTGATGAAGAAGGGCTTGGTCGACTCGTGCATCAATTCGGATGGCCTCGCTACAGGGCCGGTCAGATTTTGCGCTGGCTCTATCAACGTCGAGCCACAGACATCAACCAGATGACAGACCTCGGGCAATTGGAGCGAACCGAGCTGGCTTCACACGCCACGATTCAGCGTACCGCAGGTTGCACCGTCTTCCGTTCGATTGATCACACGAGGAAACTCATCCTCGTGCTCAGCGACGGACTCACCGTCGAAACTGTGTTGATCCCCGATGAGGACCGTTTAACCCTCTGTGTGTCAACGCAGGTCGGCTGCACCCTGGATTGCGGATTCTGCCTGACCGGCACGATGGGGTTGAAACGTAACTTGAAATCACACGAAATCGTGGAGCAAGTGCTGACCGCCCAAGATCATCTCGACCCTGGTGAGCGGATTACCAACCTTGTTTTTATGGGAATGGGAGAACCGTTGGCCAATATGGAGGCCTTGTCAGAGGCCATCCGGCGAATGACCAATAAACTGTGGGGGCTCGGATGGTCGCCGAGACGCATAACAGTCTCCACTGCCGGCCTCGCCTCGCGATTGAAAGATATCGCACCGCTCGGCGTCAACCTCGCCATTTCGCTGAATGCCACAACGGACGACCAGCGCGCCCGCCTGATGCCGGCAGCCAATGGGATCGCCTCGCTTAAAACGTTGCTCGCCGCCTGTCGCCGCTATCCCTTACCACCGACCCGACGACTCACGTTTGAGTATGTCCTGCTGGCCGGGGTGAACGATGATGGCGACGACGCTCGCCGCCTCGTTAAACTTGTCCGTGGGATTGCGTGCAAGATCAATGTAATCCCGTTCAATGAATTTCCCGGGAGTCCCTTCCGCCGCCCATCGGACCGCAATATTTCCGCCTTTCAAACCATCCTGCGCCAGGCGGGCCTTGACGTGTTCGTGCGTAAAAGTCGGGGGCGCGACGTCCTGGGCGCCTGCGGCCAATTAGGAAATCTCTCCCCCGAATACACAGAACGTGCCTTGACACAAATTGAATCCCGTTGCTAGCATACGTGGTGCATACCACCCAAATATGACCCGGCTGTATTTTCAATCCATCATGCGATTATCGTGGCTGGCTGCTGCGGGGAGCCTTGTCTTCTTCCTCACATCGCCCGCGTTTGCAGTGGAACCTCATGAGTTCATCCTCTCCAACGGAATGAAAGTCCTCTTAGTCGAAGTTCCCAAAGCTCCGGTTGCGACCGTCCAGGTCTGGTACAAAGTCGGTTCCCGCAACGAAGTGATGGGCCGCGCAGGCCTCTCCCATATGCTGGAACATATGATGTTCAAGGGCACGGCCAAATACCCCAAGGGCGAATTTTCCCGACTGATTCGCAAGAACGGCGGGACAGACAACGCCTTCACAAGCCAAGACTTCACCGCATACTTCGAAAATCTCGCGGCCGACCGCGTCGAGCTGGCGTTGGAACTTGAAGCCGATCGCATGCAAGGGCTTGTGCTCGATAGGCCTGAATTGACGACAGAACGAGAAGTGGTGAAGGAAGAACGACGCCTTCGGACCGAGGACGACCCTCAAGGCGCACTGGTCGAAGCGCTCTTCGCGCAGGCCTATTTCAGCCACCCCTACCATTGGCCGGTGATCGGCTGGTTCGGTGACTTGGACGCCATGACTCTCGATGACTTACAGCGGCATTATGACACCTACTACTCCCCCAACAATGCCACCCTCATTGTCGTGGGCGACATCAACGCCGACGACTTGCTCCCCACGATCAAACAACTCTTCGAACCGATCCCGCGAGGGCCGGAACCTAAACCGATCGCCACCATTGAGCCGGAGCAAAAAGGTGAACGCCGCTTTCTCCTGAAGCGAGAGGCACAAGTCCCCTTCGTCATGATCGGCTATCGTGTGCCAAATTTTACAAGTGAAGACTCGTATGCACTCGACATCCTCGATTCAATTCTCTCGCACGGGAAAAGTGCGCGCTTGTACCAGAGCCTTGTCTACGAGCAAAAGTCTGCGTTGGCAGTCGGGTCAGAATACAGCTTGCTGCAGGCCGATCCAGGCCTTTTCTACTTCTATGCTCTCGTGAGCCCAGGCCAGAAGCCGGAATCGGTTGAGGATGCTCTTCATCAAGAGATCAAACGACTCCAGACCGATCCACCGTCAGAGCAAGAACTACAACGAGCAAAGAATCAAGTGGAAGCCACTCATGTGTTTGAACAGGACTCCAACTTCCGGCATGCCATGCTGCTGGGCCAAGCTGAATCTGTTGGTGCCGGGTGGCGGAAAATAGACCAGTTTGTCGAACAGATCCGGGCGGTCACGCCTAAAGATATTCAGCGTGTCGCTCGTCAGTATTTAATTGAAGACAATCGGACCGTCGGCACATTGATCCCCCTGCCTCCCAAACAACCAGAGACACCCTCCACCGCAACACAACAGGGGAAACCCTGATGATGCCGACGACAAGACAACGGCCCCGCACGCCTCGACGACAGGTGGCTCTCACCCTCGTGGTAGGACTGTGCGCACTCCTCCTGGCGAACGGCTCCAGTGGAGCGGCAGAGATCACGCCGACAAAATTTATCACGACAAACGGCATCACCGTGCTCGTTCTCGAACAACATTTCCTCCCCATCGTTGAAATCCACGCGCTCATCAAAGCTGGCTCGGCTCAAGACCCTCCCGACAAAGCAGGACTCGCAAACCTCGTCGCCAGTCTTCTGGACGAAGGGACAACCACGCGCACATCGAGACAGCAAGCAGAGCAAATCGATTTCGTCGGCGGGGCCCTGGAAACCAAAGCCTCAGAGGACTACACCACTGTCTCCGCCCGCGTTCTCAAGAAAGACCTCGACCTCGGCTTTACCCTGCTCGCTGACATGTTGCAACGGCCTGCGTTTCATAAGCCGGAATTCGAACGGATTCGCACCCAAATCCTCGGCGAGATGGCCAGCGACAATGACGACCCAGGCCACATTGCCATGAAGGCGTTCAATCAGCTCGTGTTCCACGGGCACCCTTACCGATGGCCAGTCAACGGGACAGAGGAGACGCTCGATAAAATCACTCTGGCCGACGTGCAAGCCTTCTATGGAAAGGAATATTCCCCTTCCCAAGTGATCCTGACCATCGTCGGCGATATGACACTTGAACAGGCCACGGCACTCGTACAGACCCATTTTGGCGCTTGGAAAAAAGTGGCCTCGACAGCTCGGAATATGAAAAAACCCTCGCCGGTCGAACGAAGAACAGTCCAACTTATCGAGAAAGATCTCACCCAATCTACGATTGTGCTTGGCCATGAGGGCATCCCGCGCATGCATCCGGATTATTATTCCGTGACAGTCATGAACTACATCCTTGGGGCCGGAGGATTTTCCTCGCGCTTAATGGATTCGATTCGCGACAAGCAGGGATTAGTCTACGGAATCATGAGCCACTTCGATGCTCGGCTGATGCCCGGTTCTTTCTGGGTCAACCTTCAAACCAAGACGGAGACGACGAATCAAGCCATCACTAGCGTCCTGTCCGAGATCAAATCCATTCGAGATACTCCCGTATCCGACCAGGAGTTGGCCGAAGCGAAATCATTTCTCGTGGGCAGCTTCCCCCTACGATTTGATTCCACGGGAAAACTCGCGCACGTGCTCGCTCAAGTGGAACTCTATGGCTTGGGATTCGAATATTTTTCAGACTACCCAAAATGGATAGACCGGGTCACGAAAGAAGACGTTCAACGCATGGCCAAACAATATCTGGACCCTAAACGATACGCGTTAGTGGTGGTGGGCGACCTCGCCAAAGCGAAGGTCAAATTCTAGCAAGATGCTGAAAAAGCCAGCCAGCAGCGTTCTCGCATCGCTCAGAGGCTCGGAAGTGCTGGAGGATATATTCCGTTCGCCAAGATCCATTTTGCGGGCGAACGGCCACACAAAGTGCGGTTGGTACCTCCTCGCCTCTTCGCTCGCTGCGGCCTTGCTGATCGGACTTTTCGAGCATCCTGCGTGGAACTCTTTTGTTATTCCGAACGCCCAAATCAGTGATGTACTACCGTCCATACATGGTTTTCCCGCAGCCTGCTTGGCGCAACGCTAAGGATACGTATCCATGATGACCGACTCCCTTCACGTCAAACTCACGACGCTCCGCCAAGTCATCTCGGACATGCAGTCCGTCCTGGTTGCCTATTCCGGTGGGATCGACAGCACTGTCGTCTTGAAGATCGCCCATGAACAACTCGGCGAACAAGCGTTGGGCCTCACCGCTGTCTCCCCAACGTTTCCCATGGTTGAACTCACCGGAGCGAAACAGGTTGCAATAGAGATCGGTGCACGTCATGAGTTGGTCCACACCGATCAGCTCGAGATTCCCGCCTTCGTGCAGAACGATGCGGCCCGCTGCTTCCATTGCAAGACCGATCTCTATCAATTACTGGACGGCCTGCGTGAACCGCGCGCGAGCCGATGGATTGCAGACGGAACAAACCTCGACGATCTCGGAGACGATCGGCCGGGAATCAAAGCGGCGCGTGAGTGGGGCATTCGAAGCCCGCTGGTCGAAGCCTCTCTCTCCAAATCTGACGTACGGGCTCTGGCCCAAATATTGGGACTCTCAAATTGGAATAAGCCGGCAGCAGCCTGCCTCTCTTCCAGAATCCCTCGCGGCGTCCCGATCACGATCGAAAAGCTCCGTCGAGTGGAAGAGGCAGAAGACATTCTGCATGCTGAAGGATTTCACCATATGCGCGTACGGGAGCATGGAGAGGTCGCACGAATCGAGGTCGGAGCGGATGATTTTTCCCGGTTGAATCAACCGGACTTGCGTGCACACATCAGCGCCCGCCTGCGCAAAGTAGGGTTTCGCTTTATCTGTGTGGATTTAGAAGGATATAGACCGGGCGGGGTCAGCCTAGGCTGACCCCGCCAGATCCAAGCATTATCGCTGATAAGACTTTGACAACGCCTCAAGCGCCTCATCTGCAAATTTTCGGTGGTCCGCTTCGTTCAGGCTCCGCTGCACGACCTTCTCCGCAACCATCAAAGCCAGGTCAGTAGTTTGAGCGCGAATATCCTGAATCGCCTTGCGCCGCTCATGATCGATTTCACGCGTCGCGTCACCTTTGATCCGCTCGGCTTCGATCGTCATCCTCTGCTCATTTTCCTCCATGAGCCGCTGCGCTCGTTCTTTTGCGGCAGTCAGAACCCCCTCGGCCTCTTTCGCAGCCATGTTCAGCTTGGCCTCGTACTCCTTGAGTTTCCGCTCAGCCTCAGACCGGTGACGCTCAGCTTGATCGAGACTATCCTTAATTTTCTTTTCCCGCTCTTCCAACACGCTCAAGATGCCGGGAAAGGCAAACTTGTAGAGCACGAAGAGGAGAATCGCGAACGACACGATTTCCCAAAAAATTAGGGAAGAAAAAAAGTGAGATTCAAACTGCGGCATGTGAGCTCCCCCGAGTAGAGGTGTAAGGGGATATTGGAGTATCCATTTCTTTCGCTTACCTCGCTACCCCTTGCGGAGTCCCATAATGATGAACACCACGACCAGTCCATACAACGCAATGGCTTCCACCAGTGCGAATCCGATCCACATATACTTTGTGACACGAGCTTCAGCTTCCGGCTGGCGCGCCACCACTTCAATCACTTTCCCGAAAATGTAGCCGATCCCTACACCGGCTCCGGCAAACCCTGCCGCGGCACAGCCCATGCCTATCAACCCTGCTGCTCCTAAATCCATTGTTTGTCTATCCTCCTTTAATGAAAACTCACTGTACGCCCGAACAGACTGCTCAACATCTCCTCCCAGCAAGGCCGCAGGACGCGAATGCCTTGAAGCGGACGATAGAGTACGTCCACGAGCAGACGTCGGCCGAGAACGCTCTCGGAAAGCCTTTCAGCTGCCTGTCAGTGCGCATGCTCATCATGGCCATGTAAATGAAATGCATCCCCAATGTAGACACAGGTCAATATGGTGAAAATATAGGCCTGAATGAACGCGATACCGACTTCCAATCCGTATATCGCAACCGTAAATGCAAAGGGCAACCACCCGATCAACAATCCGCCGCTGATCGCCATGCCGAACAGGACCCCGAGAATCACGTGACCAGCCGTCATATTCGCAAATAACCGAACGGCCAGTGAAATGGGCCGCGCCAACTGACTCATCAGCTCGATCGGTATCATTAACGGCAGCAGCCACCCGGGCGTACCGGGTGGGATGAGAATGCCCAAGAACTTGATGCCATGGATCAGAAATCCCATGATCAGACTGATCCCATATACCACGCAGGAGAACACAGCCGTCACAATAATCTGACTCGTCACGGTATAGCTGCCGGGGATCAACCCGAGAAGATTGCAGAAGAGAATAAAGAGAAAGAGGGTGGCGATGAGCGGGAAAAATCGCATCCCCTCTTTGCCCATCGTATCGAGGATCATGCTGCGAATAAAGTCCACCATGAGCTCCGCTATGCTCTGTAACTTGCCGGGCACCAGTTTGCGCGCCGATCCTGCGATCACCATGAACACCGCCGCCAGGGAGACGACAACCCACATCATGACAACGGCTTTGTTGACGGAAATATCGAATCCGCCGAGCGAGATCGGGATCCACTCGTGAAGTTCGAAGGGATGAAGCGGACTTTCTTCCATGGCGCTCTATGTGTTTCGTCTAGTTACAATCGTTATGTCTTCGGCCACCGCTGCACCGACCGGTACGCATTTCTGATCCCAGCTACGCCCCCCAACACAAGACTGATAACCATCCCCCAAGGGGAAGAATCAAAAAGGTATGTGTCGCACAGCCACCCCAACCCTCCTCCGACAATCAGCGCGGCGACCAGATCTGTTGCGATCCGGACCGCTTGGCCAAGCCCGGCGTACAATGGATCTTGTGAAGGGGGCATGTCGTACCCACGGAGGAGAGCGCACTGCAGCTGAGGCCACAAAGACTCTGCCGATGGCGGGCTCGCAATTCAAGCAGAATCAATGTCAAATTGTCAAGCCGACCATGCACTGGGATGAAACCAGTGCCGTAGGGTATAGTGAATGACGCGCAGGGATGGAGCCATACACGTTCATCCATGACCCATTTCTCTCAATCATCGTTCCTTGATGGACCTCCACAGCCTCTGGTCCTCGCGCTGGACAGACGCGGCAGGACACCTTTCGAGTTATACCGTCTGATCGCATCTCCCTCTCAGCCATCATTCCTCCTCGATAGCGGGAAACGGTCACATCGCGGGCACGACTATTCATTTCTGGGGAGCGATCCCTTTGCGGTGCTGATTGGGCGGCAAGGACAGACTGTTCTTCACACCAACGAAGGAGACGAACACTCCTCACAAGATCCCTTTGGCAGCCTCAGTCGCCTCCTCACCTACCCCCCGATAGCGCCTCTTCCAGGCCTGCCCCCTTTTTGGGGCGGAGCGGTCGGCTACTTGAGTTACGATCTCGTGCGTGAATTCGAAATACTTCCGTCCTTGGCCAAAGACGACCTACAGCTGCCCTATCTGCAATTCGGTCTGTATGACATCGTCACCGTCATCGACCATCAAACTGATTGTCTGCAGCTTATCTTTTTCCCGCCCATGGAACGGTTTTTGGGAGAGCCTCGCGAGAAACTCTATCACGAGGGTATAGATCGTCTGGCCGAGTGGGAAGCCCGATTAAGCCGAAGGCCTGTGCCCCTCAAGAATTTCCCCTCCTTCGATCAAAAGGCTTTTCATCCCGACCAAACGCGGGATGCCTACCTCAATCAAGTCCGGAGCTGCCAAGAATATATTGCAGCCGGAGATATCTACCAAGCCAACTTGTCGCACCGATTCACCTTGGATCCTCCTAACACCTACGACGAGAGAATAGATCGACAACCCTATGAACAGACACTCTATCGATGTCTCCAAGCCGTAAACCCCTCGCCCTTCTCAGGGCTCATGCACTTCGATGACGTCACGTTGATCAGTTCCTCGCCTGAACGGCTCGTCCGTTTGCACAACGGGCAGGCAGACACACGCCCCATTGCTGGAACCAGGCCACGCGGATTTGACCCGTGCGACGATCAACGCCTCATTGGTGAACTGCTTGCCAATGAAAAAGAACGGGCGGAGCACCTCATGCTCGTCGATCTCGAACGAAATGACCTGGGCCGCGTCTGCCGATTCGGCAGCGTGCGGGTCGACGAATTCATGGCGATCGAGCAGTATTCCCACGTCAACCACATTGTGTCTCATATCAGCGGCGTCCTGAAGCCGAATGCCACTCCCTTTGATCTGATTCGAGCGCTGTTCCCCGGAGGCACGATCACAGGCGTACCAAAGATCCGCTGCATGGAGATTATCGAGGAACTAGAGCCGGTACGCCGGGGCCCCTACACCGGATCGTTCGGATACATCGGCTGGAACGGCGACCTCGACCTCAATATCGTGATTCGAACGGTGGTATGGTGTGCAGGGAAGGGATACTTGCAGGTCGGTGCAGGAATTGTCGCCGACTCCGATCCGGCCAAGGAATACGAGGAAACGCTCCAGAAAGCCCAGGCCTTCTTCAGCGCACTGCAGCAGGGGTAACCATGTGGATTTATCTCAATGATCGGTTTGTGAGAGAAGAGGAGGCCGTCGTTTCCGTCTTCGATCATGGTTTTCTCTATGGGGACGGCGTCTATGAAACGATTCGCTCCTACGGGAGGCGGATTTTCATGCCGGACCAACATCTTGTTCGGCTTCGCCGGTCTGCGGTTGCAATCGGGCTGACGATCCCCATCCCCGAACACAGATGGCCAGCGCTCCTCCACGAGGCGATGGCACGGAATGACGTCGGCCACGAACACACCGATGCGTATCTTCGTATCACCATCTCCCGAGGAGCCGGCGACATCGGCCTCGATCCAGCCCTGTGTCCAACTCCCACCGTCGTGATTATGGCCAAACCGCTTCACCCCCCCTCACCCGAACAATACCGTCACGGCGTACACCTGATCGTCGCCAAAACAAGACGGAACCTACCCAGCGCTCTGTCCCCTCAGATCAAGGCCACAAACTTTTTGAACAATATCCTGGCCAAACGGGAAGCCATCGCGGCAGGCGCCTTTGATAGCATCCTCCTCAATTGTGAGTCGCATCTGTCGGAATGCACCGTCATCAATCTCTTTTTCGTCCGAGCAGGCTGGCTCTGCACTCCAGCACTTGCGTGCGGCCTGTTGGACGGGATCACCCGCGGCATTGTCCTCGGCCTCGCGCAAGAATTGAAGATCCCCATAGATGAAGGATCCTTTGGGGTCGAGGAAATCTATGGTGCGGATGAGTGTTTTCTCACCAACACGAGCATGGAGGTGATGCCAGTCACTATGGTGGACGGGCATCCGGTGGGGAAGGGAGCCCCGGGACTTCTCACCCTGCAGATCCATAGCCTATTTAGAGCCAACCGAACGCACTTTCTAGAACCCTAGCCGCACACACCCATCACAAAACCCATTGTTTTTCTTCACTATTCATTGCCGGCATCGAGGCATAAGATCTGCATTTTCTTGACTCCTGGCGGTAGACTGCTATCGTTGAACCATGCACAATGCTTTTTCTCTTCTCATGCGATCCCTCCATCGGCACGCAGCCATTGGACTCACCGCAACGGTCACCGCAGGAATCGGATCGCTGGCCTGTGCCATCCCAACCACTACGGCAGAAATTTATCAGTTCATCGGACCCAACGGCTCAATCTCACTCACCAATGTCCCTTCCGATTCTCGCTACCGGAAAATCGAGATTGAATCCAGCCGATTCCACTCGGCCTTGTCTGAGCAAGAACTCGAACCTGTCATTCGTCGGTATTCCTCCCAACACCGGCTCCATCCCGCGCTGATCCGAGCGGTCATCAAAGCTGAATCAAACTTTGATCCTCGTGCAGTGTCTCGCGCTGGTGCGATCGGTCTCATGCAACTGATGCCCCAAACCGCCGTGCGCCTGGATGTGCGGGATATGTACGATCCGGATGATAATGTGGGCGGAGGCACGAAATACTTGCGCCAACTGCTCGACCGTTTCCACGGAAATTTACCGCTAGCCCTTGCGGCCTACAATGCCGGAGAGAATGCGGTTGAGCATTATCAAGCGCTTCCCCCGTTCGATGAAACCAGACAGTACGTCCGGAAGGTGCTCCATTACTATCGCACGTTCCTCGTCCGTGACGGTGTCATCGTGGAACGCCCGGTCAACCGATACGGCCCCCCAGAGACAGCAACAACCCCCGCGATTTCTGGGCGGTTCTCCCAGTAGTCACTTCCCCACTTACCAGGCGACTGTGTTGTTGCCATCCAACCCGCTTCGCCTCTGGAAAATCAGACCGGTAATGGGCTCCGACACTATTCTCCCGCCACAACGCCGCTTCCGCCACGCATTGCGCCACTTGCACCATATTTTTCACTTCCAGCGCGGCTCGGTTTTCAAACGGCTGGGTGATCAATTGGGCCCACCGTGATAGTTGCGCACAAGCACGGATCAACGATTCTCCCGAGCGAATGACGCCCACCTGTCCCCACATCGTCCGCCTCAGGGAGCTTCGCAATTTTTCCGCATCCTCCAAGGTGCCGAATTGGCCCGCCTGGAGCGTGGCCTTCTGGGACAATAGTGTGGAAAACTTCAGTCGATCCGCACACGCCACCGCTGCCGAAGCCGCGCGCGCACCAAATACCAATCCTTCGAGCAAGGAATTGCTGGCTAGGCGATTCGCTCCATGCACACCACTGCACGCGACTTCCCCGGCAGCAAAAAGCCCTGGAATCGTCGTCGCACCATTCAGATCCGTCCAGACCCCGCCCATCATATAATGCGCACTGGGAGACACAGGGATCCATTCCTCCGTGATGTCGATGTCATAGCGAAGACAGGTCGCATAAATGGTCGGGAAACGCCGCTTCACGAACTCCGCTCCCAAGTGGGTGACATCAAGATAGACATGGCGTGCTTTCGTTGCCGCCATCTCTGCCAAGATCGCTCGTGACACGATATCTCTCGGCGCCAACGCCCCCATGGGGTGGTACCGCTGCATGAAGAGAGCTCCCTTATTGTTACGTAGCTGCGCACCCTCGCCTCGCATCGCTTCGGACAGCAAAAAAGGCGGACTCGACGGCAAATACAATGCAGTAGGATGGAATTGAACGAACTCCATATCCTGAAGCACCGCGCCTGCCCGTAGTGCCATCGCCATTCCATCGCCGGTCGCATTCGGGGGATTCGTCGTCCGCGCATAGATCTGACCAGCCCCGCCGGTCGTCAAGACAACCGCCCGAGCAGGCAGCACGAACTGGCGGCCGGATCCTTCATCCAAGACAACGGCCCCACAGCAATGTCCCGCGTCAACAATGAGATCCACCGTAAAATGATGATCCAATCGCTGGATACGCTTCTGCCGGTTCACCTCGGCAATCAGCACTCGCACCATTTCGTTCCCCGTCGCGTCCCCCCGCGCTCGCAGGATACGGCTTCGGCTGTGTGCCGCCTCCCGAGCAAACGCAAACTTACCGCCGACTTTGTCGAACTTGGCCCCCCACCCGATCAATTCTTGAACCCGGTCGGGTCCTTCTCCTACAAGAACCCGCACCGCTTCTTTTTGGCAGAGGCCATGGCCTGCTTTGAGTGTATCGGTTAAATGGATGGCCACGTCGTCTTCTTCACTCATCGCCACCGCCACCCCGCCCTGTGCATGGATCGAACTACTTTGAAGCGGATGCCCTTTCGTCAGCACGATGACACGGCCGGCACGGCTTAATTCCAACGCCGCGCGAAGACCCGCGACACCACTTCCAATAACAAGAAAATCGGCTTGTACCGGCGTGGAAGATCGGCGAGACGGCATGAATTATTTCTTCATAGGAGAACGTGTGGGATCGATTGTGACCTGCCGCGCTTTCATCCCGAATGGGGCATCGCCCTGAATCCCGCGCAAGAGAATCGCCTGAGTGCCGACCCACTGCAATTTCGTATGGCCCCGCTGCCGGAGCCCTGGATCATCCGGATCTTTCTTCCACAGCCCCTGCCAATGCACAAATACATCGACGTTGTCCCCTTCGATCATGATGCGTTCAATCGCAAAGTCCAACACGATGGCACTAAACGTCTCGAAATCGACCTGGGCTTCTTCTTTCAGCCGCTCAAGCTGATCAATCGGCATCATGAGTGACGCTAGATCCGACGCATCTTTCTTCACATACGCTTGGCGAAGCGATTCCACCGCCCGATCAATACGGAGGTACCGTTCATGATCTTCGGGATGTTGGATCGTCTTGCCCCCGCACCCGACGCCGATCAAGAGCATCGCACCGAGAAGGAATAAGACGGAAAACCGTGGAGCTTTATAAGGAACCATGCTGGTGGCAGTATAGAAACGAGTATTCGGCAGGTCAAGCCGTTCGTGAGCCAACCCTCACCGCATTGCACGTCATCAACGTGTTCGGCCTCGGCACGGTCATGATCAATGTGTTCTGTAGATGCGCTTGCAATTTGCCGTGGAAAATTCTACACTCCCCTCTTTGCAGGAGAGACATGCATGTCCAGTGTGCTGAAAAAACGCCGTAAAAAAATGCGCAAGCACAAGTATAAAAAGCTGCGCCGGCGTCAAAAATTTGAACGTCGTAAAAGTTAAGCTTCACCCGAGACGGGGGAGGAGGGGTCAGTGCCCGAAGGCAAGAAAGTTCGCATCTGCGTCCGAACTGTAAGCTGCGTCTATGTCGGTGACTTCCTCATTCCCCCGATGCGTAATCGTGTGTCCGATGCGATTAACGAAGAACAACGCCTTTTTATCAGCCTCACCGATGTGGTGATCAATGAAAAAGACCATTCCGATTTCGTGGCCATCAACAAGAACCTGATCGAGTCCGTCGTGGAGCTGTAGCTGTCGAGAAGGCCTCCCGCCAGTATCCCCCTCTTCAAGTCCCTCCTGGTATTCTGTAGCCACCTCTTCTAGCTAGTGCTGAAACTCCCGCAGCATGTTCTCGCACCGAGCAGACCCTCAGAGTGCAGGCTGTTGTACTCCATCGACGTTCACCCAAACCAACATCGCCCTTTCCTGAGTCTGCGAAGAACTTCTGATGTCTACCTTCTCACGATTTCTCCCATTCCTGAAGCCCTATCTGTCTCGCATGGTGCTGGCCGGGTTGCTGGTCATGGGCGTCGCGGCCGTCAACCTGACCTTGCTGCGGTTGGCTGGCACCTTGTGGGACATCATTACTGTGCAGCGCGATCAGCCCAAAATGACGAACATGATTCTCATCCTTCTTGGACTCGTCATCCTGCAGGGGCTCTGCTCGATGGGCCATAGCTATCTGACCGCATGGATTTCGCAGCGCATCATTGCCGACTTTCGTCGACATCTCTTTAGACATCTGCACACGTTATCGGTGAGTTTCTTTGCCCGCCGGAGAACGGGTGAGCTTCTTTCACGGCTCATGAACGACGTGACGGTTATCCAATCGATCGTCACTGAAACGCCGATCGACGGCGCGAAACAGCTCGTGACTTTCGTGGGAGGCATCACGTTCTTGTTGATCATGAATTGGCAGCTCTGTCTTTTAATCCTCGTTCTGCTTCCATTGCTCGTCCTTGTGGCCAAGTTCTTCGGGCGAAAACTCAAATCGCTCTCGACCTCGATTCAGGACCACACCGCTGCCATGAGCACTCTGATCGAGGAAGTGATCTCCGGTATCCGGGTCGTGAAGTCCTTCGTCCAAACACAGCGCGAAGAAACCAGGTTTGCCGTACAAGTTGAACAGACCTTGGCGTTCACGATGCAAAAGGCCGGCGTCATGGCGGTGTTTATTCCCGTCATCAGCCTCCTCACCTTCTCCGCGGCAGCGGCGGTGTTGTGGTATGGGGGACGGCAGGTCATCGATGGAAGCGTGTCGCCGGGCGACCTCTTTGCCTTCGTCCTCTTTGCCGGAATCCTGATCGGCCCCTTCAGCTCCGCTGCCCGCGTGTTCGCGCAGATCAGAGAAGCGCAAGGCGCCACCCAACGGGTGTTCGAAATTCTTGACACACAGGCTGAGGTGAGCGATTCCCCCACCGCCACAACGCTGCCAGCTGTCTCAGGACATATCCGGGCTGATCATATCGGCTTTGCGTACGATCCGCGCCAACCGGTCCTGATGGATGTGTCGTTCGAAGCCAAGCCCGGCGAACTCATCGCCATTGTCGGTCCCACCGGATCCGGGAAAACGACCGTAATGAACTTACTCCATCGCTTCTATGACCCGACAGAAGGGGTCATCACCATCGACGGGCACGATCTCCGCCACGTCACGATGGATAGTTGGTATCGGCAGATCGCGCTGGTTCCGCAAGAGACGATCTTGTTCGGTGGGACGATTCTCGACAATATCCGCTACGGAAACGAGAAGGCGACTCAGGAAGAGGTGGTCGCAGCGAGCCGTGCCGCTCACGCCCACGACTTCATCATGAGTTTCCCGGACCAGTATCAAACCATCGTGGGGGAAAAGGGAATCAATGTGTCGGGCGGACAGCGGCAGCGCATCGCTATCGCCAGAGCCATCGTCAAAAATCCACGCATCTTATTGTTAGATGAAGCCACTTCTGCCCTGGACGGTGAGTCCGAACGACTCGTCCAGGAAGCACTAGAGGAACTCATGAAAGGACGAACGACCTTTGTGATTGCTCACCGCTTGACGACCATTCAACGAGCTGATCGGATCCTTGTCCTCAACAAAGGCCGCCTCGTGGAAACCGGCACCCATGCCGAATTGATGGACCAGAAGGGACTGTACCAATACCTTTACACGCTGCGACTCATCGAACTCCCTTCCTAAGTCTCAACAGTCACCACAGCAGCTGAACGCCGGGAGACCACGCACTTCGCGCTGGGCAACTTCTCTTCCGATATCAGCCCCATCCTGATCCCGTTTACCATTCCTCCTCACAGCACCAGCAACTTCAAGGCGGTCAGAAATCCAGGATTCTCCGCTTCGACTAAATTTTATCCTCCATTCGACCGATAGAGGGACAAGGACAGGTTCCCGGACACGAGAGTCGCCCTACGTGACGCGGACAAAGCACACGTTCATGCTCGGTGTGAAAACCGGCGGACTGTGTACAGGGTCCTGCTCACGCATTGCCCAGGAGGCAGAATGACGCAAGCCATGACCCCGGTCGTGAACTCTGAGGCCAATAGCGACATTTGCGCACTGGTGCCCCCTCCGCTGCGCCCGCTCTTCGACCCGCAGGCTCATGCGCTCCCGGCCTTGCAGGCCACCTGTCAGAAAATTCTCAATATGACCGGCGACACTTCGAGCCCCGACTCGCTCGCGAAGGTCATCAGTCGCGATCCCGGGTTGACCTGCAAAGTACTCCAGATCGCCAATGGGATTGCCTACAGCCCACAGCAGACCATCACCTCCGTGACCCACGCGGTGACTTGGCTCGGGCTGGACACCGTCCGCACGCTCGTCGCCACGGCCCAATTGATGGAGCATTTGAAGCAAGATCCGGATCGTCGCCCGGTCTTGAGCCGATTGATCGCAAAGGCTCTCTTCGCGTCGACCCACGCTGCCGAACTCGGCACAGCCATGAATTATCCTCACCCAGGACAGCTGTTCAGCGCCGCTTTGTTGTACTCGTTCGCCGACTTGGTCATCGCCTATCAAACGCCCGATCTATTTGAACAACTCGCTGAGGCGCGGACACCGGCCGCCGAAGCCGCCATTCTTGGTGTCCCGAAAGCCCGCTTTGCGACGGCCTTGGCGCGGACATGGATCCTGCCGACAGGTTTGGTAGACCTCATCGGTGCGCCCACGCCGGTCGTGGAAACCCGATGGCAGACCCCCCAGCAGATATTTGTGGGACTTGTTGCGGGCGCGAACGATCTCGTGTCCGCCATGGCTGATTCATCGAAGCCCGCCGTTGCCGACCGGATTCGTCGCACCCTCCAGCACGGCACCTCTCTGCCTGAGCGCAACTTTCAGGAGGCATTAACTCGCGCCTTCGATAAGGGCCGTCAACTCTCCCGTTCCGTCGGAATTATGGAGATTGTCCTGGCCCAGGCATCGGCCTCTGTTCCTGTATTGACTCCCGCCATTTCGACACCCAAGATCCAGGTCCAGCCGCCTCGTGATCAACCAGCCAGCCAGACTATTCCGCCGATCCAGGCACATCCATTCGAAACCCTTGAAAAGTTTCAGACCTCGTTGCTGGCGGCAAAAGACCTCAACAGTCTGCTCTCGATCCTGGTCAACGCACTGCATGACTACGGCGGTTTCACGCGGGTGGCGCTGGCGCTATTGAATCCCGGCGATACAGACCAATTGCTCGGCCGAGTCTTCGTCGGTGTCGGTGCAGACGCACCAACTCAGTACCTGTCCAGCTTCACCGGATCGCTCAGTACAGACCACCCGCTCTTCTTACAGATACTCAAACGGCATGATCCACTGTTGGTCTCAAATGTCTCCATCGAGGAACCTCATTCCCTCCACCCGATGTTCATCTCGACTTGGCAAACTTCGTCTGCCGTCCTGGCCCCCATCCGCATCGGCAACCGACCGATCGGGCTCCTCTATGGCGACCGTGGCCCCCATTCCGTCCAGATATCACCGTATGACCTCCAGTCGTTCCACCTGTTCTTTGGCCAGGCTATTCTGAGCCTCAATCGGCTGGCAGGAGTCCTGTGAGAGTGCTCTGGGCACTCCCACGGACCCGCTGATTCAGCAGTCGGGGGAAAGTCCGGCATGGATCGGGCAATCGTCTTGATCGCACCATGCGCAATCCTATGGGGAGACACGCCGTCTCATGGCTGGAATACAGATGAGCAGCTTGTTCACATCCCAATCGTTTCAATCACCTGCATATCTTCGTCGGTGAGAGTGAGCTGTTCTGCCTGGAGATCCTCTTTCATATGTTGTGGATTCGTCGTGCCGGTCAATGGGAGCATCCCCACTTGCATGGCAAATCGAAAAACGACTTGCGCGAGGCCTACCCCTAACCGTTGGGCGATGGCCCGAATGGCTGGCTCAGCAAAGATTCCTTGATTCGCAGTCAACAGTGAAAAGCCTTGATAGATGATCGCATGAGCCCGGCAGATTTCCCGCACCTCTTTATCCCACCCAAGGGCGGCATAACAGCGGTTTTGTACCATCATCGGTTTCACCGCCGCTCGGGCACAGAGCTGTGTGAGTTGCTCAGCCGTGACGTTGCTGATACCGATCATTTTTGTTTTCCCGGATCGATAGAGCCCTTCGATGGCGGCCCATACCTCCCAGTCCGAAGCACCCAATCCCTGCCGTTGATAAGGCCCGTGCAAGACGTAGGAGTCGAGGTAATCGGTGTGCAGATGGACCAGCGAGCTGTCGAAGGACTGAGTCACTTGGGTTGTGAGATTGGCCGAGGCATCGTAAGGGGTGCGATGGTCTTGGCCATTCGTCGGCGTAAACTTGGTTTGAAGAAAGAGACGATCACGCGGGACCCCTTGCTGCGCGAGAGCCAGCAGGGCTTCCCCTACCAACGCTTCCTGGTAATGGATCAGTTGATTAGCCGTATCGATGGCTGTGAAGCCTGCCGCCACCGCTAATTGCACCAATTGGGTCGTCGCCTCTTTTTTCCATGCCGTGCCATACATGAATGAAGGAACCGGCACATGATTGTGGGTCGTCAAAGCCATGCTGTGCTCTCCATGATGAGTGGGCTATTGATGCCTGCGACGAGACGCGGCAATCAGTCACGATGAGGCGGCGCGTCGAGCTTTGATGAGATCCGACACAGGGTACCCCAGCTGCCTGGCCCGTTCGACCAGACGCTGATAGGTGGAGTCCTCCAGCTGAGGGGTCCGTGACAGGATCCAGAGATACCGACGATCTGGAGCCCCCACCATTGCGGTCCGATATTCTGGGTCAAGATCGAGAATCCAATAATTTCCCTCACGGGATGAGCCAAACAACCGGGCGAACCAGTTGTCGAACACTACCATGAGTCGCGCATTCGTCTTGGGGTCAACCACCGTCGCCGCTCCTTCTGCCTGCTCAACTCCACCGGATTCGGTCACACATTCATTATGCACACCGACTAACCCGTCGGGGCGACTGGAATATATCGCCTTGGAATCCACGCAGTGCCGCTGAAACCACATCGGGAGCCGCGCGATTTCATACCAGGTGCCGACGTAACGCGAGAGATCCACCGACGCGACTGTCGAGAGATCACTTTTCGAAACTGCTCCCGCACAGGCCCCCAGCGTGAAGCACACAATCGCCAGTGCGAGGTGCAGGCTCACAGAGCCTGAACTGTCGACGCAATACCGTAGCCGCGACTGCCTCATCAACTTCATACGGCTATAGAGTAAGGAGATTCCAGTGGGAGATCAATGGCCCATTGAGCAGACCGCTGAAGAACCAAGTCGGCAACCCAACGCGTCGATAGCCGGCGTCCTCGAAAGTTCAGAAGCACTCTTCTTGAGAATGCTCAAAAAGACATCCTCTCGCTTATAGTATTCATGCGCGTGACATTCTGAGAAAATTGGAGCTGTGGACGTAGGGAGTGGAGCGCCACGGCTTGATCCATCCTCCGTAGCAGACTACTGCGGAGGACGGGCAGCAGTGGCTTCCTGCACAGGTGAGTGAAACGGAAAAGGTAGCGCGCGGTGGGGGAGAAATATTACACAGCCCGTTTCTCAATCTTTTCTGTCTGAGGCACATCAGTCTTTCGAGTCAGACCCCGCTGAGTGCGACGGCGCCGTTCCGCTTCTTCGGTAGCCTGGCGTGTTTTCATATAGATAATTCTTGCGCCAGGTTTAAATGTGAAGTAGTACCAGATCCATTCCGACATCACCCGCACGCGACTGCGTAACTCGATGAGTAAAAAGACATGCACCACACACCAGAGCAACCAGGCAGGCAGTCCGGATAGGCGTAAGAAGCCCATCTGTGCGACAGCTTGTGCACGTCCGATGGTCGCGAGCATACCTCGATCCGCGTAGACAAACGGTCGGCGCTGATCAGGCGCCGTCTCCTGACAAATGAGTCTCGCGACATAGCCACCTTGCTGCACAGCGACGGGAGCGATTGCCGGCAGAGGGTTCCCTGCCTGATCGGCACAATGCGCGGCATCGCCGATGATAAAAATCCAGGGGTCTTCTGGAATCGACAGATCCTGTTGAACCTTGATCCGACCGGACCCATCCAGGGGAAGTCCGAGCGACGTCAGAAGCGGCGACGCCTTATTGCCTGCCGCCCAAATGATATGCGTGGATTGAACGAATTCGCTCCCGATCGTCAAGCCATCAGCGCGAATCTCACTCACCCGGCTATTGACCTTGACCGTCACGCCTTTGCGCTTGAGCGCAACCTCCGCTTTCGCCGATAGGTCTGGACTAAACCCTGGCAGAATGCGAGGGCCGCCTTCCACGAGCAAAATGTTGAGGTCATCGAGGCCCAAGTTCGGAAAATCAGGCCCCATGGCCTTCCGTCCGATCTCCGCCATCGAGCCCGCCAATTCCACACCGGTAGGCCCCCCCCCCACGATCACGAAGGTGAGTCGCGCTCCTGTGCCGGTGCCCATGCGTCGGTGTTCGGCTTCCTCAAATGCCAACAGCATCTTCTCGCGAAGATAGACAGCATCGGCGAGAGTCTTGAGTCCTGGCGCAAACTCCTCCCACGCATCGCGCCCAAAATACGAGTGCCGGGATCCAGGCGCCATGATAAGAACGTCGAATGCAATCGGCCTGCTATCCCGCAACTTCACGAGACGCGCCGCACGATCGATGGACAAGACTTCATCCATGGCCACGCGAACATGCGGGTACCGACGAAAGATCGTGCGCAACGGCCACGCGATATCGCCGGGAGACAACGCGGACGTCGCCACCTGGTACAGCAATGGTTGAAACAGATGATGATTGGTACGGTCGATGAGCACCACATCGACATCACGCAACGATTGCGCGGCCGTTAAGCCTCCGAACCCTCCCCCGATAATGACCACCTGCTTATGCGGCATGAAAGGAAATCCACGATCGCTCCGTTTCCGAGGAAGGTGTCAACGTGTAACGGTCGAACACCATGCGCTGCGAAACGGGTGCTGCTGTCATTTCTGCTCTTACTTACGGACCTGATAGGACTCTAGCTGAACCTCAGGAGATACGCCCGTAAAATCTTTCTCCGCGCTCGGTTTCCCGATCTCCTACACTCCTCAATAATCTCCTGACTTCATCTCCATACTTATCGGTTACTGCATGGCAAGACTGGAACTGATTTTTGAGTGGCGCACGATCGTGTTGGAAGATAAGGAGAAAGTTACAGCTACACGGACCCCCCTATGCCTTGCAGCTCATGTTCGTTCCAGTGCAAGAAGCCGTTGCTTCCGCTCAAGGCCCCAGCGATAGCCCGCAAGATGCCCATTACCTCGAACGACTCGATGACAAGGAATCGCCACCGCGACGGGATTGCCCGCACAGGCTCTGGCCACAGCCCGCGCTGCCGTCGGTTGTCCGATCGCTCGCGCGATCTGTTGATAAGATCTGGTCTGTCCGCGAGGAATCTGTTGCAGTGCTTGCCACACCTTGCATTGAAAGGCCGTCGCCTTCAGATCTAGCAGGCTGCGGAAAAACTCCCGGTTCACCCTTCGACAAGCTCAGGTCGAACAGGGTCACTGCTGAAAATCAAGGATTTACTCCGTTCGTGGCGAGCCGGTCGAACCACAAACTGAGTTTTTCCGCAACCTGCTAGCGGGAGACAATCCATACTCACGCTCCCGTTGAGGCACTGAAGAAGACGAGAGACAGGCTGCTCTAATCCCTTCCTATCTGGACGAAGCACCGCCTTCGGATAGTCGCTGCGAAGCGATGCGACCAATACCACCTCAGTCTCTCCAAGACTCACAGCCGCGATACCCCGTTCCGTGACCGCCACCAGCATCCGACCGACAACCGTCGGCACAGTGGTATAGCGAAGCGTGACTCCCATTCCACCGGAGCGAAACACAGAGGGCGTCATGCCGAGGTCTTCATGCACTCGAGCATACAGCCGGCTGCTGGAGCCGAACCCGGCCTCGTAAGTTGCGTTCGTCACGGTCTCACCTCGTTTCAATGACGTGGTAAACCGCTCCATTCTTTTGACACTTTGGTACGCCTTCGGGGAGAGCCCGACCCTATTCGCGAAGGCCCGTTGCAGATGAAACGGACTGAGACCAACGTGAGCTGCCAGCCGTCGAAGCGTGATGGGCTCGTCCGCATGGTCATCCAGATAGCGTCGCGCTCGTTCAACCCGTTCTTCCGCCTCGGAGCCGGTAACCGACCGAGGCCGACAGCGGAGGCAAGCGCGATACCCTGCCGCCTCCGCCAATTGCGACGAATAGAAAAAGGTCACATGGTTGCGAGTCGGTCGGCGAGAAGGGCAAGAGGGACGGCAATACACTCTCGTAGACGACACCGCATAGACAAACCGGCCATCGCAGCGGCGATCACGGTTCAGCACGGCCTTCCACGCAGGATCTACACTGATTGACGGCATGAATCCCTCCCATATCGTTGGGCCATCATACCGTCAGACCAGGTCGAGGCACTATCCGATTGTTGCGCTCAAACTTCTGGGGGTAGTGTTCAGAGGTGGGACGTAGCGCGCCGCGAACGAGCCCTGACACGACTCGATTATCTCTTTCGCGTCAGGCGAACAGTCAATTCTTCATACACATGCCTGCGATGGCCGACGGCCATCAGCCGAATCACGCGCTTCTTGCGATCGATGGCGTACACAATCCGAAAGCGGCGGACGCGATACTTCCACAAGCCGTCAAGTTCACGCAGGAGCGGCTCCCCACACTCCGGATCGGTCGCAATGCCACGAACAGCCGCCTTGATGGAACGTTTCAGGTCAGTATAGAGAGAGCGGATCACCTCAGCCACATGGGGAGGGATATCGGGGCGGAAAGGGTTCACGCAGTGCGGCGCTTCTTTACAGGGGTGAACGACTCACCAAACACATCCTCAAAGGCGAGGCCCTTTCCGCCGGTCCCATAGAATGACTTACTTCGGCTGATCTGTTTCATCAAGGCAGGATCGCTCAGCACGTCCAGCGTCTCTTTCAGCCGCGTATACTCATCCACGTTGATCAGCACTGCGGCAGGCCGTCCATTCTTCGTCACCACGACCTCCTCCTCACGCTCCTGCACACCAGCAACTAGCTCAGGCAACCGCGTCTTCACCTCAGACAGGGACAACGTTTTCGCCATCTCACACCTCACAACATTCCATGACCAGAATTCTGGTCATCAGAATATCGCACCGCCAGGAATCCCGTCAACTCTCAGGAGAAAAAGACGCCGCGCGCCGGAAGATAGAGGTTGAGCCTTTTCTTCGCCGCGTGATGTTGGATTGCAAGACCTCACCCCCAATTTGGGCTGAGATAAGTAAATACGCAGCCCTGACGCCAAATCGTTCGATCTGATTCACTGAGGGTGATAAACTGTCTCGCATATGGAACCACAGACCACCAAGGACCAGGGAAATATCAAGACCGAGAACGAGAAGGTCCTGATAAGCGGAAAAGTAGGAGTCGAAGACTTCCATCGTCTGCTTGCCGCTATCCATGACAGAATCGAAGGACGCGGCTATAAGGAAATCGTTCTAAACTTTTCCGACTGTGCTGCAACATTTGCTGGCCCTATGCTCGCCATCTGCGCACAAGTGATCAGCCTACGCCGAGATGGCATAAACGTAAGTTTGGTGCTTCCCGAAAAAGAAAACTTGAGGAGGCTATTTGTTAACACAAACTGGGCGCACATGATTGATCCAGTCAATCATGTGGCTTCCAGGTTTAAGGGCTATAGCCAAGTTCCGGTTACTCAGTTTACTTCGGCCTCTGACCAGCATAAGGCAGTTAACGCAATCATGGACGCGATGCTCAAGTCGCTAACAGACCTTTCGCGCGGTGATCTCGCAGCAATTGAGTGGTCCGTGAACGAAATCACTGACAACGTCATCAATCACTCAAATTCTCAGACGGGAGGGCTTGTCCAGTTAACAACTTTCAAGAAAGAGCAGCACCGGGTCGAATATGCTGTCTGCGATGCTGGCATAGGGATTCCAAATAGCTTAAGACAGACCCATCGCGAACTAACATCTGACTCTGATGCATTGGACAAAGCAATTCGGGAAGGTGTTACGCGTGACAAGGCAATTGGAATGGGTAATGGACTATTTGGAAGCTTTGAAATATGCCGGGTTAGTGAGGGTTATTTCGAGGTTCATTCAGGTTATGCGAGGCTCAGCCAGAATAAACAAAAAGGCTTACACATCCGCTTAGAAAGAGTGCCTTACTCTGGAACGTTAGTTGTAGCATGTGTCGACTACTCAAAGCGTGGCGTACTTCAAGAGGCCTTGAAGTTCGGGAATAAGAACCATCTTCCTGTTAGGGACTACATTGAAGCAGTCCATGAGTCTGATGATGGAGAAAGAATTGTCTTCGTCATCAACAAAGAAGCGGAGTCATTTGGGACCAGAGTTGCAGCCCGACCAGTTAAAATTAAACTGCAAAACCTGGCCAGCTTGTGTCCCGAACAGAAAATCTTCGTTGACTTCTCAGATGTCCCGGTGATTTCCAGCAGTTTTGCGGATGAAGTACTAGGGAAGCTCTTCTTGGAACTGGGCCCTCTGGCCTTCATGCAAAAATTTGAAGTGGTTAATACTACTGATACGGTAAGGGGTTTGATCGATAGAGCGATCGAGCAAAGAGCGGCCAGAGGAAAAGTCGAAGACTAACTTGCTTCCTGAGAAACACTTGCACAGGTTGTGCGACTGCAGATCGTGGGAGCACCATAACCATCGACCCCAGGCAAGTGGAACTAGCCGGCGAAGTCAGGAGCGCTAACATAGCGCTCGGCGATCGGGGCCCATGTCGCATTAATAACCTTCATCAAGTCTTCCTGCCATCCCAATAACTCTGGGCTCTCTACAGCTCGAATGTCCCCAACTAGCCAGAGACCAGCAGACTTAGTTTGCTTGAGATAGGCCTCGTCAACTTCCCATCTATTATGAAGGCCGATATTCCTGACAAGAGACATCTCTCTTACACGCTCAACACTCTCTGTCGAAATAAGTAAAGACAACCCGGTCGATTCCCTCAATATGTCAATTTGATCGACAAAGTTAGCGAAGCCGATTCGCTTCAGATCCCTGCTTATTTTGGACGGTAATGGAGGGTCAGCAACCGCTTGGCGCGCAAAGAGAATGAAAACTCCAAGCCTCCGAAGATACCAGTCCCAATGGCTTTGCATGGACACGATTGTATTCTGAGGGACAAATCCTTCGAATACCACTTTGTGCTTCGCCAAGAATTTCCAATGTAGATCGAGGATGTCCTGCGTGGTACCCGCCGCCATCATCTCCTTCTCTATATCCACCGTAGCTCCAGATTGCCGGACTCGCTGGCCTGCGGCGATGTCCATGAAGATCACGTGAAACATTGCTCCTTGAACAAACTCCAAGGTCTGCCATGCAATTTGATATGGATAGAGGTGTGCTCGAGCCATTTTCGGCAACGCTGGCAGATCAATTCTTATACTCACCGCTAAAGCCTCCCCAACCTAGATGTAGATATTGTACTTTTGAAAAGCAATCTGGTCGATCCCCTCTTCACAAAGTAATGTTCCCTCCAAACTCGCTTTTCTTCTATTCTCTTCACGGGAGGGTGATCTGCTTGGTCTCCCACTGCGCGCGTCCAACGAGGGCCTTCGGAGGCCGCGCGTTGCGCGAGCACAGAAGATCATCAGGCTCCATCCCTCCTCTGTTCTGCAAGCCGGCGCGCCACAAACAATGTGACCGCCGTATGAGCCTGGCGTACCTTACACGTGGGCGTTACACATGGAGGATCGAATGGCAACCACTCTAGCCATTGATGATGTAATGTTGGATCGTGCGCGTCGGGTTGGAAAACTCCACACCAAGAAGGAAACAGTCACGCAGACCTTGACTGAATTTATCCAGCGCCGGCGGCAACGAGAGATTCTAAGGCCCTCGACACGATCGAATTTCGGAAGGGATGGAACTACAAAAAGGACCGTCGCAATCGTGAATCTGGTCGTTGATACGTCCTAGCCCGCATTATTCACGAAGACTTCTACTGCAACCTCCGATACGAAAATCAGAACCATTGCGGTATTCTTTCGTCGCGCCAGGATCATACAAAGGGCGCTCGACCTCGCAAGCACGGTGACGACGCACCTGGACGGCGGGCGGGCTCGCCGCTCAGTCAGTCAACATACTGTTTCAAGTATGCTTCCCTCCTTCGCGGCTCCGCGCACCCGTCTCGCGTGGCGTCTCGGTGGTTTCGTCACGAACTTTCGTAAATAATGCGGGCTAGAACACGGTGGCTGAATTACTTTCGGTCATTTTTCGACGGAGATCCTGACTTTCGAAAAAGATGATGCCACGATCAGTGCCCGTCTCGTACCGGAGATTCACATCGGTTTCAAACCCTGTCCAGCTGAAGAATTTGACGGGGCCGCCGGCAAACTGGCCAGGTGTGCGATCGAGTGGGCCATAG
>JBGTMB010000026.1:0-13092 GCA_041743755.1 Nitrospiraceae bacterium | reverse complement strand
TCCGCGATCCGTCATGACAGATGTCCCATCTTTCCTGCTTGATAGTCCTGAGCAGCTTGCATCAACTCTGCTCGGGTATTCATGACGAACGGGCCATAGCGCGCAATCGGTTCTTCGATCGGCTCCCCGGCCATCACCAAGAGCCGGCTGTCTTTCTGTGCCTCCACCGTGACGTGCGAGCCATCGCGTGTGCACACAATCAGTTCTGCATCTCCGGCTACTTGCGACCCATTCACTGACGCGAGGCCGTCCAGCACGAAGATCGAGGTGTTGTGCCCTTCGCGCAACGAGAGAGACACGCGCTTCCCGGCCTTGAGCTGCAGATCGTACAACTCAACCGGGGTGACGGTCCGTGCCGGGCCTTTATGTCCGAGAAACGATCCGGCAATCACGCGCAATCGACCGGCTCCACCATCGAGCTCGACGGCGGGAATATCGTCGTTGAGGATTGTTTGATAGCCAGGCGCCGACATTTTCGATGCCTTAGGGAGATTGACCCACAACTGAATTGCGTGAAGCGTCCCGCCGTTCTTGGCCCATTCCTTTTCGTGCAGTTCTTCATGCACGATGCCGGACGCCGCGGTCATCCATTGGACATCGCCTGGGCCGATCACTCCGGAGTTTCCAGCCGAATCACGATGGGCTACCACGCCTTCGTAGACAATAGTAACCGTTTCAAACCCGCGATGCGGATGCTCTCCCACGCCACGCGGATGGTCGGTCGGCGTGAAGTACTGTGGCCCCGCATAGTCCAGCATGAGAAATGGGCTGACCTCACGGTCGAGCTCATTACTGGGAAAGAGATTGCGCACAGGGAATCCATCACCCACCATGTGGGTGGAGCCTGGCTGATAGATCCCTACGATGTCTTTTGTTGCCGCGGTCTCGATTGTCTCGTGATGGCTCATTGGATCCTCCTTCCCTTCGGTTCAAACCCCGTGATGCGAACGTTATACTTACAGTCGCTTCTCCTCCAGATCGTACACATCAAACCACACATACACCGGGCGATGATTCGGCACGACCTTGGGGATATATTCTTCGAGGTATTGCTGGGCCTCGAGACTCATCTCGCTGAGCCGCATATCGCGCAGCTTGTTGTTCCATTTCAACACGTCATCCATATTCTTTACGTGCGAATGGCTGACGATCCATTCCGTGATCTCCTCGTCTGAGGCTCCGGTCGCCACGAACTCCTTGAACTGATCGGGCGTGATACCGGTGAATGAAAACCATTGGCTGGCTAACGAACAGGGCCAGTAATTGTATTCACCGTTGATCCCGAGCAAGAACGCCCGACACTTGTCCACGCAACGAGCCGCGATCACATAGCCGCCCAGCTTCTCCCGTGGACTGCGCGGGTAGCCTTTCCGAAGATCCTTGGCCAACTTTTTCACCTTGTCGAGATCCGTCTTCATAATTGTCTCCTTTGTCTTACTCATGATCGCGCACCATTCATGAAGCCTTCACGAACCCTTTCAAGGCCTCGGCCAGCGCGACCCGACCCCGAATCACCGATGCGGGATGTTCGTACCCAATCGCCCCTGTGGAAAATGATGTGTACATTTCTTCAAACAGTTTCGCCGCGTCATCGGAAAAACCGAACGACTTGAATGTGGGCACCACTGCACTCAACGGCGCATGCTGAGCCGTGACGGGCTTTCCCAGAATCTGACCGAGCGCGGCCGCAACCAGATTCGGACTGTATTCTTCCGGCCCGGCGAGTTCCACGATCTGTGCGCCTTTCCCTCCAGCCATTAATTGCTCCGCTCCCACACGGCCGATGTCTTTGGTCGAGATCATTGGGACCATCGCTTGAGGCGCAATGAACGTCGGCAAGACACCCTGAGCCTTGGCTGCTCCGAGGACCGGAGCCCAGTTGTCCATGAAGTAGCAGGGACGGAGGATCGTCAGATTCTTCGCCACTGCTCCAAGCGCCTGTTCGCCGTAGCGAGCAGCTCGGATGGGCCCCGTCCCTTCTGGTATGTGGGCGCCGACTGAGGACAGAATTACGACATGGCCGATCGCGCTTCTTTGCACCGCTTCTGCGGCACGATCCATTCGTGCTCGTTGGTCGGCCAGCCACGCCGTTGCTGCATAGTTCGGCGGCACCAGAAGATACACGCCGCTCGCCCCCTCAAACGCTTTCGTCAACGAAGACACATCGTCGAGCGAAGCGACGACAATCTCCGCCCCCTTCGCTTTCCACGCCGCACCTTTATCCGCCGAGCGCACGACGATCCGTACCGCCTGTTTCCGACTCAATAACGTGTCTGCAACAGCTGATCCTGTATTCCCGGTCGCACCCACAACAACAAACATGATGAAGCCTCCTCGATACTCTGACCGTTAGACCTCTTCGGCAATCATTCAATCGACCGACCATTGACTAGCCCCTCTATCGCAACGCGTCGACGCCATGATACCACCCATACAAAACATTATAGTTCTAGTTAGGACTAAGTCAAGTGTGAATTTCGCACCGGGTGCGAGCGGCCCAGAGTCTTCACCACATCAGCTGATTCTGGCTGATCAGGAAATTGTTACGGTCCGGTCCGGACTTTATGAACTGAGACATCGGCAGACTTCCAGGCCGTTTTGCATGGCTATGGTAGGGTAAGGATGACGGGGGTTTTGCTGTGAGGCAACTAGACGAGAGCTTGGGAATCATCAGATGACGCCTCTCCTCACCATACGATTATGTTTCTTCGCATTCTCCTTTCTTGGCGTGATCGGCACGTTGACGATCGGAGGCCCACAGTCGAGCTTCGCGCTCGATCCACTTCCTCGCTCTCCGCGAGTGGGATCGTTGCGAATTCCTCTCCTCTCATATAATCGCGTTCCCATCTCGAAGCTTTTCTCAGATCCTACCAGCTACCATCTTCGAGAAGTCAGGATCGTCGGCACCATCCACACCGTTCAGACCCAGGTTGCAACACGGGGCTGTGGAGTTCCCTACGAGTTGACGATCATCTCATTGGAGGATGAGAGCGGTCTGCTGGAGGTCCTAGATAAGGGAGCCTGTGGCAGGAACAGGAGCGCGGTACGAGCGCCGATGCTGGCCCCCGGTGATCGCGTCGATCTGTTAGTCCAGGTTATTGAGGGAACGGATACGGACGAACCAGGAGCCTCTCCTGAAGTGTTCGTACTCTGGATTGAGCGGGCCCAAGATTAAGCAGTAGACTTATTCAATACAGCTGACGTCACGCCCAAGGGCATCAACAGCACAAGAGCCGCCTTCAGAAGCAAGTTGTCATAAGCCGAAACATCGTAGCTCCAGGTTCCATCGATCCCTGCCACTGCCCGCACACGGTCGGAAGGACAGGCCGCATCGGCATCCGTTATGATGTAGTGGATCGTGTCGCCGGCTTGGAGCGATACGCCGCGCGCGAGCAATTCCTGCGCGGCAATCATCGACATCGTCTGGTGGCGGTAATTTTGCGGCTCTTTCGTAAGCGATTTTGCGATGGCCAGTTCCTCAATGGTGGCATGACCATCTTGGAGATAGCGCCGATAGGTGCGGACGACTTCCAAGGCCTGTGGAATCTGTGTGCGCAACTCGGCTAGCGTCCCTGCCTCACTCAAACAACGCAGCACCTCCGCTTGCGCCCGCTTGACGAGAAAAGAGGCATCGCTGCGACGGATTTCGATACCGCGGATTTTCATCCCGCCATGGTCGAACAGGCCCACGAACTGATTCGGCACCGGCATGAGCGGATTGACCCGTGACGGGAAAAACCCAATCCAGCGATAGAGCCCCTCCACACCGATTGCGAGTCCCGTCTGCTCGGTAATCGTCTGTGCGAGGCTGTCGTAGTCTGCCCTGACCGAACCGGACTTGACGAGCCAGAGCGAATCCACAATTGCGTGCAGCATGCGATAGCCTTGACGCTCTACAATCTCTTTCGCCTGCAACAACACATCGCGACTGTAGGCCGTGACCGCTTCGTGCGCCTCGATCCGCCCGAACCGGGCATTCTTGTATCCCAAATACCCGAACGAGACAACGAGCAGCCACTTGAGCGCCGTTTGCCGTTGATCGAGTACGGCTCTCGCCGCCGGCTGTGCCGCCGCGGCCATGAGCTTCTTGTACCGCGCGCGCTTTTCGAGCAACGGGGCCAGCGTGCGAGGCACCAATCCCTGGCACCGGCGGCAGGTATGGTGGCCGATCTCCGGCACCCGTGCAGTCGGATCATCTCGACAGCACCGGCAATTGACCGTCTCGGGCGAGATGTTGAAGCGCACCATGATGGAGGGGTACATCGAGGAAAAATCCAGCTCACCGACCTGTTCATGATAGCCGGCGATAGGCGCGAACACCAATCCGCCCTGATCGGTCTGCAGCAATTCGAGCGCGGATTTGAAGGCTTCCGGTTCCTGCTTCCGATAGGGAATCAGCAGACCGTCACGGCACGCCGTTTCGAGTTGCATCGACGTGATCCCTGTCCCTGTCGTCGTACGGGCCATCTGCTGCAAATCGACCTTCGTGACACGAGCCTGCTCGACAAGCCCGGCCAGACCCGTTTCCGCCAACGCAAAGGAATTGTGCCGGTCAAGGTGCAATCGCCCCGACAGGGTACGGGCACCGGCATGGGACAGGATGCGGCCGTACGAAAAGTACGAATGGGGTTTCCTCGCGCCGATGGATCGATTGGGGTCACGATTGAGCGCGAGCGGCAAGCGCAGCCGATCTGCCGTGGCCATGAGGCGCGGCAGAAGATAGGAGTCGCCCCAGTCCGTCAAGAGAATGTCGGGGTCTTCCCGTGCGAGCAGCTGGTTGAACCGCTGAATCACATCGGCATCGTCACCTTCCAAGAGACGCTCCTTCCCGTCTATCCGCACCACGAGTGAGCCACCTCCACCATGACTCGGGTTGGGTGACGGACTGTCCGGGGACAGCTCCATGATCGTGAGTGGGGGGAGGCCATAGTCCGTGTCCCAGGGCGACTCCAGCGCCTGAATCGACTGAATCTGGCCTTCGGCTGTGAGATCAGCTTCGCAATGGACGAGAGGAAAGAGCTGCCGATCGTAAAAGTACCGCTGCGGCAGCGATACATCTACGTGAAAGAACTGCGCGTCAGGGCAGGAACGGATCAGCAGTTGCGTCAGGGATGAGAACTGCGAGGGGGCGTAAACCGAGACTTCCAGCACCGGGATCGGGCGAAGCGCGCCGAGTTCATATCGCTCGACTTCTCTGGTGCCGATGCGACAGGAGGCATGGCGGAGTAGCCGGAACACCTGCTCGCGGATGGGCGTCGGAGCAGCCAGATAGCAGGTCGGCACATAGGGATCGACGGCTCTGATGCGTCGACCGTCCTCGCAAAGGAGCCAGACGACCATACCCTCCTGCGCCGGATAGACATCAAGAAGCCACCCCCTGAGTCGAGTCGTGGAGCATGCGGGTTTCAAGAATTATCACTTTCTGTTGTAACATGACGACGTGTTTCTGTTGTTCGATCAACATGGACAACAGCATCACCTCGAACGGTGTCTCGCGCGCGAGATAGGCGCCGGCGGACGCATGGTGGCGGGCGGCGGCGAACAACACATCGAGCGCCTGCTGATCCTCACGCCGCAATGCACGCCGGTAACGACTCCATGAGTCGATTTCCTGCTGGACCAATTGCGTGAAGGTGGCAAGCGTGCGCCCCATTGCCTACAACCGATTCCAGAGCGGACGCGGAATCATCCAGCGTCTAGGCTCAGGCCCTCCCCGTTCCTGTAGCCATAGCCCGTCCTCGGCTTCGCACAGATCGATCGCCCGACGCGCCTGCGCGCGGAGCGCCGCTACAAATCGACTGCGCCCACCTGACTCAGACGGCGCGAGCGGTGTCACGCATAATAATTGGATGCCCTGCTCGGCCATATGCTGTAAGGCCTCCGTCATCGCACGAAAGAGACGCGTCGCTTCCGACTCTGACACCGACTGATCGTACAAGGTGTCGAGGGGACCGGCGAGAATGACGAACCGCGCATCATAGGTGCGCAACGCCGACGGAAGACAATCCGTGACCAACCGGACCATCTGATGACAGGTAAAGGCCCGTGAGACATGAATCTGTTGCAGCACCTGGGCCGGCGCTACCCGACTGGCCCGAGCTAGCCGCCCCACCAAGAACGGGTCAAAGACATTGGCGCCGGCCAGATACAACACCGGTTCGCCGGCCAACGCGCGTTCGACTGCGGCACAGAGGCCCAGCCGATAGACCGACGGCGAGCCGGACAACAGCACCAACCCCTTCGGCTGATCGGCTGAGACCGCACTCCGTTTCAACGCCGCCAATAGATGGCGAGGCGCTTCGATGATCGCGCTGCCATCATCTGTATAAACCGGAAGCTCCATCGCCTGCTGCTGCACCTGAGCCATAGCACACCTCACAATTCGTTGAAGTGGCGAATCACGCCCGCGACAATTCCTTGAATGGAAAACTCATCCTGTGCCGACACGAGGATCGGCTTCATCGCCGCATTCGCCGGATGCAGTTCGATCCGGCCATCCTTGCGATAATATCTCTTGATCGTCGCTTCATTGTTGACCAAGGCCACCACCGTCTGTCCGTTCCGCGCCGTCCCCTGCTTCCGCACCACCACGAGATCGCCGGGAAGAATGCCGTCGTCCTTCATCGACTCGCCCTTAACTCGTAGCGCGAAGGTCTCTCCACCGCGCAACAACGGAGGCAGCACCGCGACCAGTTCAGCTTGTGAGATCGGTTCGATCGGCGCCCCGGCCGCCACCATGCCCAACATCGGAATCTGCGCCGACCCCAACTGATCCAACGCCATCTCGACCGACAAGGGCACTTCCCATGTGCCGGCCTCATAGCGGCTGATCGTCATGCGGCTCAGTTGCAGTACCTCCGCCAACTTCGCCTGCGTGTACCCCAACCGAACCCTCGCCTGCCTGAACTGTTTCGCCGTCATGTCACAAAATGTTACACATCGAGGCAGGGACTGTCAAGGGGGGATTGAGAGGAGCTTAAAGTTACGGAGAGGTGTTGGGAGGGCACTCTACATTGAGGCGGGGTACTTCTCGAGAAAGCGCTTCTTGACGTCTTCGTGCGGAACAACTCTCCCTTCATCGGCAGCGTTGATGCCGGCTTCAATTTTCTTACGGACGTAGATTTCATACATGATGTCGTCCCACGTCGCTTTCTCCGGCAACTTCTTCACCATCTCCAGCGCTTGTTTCTTCGCAGTCGGCATGTGTACCTCTCTCAAATCCCTCATTTTCACCTCCGAATCACCCTGGATCGGAAGCCTGTCTCTGTTTTTACCCAAATGTGACACGTTCATGACGTTCCCGTAATCGAGTGCTGATAGCATCCAGCGTGTCTGACGAACGGATTTCGTGCCGAGAGATATCATGGCTTCGCCGTCGATCGGCAGGGCGAGACCCATCACCATACCCGGGAGTGAGACTCACGGAAACACCAAAGGAGCTCCTCATGGAACCTCTCACACGAACTGTCTGGCGATGGAGCGTTCCGCTCTGCTCTCTGCTGAGTTGGGGATCTATCTTGGTTGGAGGCTGCGTATTCCGATCCATGCCGACCATTGATTCCAGCGCACGTCGGCCCCCCGTTCCGACGGAACCCGGTCGCCTTTTCTGAGGTCTCTCGAAATCGATCGATGGCCTCTTCAGGATAAGTCCAAGGGACCAGGACCCATCTGTGTTCTCGTATCATGCCCCTCACGCTCTAGGAGATTTGCCTCTTTCTTGGGGAACGATACCGGACACCGCTCGATATCCCCCCGGTACTTCCGCCCAGGACTGCGCAATCGTCTGATTTTCTGACCTGGGTTATCGTGCAAATCGCTCGACAACCGCGGCGGTCGTGACAACTTCTCCGAAGATGCCGCCTTCCACACCGATCATGGCTAACGCGGCCTTGTGCAAAGCTGGATCGCCAGAAGCACAAGCATCGCTCACAGTGATACAACGGTACCCAAGGTCAACCGCGGCGCGCAGGGTCGAACTGACGCACACCTCTGTGGTGACGCCCGTTATGATCAGCGTCTCGATGCCACGCTTTGCCATTATCTGTTGCAGCATGGTGTGAGCAAACGCACTATAGCCAGGCTTGTCGATGACGATCTCCTTCTCTAGGGGACGTAAGGCATCCACGAAATCGTGCCCGACTTCGCCGCGTACGAGCAAGCGACCGAGCGGACCTTTTGAGCCAATTTCTGCATTGGCTCTCCGGCTGCGCTCCAGCTTATACGGTGGACAATCGGAAAGGTCTGGCAGATGGCCTTCGCGGGTATGCACAATCAGCAGTCCGGATACTCGCCCCACAGCAAGCAGCTTTCCGATTGGGCGTATGGTGGCGACTAGAGGCGCGATGTCGAGCCCCGCCTGTGCCGCGTAACCCTCAGGCAATAGGAAGTCGCGCTGCATGTCGATTACAAGCAAGGCCGTCCGAGCTGGCGTCAGGGAATCGAGAAGACTCATTGCTGGCTGGCCCATTCCGTACGATTCACGGGGGAAAAATCCCAAGTTGCCCAGCAGAGCGGCAACCCCTATGCCAGCCGCGACCTTGCTTCCTTGAACCAAAAGCTCACGCCTGGAAGGACCAACCTCTTTCACATCAAAACTGTCTACTACGACTAGGCTTGCCTCATTCGGTTTCTCTGTTTCCATGGTCAGACTCCTTCGATGAGCACTCCCTATCGGGTCTGCACGGCACAGACGTTGGCGGTAGCCAAGGACAAGGCTAAGGGATCAGCCCATTTCTTTCCTCTACATGGGAAAATTGTCGAAGATGGTGTCGCGGCCAGGCGGACGCCAACGCTTTTCGATGAGTGCTTTAAATCTCTCCAGATCACCCTGGACGCGTTGAGATACCGCTTCCAATGCCTCCCCTCCCTGTTCGGCGGAACCCTGAGGGTCATGCTCTACTTGCAGTATGATTTTTGACTTAGCACTCGAGAGCGGGTGAAAGGTCACGGCGCACCCCTTGATGACGCCGCCTCGACTCGTCCACACAAGACGTTGGTCCGCCGCCTGCTCCGTGACCTCCGTGTCCCACTCCTTCACCTGCCCCGCGATCTCCGCTTTCCAATGAAACCGCTTACCGTCCAGCCGCTTGACCTCTTTCACACCTTCCATGAACTGGGGAAATTCCTCAAATTTCATCCATTGAGCATAGGCCGTATACTCAGGCACATTGACCTCAATGGATTTCTCAATAGTCGACATGCGTTCCTCCTTCGCGTACTTTTTATAAGCCTGCATGTGTAGATCTATGATCGAGAGTCAGGTCTGGGTAGCGATGTCGGCCAGCTCATGGTCAGCCTATTCGGCACGCTGTCCATGCTACCGAAACTACTCCCGTGAGACAACTCTAAGGGATCAGCCCTCTTCTTTTTCCAGGGAAATTTGTTTCTTTCATGAGAAACGGGACCGGACACCGGTTTATCGGTATCATAATCCCTGCCCAAGGCTTTCCAGAAACATGATCGATTTCTCAAGGATTTTGATTTATCTTAGGGCCGTTCCAAAAACAAATGCTTATTCATCTTAAAGGAAATGATCCTGGCGGTCTCTGCCCTCCTGCTTCCTGGAGGTTATCTGGCGAAATAGCTCTACCGCTATTCAGTCACAATCACGGCCTACGCCATCCACTCGGCATATACACTGTTTCCCTAGGAAAGATTGTAGAGCGCTTTGAGAAAGTTATGAAAGAAATGGAGCCATTTCTAAAGGTGGAAAATGTGGAACAAATTAAAGATGACTGGGTTGCCCCGCTATTAGATGCCCAAGAACGCCTTCTCTACTCGTTAGAGGAACACTTCGATGATTGTTACTCGATTCTCGATTGCTTCTTCCAAGATAAGTCCGTACGGAAGAAGAATGCTCAAGTAAAGCTCTTTACCAAGCGCCTTAAGCCGTATAGCGATATTGTCGGTGAATTGGTGAACAAGATGAAGCACAGGAACGCAAGACTTCGAGGCATTATCTTATCCCTGGGAAACCAAATTGTACCAGGTTATTTCCTTGAGGGTGTGCACCCTGACGGCGCACTTGGTCCTGATCTCCATATTCATAAAGGCCCCGACGGACTTACTGCGTTCTCGTTTTTTCGAGACCTCAGGCTGCACTTTGTTGAGCTCTTTGTAACTTCAGAACACCTCACCAAGGTGATCGATCATCTTGGTGCAAATAAAAGCCCAGGCACTCAAGTTACATGCCCTTGGGTAGCAGAGCTGGGAAAAGCCTTGGCGGCACTACCGGAAACGTACTACCCCAATGAGGTTAGTCTCCGTAACCCGTGGGTTTCCTACAACGAGGAACAAGACGGATGTATTAGATTGACCTTGTCCATGAGGGAAAAGTCGCCAAAACCAAAGACATTTGCACACAACATCGGGATGGCAACGTTCAAAGTGAAGGCCATATACAGAGGTGACTCTGTCACTAGATCTTTCAAACTGCCATACAGCGGGCCTGTACAAACTTAATAGGTTCGTTGCCTCAAAAATACAGGTGACTCAGAAGTGAAACCACAGTGATACGATGCACGGGCAGGCCGCAACAGATTTCCCAGTTAGATGCCATGTCGATAACATACTATGGCAACTCTTAGAGAATATTTCGATACTGACTTCAAGTCCATGTCCCTGCACACGGACTGGGAGGCTCGTGACTCTTCCGGTGGCAGCGTCACAACTATACGGGCTCGAATCCATCAGGACTACGACGGCAATGCCAAGTATTGGTCGTTCTATATCCCGAACGCTCCAGACATTTTTGCCAATGTGGCCGCTATACTAAACTCCGATGAAACATCGAAGTGTGTGCTATCACCTGCAGGAGATACCACACACGTTGAAGCCAGATTTGCTAACTATTCAGAATGTGCAACCTCAAAAACCCTCGTTTTCACTGGTCGCGTGTTTTTATATATTGATTCGGCTCTAGACTTGGATAGCCGTAAAGCGATTACTCAACATGGAACCCAAAAAGGATTGCATGTAATCGTCCGTGACACCGAGTACGCTTCCGAACGATCTCGCATGGAAAAACCACTCGCATTTATCTCGCATGATACCCGAGACAAAGACTCCTTAGTTCGACAGCTGGCGCTTGAGATTTCGAAACACATGTGTCCTATCTGGTACGACGAGTACTCTTTAAAGGTCGGCGATAGCCTTCGCTCAAGTATTGAAAAGGGCCTCAGGGAAACAAAGAAGTGCGTCCTAATTCTTTCACCAAACTTTCTTGCGAACGAAGGCTGGGGAAAAGCAGAATTTGACTCCGTTTACACGCGAGAGATCATTGAACGAGGTAATGTGATATTGCCAGTCTGGCACAACGTAGCCGTCAAGCAGGTATACGAATACAGCCCGCGGTTGGCAGACAAAGTAGGATTGAGCTCTACGTTGGGCATTGAAGAGTTGGCCAGAAAGTTGGCAATTGCCATTAAGCACAATGACATCTAACTCAATGTTGGTTCATTAGCCCGGGCGAGGGCCTTCCGGTTTTCCACGCTTTACCCTACTGGGAACAGCCAGACTGTCCTTTACTGCGCGCATCGAGCGAGCACATTCTGATCGTGCGCGCTCGGCGAGCAAGAAGGACGGCTGCTCCATGTCCCCTCACATCTCTTCCCCCTCTTCCATCACCCATCTCGTGCGGGGCAGTGAGGTAAATTCCGACTGCGGCCGTCGAACGACCACTTTCCGAAGTGGGGGTTCCGGGAGCAAAGGAATCGCTGCACTGACCCGCACTCCCTACTTCTTAAAGATCATCCTCGGCTCCGTCATATCCCCCATCGAGACTGATACCAACTCCCACCCACCTGCCCCAAACTCGTTCAGCTTGGTTTGCATATTCTGAGTGTCAGGAAGGACCTCAACGATCCTGTACTGAAACCGTTTCGGCTCTTGAGCCTTCGCGGTAAACGGCTGCCCCATGAGAAGCAGGAACCCCAACGCGCTAAGACTGACACCCGCGATCACCCACGCGGCTGAAAAACGTACGTTCTGCATAAGTTACCTCACTCAGGTTTTTGTTATGGATGCGCCACTCGCCAATTGTGACCTGTCCCTAGATCAACTTTTAAGGGCACCGACAGCCCCAGCTTTTTCCCCGTCGCTTCCATCTCCGTCTTCACGAGTTGCTTCGCCTCGTCCAGGTCCTTCTCCGGTACTTCGAAGATCAATTCGTCGTGGACTTGGAGAATCATCTTGGTATGGGGCAGCTCATGATGCAGCCGCTGATTCACATCGATCATTGCCACTTTGATGAGATCCGCGGCTGAGCCCTGGATCGGACTGTTCACGGCCATGCGTTCGCCGAATCCACGCTGCACCGGATCGCCGCTCTGCAACTCGGGAATTGGACGCCGTCTGCCAAGGATTGTGGTCGTGTAGCCTTTCGTTTTGCCTTCTTCGATATTCCGGTCCATCAAGGCGCGCACGGCTGAAAACTTTTCGAAGAACGTCTCGATGTACTTCGTCGCGTCTGCCTGCGACACGCCAATGTTCGAAGCCAGACCGAACGGACTGATTCCATACACAATGCCGAAGACGACCGTCTTGGCCACGCGTCGCATGTCCCGCGTGATCTGACTGGAGGGCAGCGCAAAAATCTCCATGGCCGTTGCCATGTGGATGTCCTCTCCCTTCGCGAACACGACGAGCAAACGTGGATCTTGCGACAGGTGGGCGAGGATGCGCGGCTCGATCTGGCTGTAGTCGGCACAGAGCAGCGTGTGGCCAGTCGGTGCGATAAAGGCTTCTCTGATCCGTAACCCGTACTCGCCCTTGACTGGAATATTCTGCAGATTCGGCTCGGTTGAAGAGAGCCGCCCGGTCGCCGCGACGGTCTGATTGAGCGACGTATGGAGCCGCTTGGTCTCCGGATTCACGAGTTCTGGTAGTGCATCCACATAGGTGGACTTGAGCTTACTGAGGCTCCGGTAGTTCACGATCTGCGCGGGCAATTCATGCTGCGTCGCCAGCTGCGTCAGCGTGTCTTCGTCAGTCGAGTAACCAGTCTTGGTTTTCCTGATCGGCTTGAGTCCCAACTTCTCGAACAGCACTGTGGCGAGCTGCTTCGGTGAATTGATATTGAACTCGCCACCTGCG
>JBGTMB010000025.1:0-7971 GCA_041743755.1 Nitrospiraceae bacterium | reverse complement strand
ATATTCCACCTGATTATTTATTTGGTTTCGATTACGACTAAGCATGGAAGCCCAAATATCGAACACACTCATTCGCCTATGGTGGGCTCTTACATTGTGGGAAATGCGGCTGCATGGTCACCGCAGAGATCAAGAAGGGCCGCTACACCTACTACCACTGTACGCAATCTCAAAAGCACTGTGACGAGCTCTACTATCGAGAAGAGGATCTCGCGCCTCAATTCGATACCCTTGTGAAGGGGATCACCATCGACCCATCAATTCGAGAATGGCTGATGAAGGCTCTCAAGGAAAGTCACCAAGACGAGACGATCTTCCACAAGGATGCACTCGATCGCCTGCAAGCAGAATTGAAGAAGATCAAGAATCGCTTAGACCAGTTATACATTGATAAGCTTGACGGGAAGGTCACAGAGGGTTTCTGGCTGGACAAATCTCGCGTATGGGAAGCTGACCAGGCACGACTGATGAGCCAAATTCAGGCCCATCAAGTCGCCGATCATCGCTATTATGACGATGGGCTCAAACTTCTCGAACTTGCGTCAAAGGCGCATGCACTCTATTCAAAACAGCCCGCAGAACAAAAAAGCAAATTTCTACGAATTTTGCTTTCGAATTGCACGCTGCAAGATGGAACTCTGCGGCCCATCTACAAAAAACCGTTCGACATCCTGGCCAGAGGAATCGAAAACAGGAAATGGGGTGAGTGACGGGTTTCGAACCCGCGACCTCCGGATCCACAATCCGGCGCTCTAACCAACTGAGCTACACCCACCATTCGGAGAAGACACTCGGCACAGGTTCTGTAGTGAAGCAGATCTTAGCAAAGACAGAAGAAGCCCCGCAACCAGGCATGATGTCACGGGTCAATTGTGAAGAGACTTCTGTGCGGTCGTCATGTCCACTATCGGGAAATGACAATGATCGCTGGTCAACCCCTGGCATTAAAGGCCTGCTGCATTTCCGCAAGAATGGCAGCGGCAGCGGCAGCAGGATCTGACGCGTCTCTGATGGGTCGCCCGACCACCAAATAGTCGGCTCCCGCCGAAATCGCCTGGGTCGGCGTGGTCGCTCTGTGATGATCATCGACACCTTTACCGGCAGGTCGCACACCCGGTGTGACGATCAGAAATCTCGGGCCGACCTTAGGTCGGAGGATCGCCGGTTCTTCGCCAGAGGCCACCACTCCATCACAGCCCACCTCAGACGCCAAGAGGGCACGCGCCGTAACCAAGTCCTGGACGCTCCGTTGAATGCCCATATCGTGGAGATCGTGGGTGTCGAAGTTGGTCAACACCGTCACCGCCAACAATTTCAGTGTGGACGTTCCACGGCCTTGAACGGCTGCAGCCAGCGCCTTCCGATTGGCATGCACCGTGAGAAACTCCACACCCATCGTCGCAACCCGCGCAGTGGCTCGACGAACCGTTTCCTCAATATCGAGGAATTTAAGGTCCAGAAACACTCGTTTGCCTCGCGTGATCAAGCGTTGGACCATCTCAGGTCCAGCGGCGGTGTACAGTTCGAGTCCGACCTTCACGAACATGACCTGATCCTGCACGCGATCGAGAAGCCGGTCGGCCTCATCGCGTGAGGGGACATCAAGGGCCAAGATTAAACGGTCACGGGCTATAATCGTTGACACAGGTTTATCCTTTTCAAGAATAGCTCACCTTGACGCTTTGGAGAGCCGTGTGGTACAAGAGCGTTCTTTTTCTAGAGGAGTCTACTATGCCGGTTGTACATAAATCGACTGTTCGCCGAGCTCGCCAATCTGTGAAACGGCACGCCCGTAACCATGCGACGCTGAGCACGCTCAAAAGCCTCGTCAAGAAAGTTCAAACGGCAGTTACCGAGAAAAAGGTCGAAGATGCGAAGGTCTCTCTGCGCCTCGCCACGTCGGCCCTCGGCAAAGCCGTAACGAAGGGTGTGATGAAGCCGAATACAGCTTCGCGACGGATTGCTCGACTCACCCTCCGTGTCAACTCCTTGTCTGCTTCTGCCTCGTAATCGTCCGCACATTCGAGATGGTCTTCGCTCTTACTGGTTTCGGCGCCTCGGGGCTACGACTCGGCGCGGGTGGATGCGCGTACCCCTGCGCCCGATCGCAGAGCCGTAACAGCACGTCTTCAAGAATTCGCGCAGGACGCCCGCCACTTCCACCCTTCAGCTTGGCATCCGCATGTAAAAACAACTGGAGCGCTTCCTGCAAATGGGCGTCAGGGAATTGATCGAGAAACCCACGTACTTTGTAGGGATCCATGCGCAAGGTCCGAGCAGCTTCTCCCTCACGCCCCCCTTGCCGTGCGACTTCCTTGACCTTCCACAATCTCCGATATTGCCAGGCCAGTGAACCAAGGATTCTCAATGGCGCTTCTCCCGCTTCAAGATTTCTGGCCAAGATTGCCAATGTCCGCCCCCGGTTTTTTGTACCGATCGCCAACGTCAAATCAAACACTGACGCGCCCGGTTCCATCCCCCGCAATGTCGCGGCATCGGCCGCAGTCACCACCTGACCGGGCGAGACGTAGGCGGCAAGTTTTTCCAGCTCACGCCGAACCGAATAGAGCGATCCGCCACAGGCGTCTTTGAGTAAATCGATTGCGTCGTCGTTGAGGCGGATCCCAACCCGCTCAGCATCCTGTTTGAGCCAAGAAAGCCACTGCGCCTCTCTCAGAGGAGAACAATCGACCGTCACCGCGGCCTTCGTGAGAGCTTGGGTAAACTTGAGTCGCCCATCGAGTTTCGATGCGACAAAGATCACAGCGGTGGAGTCGTTCGGCGCCTTCAGATAGGGAAGGATCGCGTCGCATTCTCGGGCCGAAAGTTTATCGGCCGCTTTTACTACCACCATGCGCCGAGGCGCGAATACGGCGACCTCCGAGGCACAGGTGACAATCTCCGCCCCACTCACGTCGTCTCCATAGAACAGATCGCAATTAAAATCGCTCTCACCGTCGCCCAACAACGCGGACTTCAGCGCGCCGAGGGCCATATCGCGCAGTAAATCTTCCTCACCGACCACCGCATAGAGCGGCGCGACCGTGCCTTGCGCAAGCTGCGCATTGAGCTGAGCATGAGAGAGCGCGGATGCCATAGGAGATATCCTATTATTTGATGAGGTTGTCCACGTTGTCCGATGCCTGACGTGCAGGTGGCTTTGTCAGCTCTCCCGATTCCAATTGAAGCAGAAAGCGGGAGGCTAAATCCTCGGCAACGAAGCGCCCGGCTTGCTCCAAGGCCCGGTTCTGTAGAACGCGGTTAAATTGCAAGTCCGGCGTCACGTAGAACTCCGACGCGCCCTTCGCTACTTGGGTCCACACGACACGTTGAGTCCTGGTCTCCTCCACCTTCACGATCACAACCACCTCTGCGCGACTTTCGAGCGTGGTGGTCTGAGTGAAACTGAGCGTTGGAAGAAGAACCGAAAGAATTTGCCCGGACAGCACCAGATCAGCTGCCTCAGAATCTGCAACAACTTGGGCTCCACTGCCCGAGGAAAATTCATGCCGCAGATAGTTCGTATAGCGGGTTTCTAAATTCGGCTCAAACGTTCGGTTTTCCAACGTCCGGACGACCAGCCGTGGTGGCGGTGACGTGGACGAGGATGCCGTGGCCGCTCCCCCAATCGTGGGCCCAGCCCCCTCCACACGAAATTGATAACCGCAGGCCCCTAGAAGCACAAGGAACAGGCAGAGTGCTGAGACGTGAGCGCTGAGCGTGAAAAGGCGGTACACCTTCCGGTCTTGAGTCGCACTCTCCTTAATCTCAGCACTCAGCACTCAGCACCTCTTTAGACAACGAAGTTTATGAGCTTTTTCTCCACATAGATCAATTTTGTGATCTCCTTGCCCTGCAGCCACTCCGCAACTTGCGCACGAGCCAGTTCTTTGATCTGTTCGGGAGTGGCGTCGGCGCCCACGTCGAGTTTGGCCCGCAACTTTCCATTTACCTGGATCGGAATGGTCAACCGATCGCTGACGATCATGGCCGGATCGAAGATCGGCCAACGCTGCTGAGAGACGCTCGGTCGATGACCCAGCACCTCCCACAATTCCTCCGTCAGATGCGGCGCAAAGGGCGCCAGAAGAAGAACGAAAGGCTCAAGCAAGGCCCGTGAGCGCTGCTCGGCTTTCGTCATCTCGTTCGTAAACACCATCATCTGGGAGATCGCCGTATTGAAGCGCAATCCTTCGATGTCCTCGGTCACCTTCTTGATCGTCTGGTGGAGCACACGTTGGTGTTCGAGCGTAGGAACTGTGTCCATCACGGCACTCGACAATCGGCCCTCATCATTCACCATGAGCCGCCACACCCGTTCGAGAAACCGCGTGACCCCTTCCACACCCCTCGTACTCCAAGGCTTCACGGCTTCCAGCGGACCCATGAACATTTCGTAGAGCCGCACCGCATCGGCCCCGAACTGGTCCATCATCTCATCGGGATTCACGACATTGCCGCGGGATTTCGACATCTTCTGGTTGTCTTCCCCCAGGACCATCCCCTGATGCACCAGCTTTTTGAATGGCTCCGGCGTGCTGACGACTCCGATATCGAACAACACCTTGTGCCAAAACCGCGCATAGAGCAAATGCAGCACGGCATGTTCGCTGCCACCAATGTAGAGATCCACCGGCATCCAGTAACTCTCTTTTACCGGATCGACAAGCTGAGCAGGATTCTTTGGATCGATAAATCGCAGATAATACCAGCATGAGCCGGCCCACTGAGGCATCGTGTTGGTTTCACGGCGCGCTGCTGCTCCGCTGATCGGGTCGGTGGTCGTCAGCCAATCGGTCAAATTTGCGAGTGGGCTTTCGCCACTCCCGGACGGTTTGAAGTTGTTGGTCTCAGGCAACAATATCGGTAGGTGCTCTTCGGGAAGCGGAAGGGCCTGGCCATCCACCCACACAATCGGAAAGGGCTCGCCCCAATACCGCTGGCGCGCAAAGAGCCAATCCCGCAATTTATAGTTCACGGCCTTACGACCCTTGCCCTGCGATTCTAACCAGGCCGTGATCTTCGGAATGGCATCGCCCGGCGTCAGCCCATCAATAGAAAAGTTTCTATCCGGCGTCATGGAATTGATGACCGTCCCCTTATCGGTCACAACGAAAGCCTCTCGCTCAACCTGACCGCCTGCGATCACTTCGCGGATCGGTAAACCATAGGTCTTCGCAAAGGCCCAGTCGCGCTCGTCGTGCGCAGGCACAGCCATGATGGCCCCGGTCCCATACCCCATCAAGACGTAATCAGCAATCCAAATGGGCTGTGGTTCCCTATTCACCGGATTTACCGCATAGCCGCCGGTGAAGACTCCGGTCTTTTCTTTTTCAAGCTCTTGCCGTTGAAGGTCGCTTTTTCTGGCCGCTGCCTCACGATAGGCGGTGACCTCAGTGCGGCGGTCTGCGGTCGTGACGACCGCAACTAACGGATGCTCCGGAGCCAGCACCATATAGGTCGCGCCGAACAAGGTATCGGGTCTCGTGGTAAAAATCCGAACCGAACCGGGAGCGCCGACCAAATCGAACTCGACTTCCGCACCGATCGATCGGCCGATCCAGTTTTTCTGCATCTCCAATGTGCTGGCCGGCCATTCGACCAGCTTCAAGTCTTCGAGCAGCCGATCGGCATAGGCGGTAATCTTCAACACCCATTGGCGCATCGGTTTGCGCACCACATCGAACCCGCCGACTTCGCTCTTGCCGTCGATAATTTCTTCATTCGCGAGCACCGTCCCCAGAGCAGGGCACCAGTTCACCGGCACTTCCGCCACATAGGCCAGTCCTCGCTCGAATAGTTTCAAGAAGATCCACTGTGTCCAACGATAATAGGCAGGATCGATCGTGCTGATCTCGCGCTCCCAGTCATAGGAGAGCCCGACACGTTTCATCTGGCGCTTGAAGGTCGCAATGTTCTCAGCGGTCGTGATAACCGGATGGATCCCGGTCTTCACGGCATACTGTTCGGCAGGAAGCCCGAATGCATCCCATCCCATCGGATGTAGGACATTGAAGCCCTTCATGCGTTTGTAGCGAGACACAATATCCGTGGCTGTATAGCCTTCAAGATGACCGACGTGGAGGCCCGAGCCGGATGGATAGGGAAACATGTCGAGGCAGTAAAATTTTGGCTGAGCCCGGTCGTCAGCCACGCGAAAGGTCCGGTGCTGCTCCCAATAGGCCTGCCACTTCACTTCAAGGGCCTGATGATCGTATGTCTTGCTCATGTTGGCAATGAATCGCTCTCACCTTAAAAAAGAGAACGGACTCTAGCATAGCCCCCTCGTGGTCACAAGATTTCACCGCCCTGCCCTACGAGGCCTTTGCTATACTATGCGCGGCAATGGGACTCTATCGTTATCATATCTTTCCCCGCCTGATGAACTGGGTCATGGCGGGAGAAGAATTCCATCGCTTGCGCATGGAATTACTCGCTCAGGTCCACGGTGAAGTGCTGGAACTGGGAATTGGAACCGGACTGAACCTGCCGCACTACCCCAAGACCGTTACCCAGCTCCATGCCGTCGATCCAGCGAATCTTCTTCCCAAGATCGTCACGGAGCGAAGCGCCAGCCAGTCCTTTCCCATTCGCATCCAACATATCACCGCTGAATCATTGCCCTATGCCCCCCGATCCTTTGATTTCGCCGTCAGTACCTGGACTCTCTGCACGATTCTCGATCCGGTCAAGGCACTTCGAGAGGTTCGTCGAGTCCTCAAGCCTGATGGAGTGTTTCTGTTTCTAGAGCATGGCCGGAGCGAGGACGAGAGCGTCGCAGCCTGGCAGGATCGGCTGAATCCCATTCAGAACATCATCGGCTGTGGCTGCAACCTGAACCGACGAATCGATCAACTCATCATCCAGGCCGGCTTGAAGATCATGACTCTCGATCGGTTCCACATGCAGAACGTGCCCAGAATCGCCGGCGAAATGTACAGAGGGGGTGCAGTAACAGGACAAGACTAGGTCACGGGCCGTCCGTTGAGGAGTGACAAAAAACCGGTGACCGAAACAAACTGAGCGAGCGGAGCAGGAGGCAGCTGAGAGCTCGACTTGGCGCTATGAATGAGGTGGGCGACGCCGAATTGTTGTGCGGCGATCAGACAGCCCTCATCATCATCCATAAAGAGAGATCGTGTCGGATCGAATCCCAGTAATCGCTGACAATGAGGCCAATACTCCGGTCGCATTTTTAGAAACCCTACTTCAAACGCGTTGACGATTCGATCCACATGCTGATCGAGTCCGGTCTTAGCCGTCTTCACCGACACACCTGCCTCATGTGCATTGGTGACAATCGTCACACGCTTCCCAAGCTGGCGAAGATATTGCAAGAATTCTTCCGCCCCCGGTAGGAACCCGATCATGTGATCTAACTCACGATGCAATGCCACCACATCGATTCCCACCCGCTGCGTCCAATAATGCAGATCGGTCCAGGCTAATTCACCTTCAACCGAGCGATACATCGCCATGAGGGTGTCGCGAGACTCTTCGAGCTGCAGGCCGTGGAGCGCGGCATAACGACGCGGCAACTCCTCTTCAAAAAAGAAATTGTCGAAATGGCGATCGAGCAGTGTCCCGTCCATATCGAGCAGGACATCGTCGATCTCGTCCCAACTGATCAAGTGCTGAGGGCTGCGTGCTGTGTGCTGCGTCATTGGGAAAGTATATCGGAGATCGACTGAGAAGACGAGCTGGTTGTGTTTGCCAAAATTCTTATGTTACGGTCGATCTATAATCTCCCATGCCACGCACCAAGAACACCCCCATACAGACAGCACCGGCGCCGTCAGTCTCAACGGCTCGCCCCCCCATTGTGGCCATTATCGGTCGCCCCAACGTCGGCAAGTCGACACTCTTTAATCGCATGCTCGGCAGGCGAACGGCTATCGTAGACGACGTTCCCGGCGTCACCCGAGACCGTAACTATGCTGACGGTACCTATCGAAATCGGCCATTCCGCCT
>JBGTMB010000024.1:0-3876 GCA_041743755.1 Nitrospiraceae bacterium | reverse complement strand
CGAGAAAGATGACGGTTGACTATGCATAATATGTCGAGTATTCTAGACATATGGATATTAAAGACGCTCTCGCTGCCTTCGACTCGCTGTCGCAAGACACCCGCCTACGGGTGTATCGGTTGCTGGTCGAATATGGCCCTGCCGGTGCGCCGGCTGGTACGCTGAGCGAGTCGTTACATATTCCTCACAATACGCTGTCGTTCCATCTGTCGCACATGAGCCATGCGGGCCTCGTCGTGTCTCGCCGGGAAGGGAGATCGGTGATCTATCGTGCTGATTTCGAGTTTTTTTCAGGTCTGATCCGTTACATGGTCAAGGACTGTTGCCGCGTCGAATTTGCCAGTATCCGCAGCGATACAAAGCGGAAATGTTCGATCATAGAACTGTCACACTGTTGCGAACCAAAGGAGAACCTATCATGAAACGATTCCATATCCATGTCGGGGTAGAACAACTCGATGAGTCGATCCGCTTTTATAGTGCGCTGTTCGGCGCGGAGCCGGTGAAAAGGAAGACTGACTACGCCAAATGGTTGCTGGAAGATCCCCGCGTGAACTTCGCGATATCCACGCGTGCGAAAAAAAATGGGATCGATCACCTAGGCATCCAGGTCGAGGAAGAGAGCGAACTGACGGAGTTGCGCGAGCGCCTCAAGGCCGGGGACATGGCCATTGTCGAGGAAGGCGAAACGGTCTGCTGTTACGCCCGGTCGGACAAATCCTGGATACAAGATCCCGCCGGCATTCCGTGGGAAGCGTACCTGACGATGGAGGACGCTCAGCTATTTTCCGATCAGCTCGATCAGACTGAAAGTGCCTGCTGTACGCCGGAGACGATGGGAGAACCTGATTGCTGTGCACCTTCTGAAAAAACCGCAGGGTGCTGCGGCTGATGAAGTTTGATGTGCTCAACGTGCTGGTACTGTGCACGGGTAATTCTTGTCGCTCCGTGATGGCTGAAGCACTGATCAATGATCTCGGCCGTGGCTGTTATCAGGCATGGAGCGCTGGAAGTGTTCCGGCCGGCTATGTTCATCCGAAATCGATCGAGACGCTGCAGCGGCATGGCATCGATCCCGGACAGCCACGCAGCAAGTCATGGGATGAGTGTGCCGCACAATCGTTCGATCTGGTCATCACGGTTTGCGATCAAGCTGCAGGCGAAAGCTGCCCACGTTTTCCAGGCAACCCCAGGAAGCTGCATTGGAACACGCCTGACCCGGCCAAAGTCACTGGATCAGAGGCCGAGATCGACGAGGCTTTTGACCGGGCATTTTTCATGCTCAAAAGCCGTGTCGAAGAATTCATGACATGACCGTCTGCTTCTGCCAGGAGGAGATGCACCGTCCGTATCTCTTTCTTTGTGTCTTGCCGGATGACGAGGCCTCTTCTTTCCTCCAGCACCTAACACCTAAGTAGCTTCCAACAAACGCTTCCTGTATAGTCGCCGCATTCGAATCTACCCGAATGATGCCGCTCACTCCATCATCATTCTTATTTGTTGGGTATCTGCCTCTATTTGGCCTGTTATTCCGTGCTCTCGACAACGCTGTACAGCCAGCAGATGGTACTCGTGCCTCAAATGATGGGCAGCGCTGAGAAGCGCACCCAGCTGTTCGCCTGGGTCGATTTCGCCGTGAACGGTCTGATGGTCCTCACGCAGATTTTTCTGACAGCACGATTGCTTGCGGGACTCGGAGTGACGGCGATGCTTGTCCTTGTCCCGGCGTTCAACGTCGTCGGGTTCTCCGTCTTCGGCCTGGCGCCGATTCTAGCCGTGCTGGTTGTCTTCGGTGTCCTGCGGCGAGCCGGGGAGTTTGCGATTGCCAAGCCGACTCGGGAAACGTTGTTCACGGTCGTGTCGAAGGAAGAAAAATATCAGGCGAAGAACGTGATCCACACGGTCGTGCACCGCGGTGGCGACATGGCGAGTAGTTGGTTCTCCAATGCGCTGCAATCGGCGGGCCTCACCATCGGCGAAACGGCGTTCGCCGCCGTCCCGATTGCTGTCCTGTGGCTTGCGAATGGTTTCTACCTTGGTCGTCACCACGGGCGGATTCGAGACGGTCATTCCCGCGACGATCACCGGGCTTCCGTGCCATAAGCTCTCCGAGTCGTCGTGTCATTTCTGATACGGTCGTGGCCTCTGCGTCGGGCAATGGTGTTTGACTTGCCACCTTCAAAGAAACCGCCTACTCTTGGCGTAATCCAAGGGAGCGTGCCATGCGAGTGTACTGGAAATGGGTTCTTCTATCAGTCCCAAATTTGCTGTGCGGGTTGCTCATGTTGCTGTCGACCGTCACCCCTCGGCACGCCCGTTCCAATGTGGAAGCCTGGTTCCTGTATTTCGGCATTGAGGGCGTCCCCTCATGGCTGGCGGATAAGTCCATCGATTCATGGATATATTGGATTGCGTTTGCAGGGTTCTGTGTATGGGCGGTTCATTTATACCTGCGGCCGAATTTAAAACATGGCAAATTGTCTGTGATGATTTGCGAGGGAGAGCCCTGGGTGCAGGCGGATCCAGGCATCGATCAGTCTCGGACTCTACAGGCCGGAGGAAAACTGTACACCTATCGTATCGCCTTGATCAATCGTGACGATCTGCCCCTCAGAAATGTAGAAGTGAAACTGATGTCGCTGGAAAAGAAGCCGCCGAATGTTTCTGCTGTTGGCAGTCATCTGAAGCTGAGGCATGACCGGGTCGGATCGACGAACTTCAATATTCATCCCACCAAAGACCCGCAATATCTGGATGCCGTGTTTGTCGATGTATTCAGTCTCTTTTTAGGTCATGACGGATCGTCATTTCTTCGCCTCACGTCAGTGCCGGAAGACCTCCATTGCCGTATTCCCGTGGACACATATGAGATGAAAATCATGGCGACCAGCGAACGGGGCGAAATGGCCGTTGCGGAGATGGCATTCATTCCGCATCCAGAGCACATCCCGGATTTCCGACTGCTCAATATGCAATCGTTTCCTGGCGCGGCACATTCTTCGAGCTAAGCCGCGCATTGGAAGCGACAACATAACAAAAACTATAAATCCAGATCACCTCAAGACGTCACTTTTCAAGGGACAGTCGGGCGCGCTCGCTCGTGCACTCCAGTGTCATTTCTTTTGTAAGGGCGGAGGCGATTCGACCGGCTCCTGAATCTTCACCCATGTGTCCCACCCATAGCGTTTTGCCGTAGTCATGATCTTTTCCCTAGCTGCCTTAATTTTATGTTTCATAGTCTCGGGGTCGCCGGTAGGGAATGGGCGGGGATCGCCGGCGCACGGCCGGGGGTATACGGCGGGTAGATACTGGATGAAGATCTGCAAGGTGTCGTGATCCGCCTGAACCACGTACAGCTCATAGGGATCGCTCGCATGTCGCTCATACTGAAGCTGGGTGTTCACCGTTAATGCCAACCATTCAATTTTGGTCGGCGTGTAGGGTGTGAGCCCAGGTTGGTCAGGCATCTGTTGCTCCTTTGCGAACGAGACCGTTACGAGACCGTCTTGTAGCCCTGCAAGAGAGATCATCGAGTAGACGAGAGCGATGGTGAATCGTAACAACATAGGGCCCCCTCACTCATGGACCGATCTCGTGTGGTTCCAGCACCAACCACTTCACATAATGCTGAAGCCGAGCCTGTGTGTGTGGCTCAATCGCTAGATTCTCCACGGCAAACTCCTGGCCCCGTGACCACCGGACAACGGCTTGGGGAATGAGGATGTGCTGCTCATTTGGGAGCGTGACGGTGAGTGAGAGCGTTTCTCCAGGTCGCATGGGCAGATCTCCGGAGAGACGCCATCCGGTACAAGACAGATTCCACACGGTGCCCTGGCCCTGGAATGGTCCGGCGTTGTAGGTCACAGAGCATTGCAC
>JBGTMB010000023.1:0-4209 GCA_041743755.1 Nitrospiraceae bacterium | reverse complement strand
GATTTTTGAAGGACTGTGAGCCGTGTCATCTGTATCCTTCAGAAACCATGTGGATCTGAGAGGGGGAGGGCGTGATGGGCGAGGGGGAATGTATCACAATCATGCGTACTGGAGGAGGGCCCGAAAGAGGAAGGAACTGTCCGGCTAGCGAGGTAACGTTGCATCTGAACATGGCTGACGCAGCATCCAGCCACGCGGGTTCACCGCTCGGTCGGTCACTACACTGGATCAAGCCGGCCTCCCACCCCGTCATAAGCTTGGCTCTGAAGCCTGCCTCGCTTACTCCTACAGGGGGCCAGAGCCCCCTTGTACAATCCCCACGCAGGGGGCACTCCTAACCGTCATGAGCAAGCAGGCTAGCGGAGCGGACCGGAGAGCGCTCTCCTTGTCATCGCCTCTTGCTTGAGAGGAGATACAGTTTGGGGAAAGGCTTCTCCGTTGATCTCCTCCATCTGGGTCACGATATCTTCAATCGCTTCGGCTACCAGGTCCACAAGGGGAGGATCTCCCGTCCAGTACGTAGCGTTTCGAAGACGCTCGATGAGCACTACGGGCAGAGAAACTATTATCTCTGGTTTCTGTGAAGCGGGAGACGGCAGCACTAGCCCGTGGATGCTAGTGTGGTAGTCTGGCGAGACGCTTTCTTGCCGCTTGTCGTCGGCATGATGGTTGCCGGCAAAGATGTCGAGCATCACCCAGATGAGCCCCACCATTCCCAGAAACAACACGCCCTCAATGATCCCCAGTGTCATGGCTGACGTCTTTCTTCATCGATGGATGAGATCGGATTATTCATGAATATCTGCGATGTCATCTAATCCTCTCGCCCGGGGGGGGCCTTTTCCCGATCAGCCTTCTCGGCGGACTGCAAGCACGCCTACGTCGGCCTTTGATTGTGGGGATGAGCCTTCGTGTGGTTCCTCTCCGTCATGGTGGTCCGGCCAGGCGTTTCCTTGCTGCTTGTCGTCGGCATGATGGTCGTCACCAAAGAAATCGAGCATCGCCCAGAGGAGCCCCCCCAGCCCCATGAGCAATACCCATACAATGACCAATGGGACCCCTATCCGCCACTGGCAGACTTCAAGGCCCACCAGCCCCATAAGCAACATGGCCCCAATGATTCCCTGTGTCATGGCTGAGTCTCCCTGGATCGATCGATTGCCCGGATTATTCATGAATATCTGCGACGTCATCCGACCCGTCGGTCGGAGCCTTTGGGCGGCGTGCCGACCCTCTTGCTGAGTAGGCCATTTTCGTTTAGTTTTCTCGATGGGCTGCAAGTACGCCTACGCAGCCTTTGATTGCCGGGATGAGCGTTCGTGTTGTTCCTTCCCGTCACGGGAGTCTGACGAGGGGCTTCCGTACCACTCGTCGTCGACATGATGGTCATCGCCAAAGCCAAGCGCCTTGATCACCGTCACCACGAAGACCCCGAACAGTCCTATGAACAACACCTCAAACAACTCCTGTATCATGACGGTATCTCTAATTAATTCCTGTATCATGGTGGTGTTTCCCTTCATCGACAAATGAGATCAGACTCTCCATACATCCTTCTGCTGCACTTGTACCTTTATCCACAGCAAGCAGCGTGCCTAGCCTGAAATGGGCCTGTGCTTTGTCGTAGTCTATGGTTTTTCAGAGAATTATGTATCAGCAGCCGCGGGTATGAAGAGGCTGGAGGGGGAGACGCATGAATCGAAAACGATTCAGTACTGAATCTAAATTGATAACATCATGGCAGCGCGGCCAGGGAAGTTCTGAGTTCTGAGTTGGCCGGAAAAGCTGGCGGGGAAGTTCTGGTTGGTGAAAACTCAGAACTCATAACTCAGAACTTCGAACCGCGCGTATCGCGCGGTTACTTCAGGGGCGAAGCCGACAGGAGATCCCACTCTGCCACGCCGTTGAGGCCGACCTGTTTCAGCAAGGCTGCGCGATCGCGTCGCAAAGACGCATTGTGAGGATCGGCCTTGATGAGATCGCCCAGACAGGATATGGCGTCGTACCAAAACCCGCGTACGGCATTCCGCATTACGCTTGGCCGGTCACAGCTCAAATCGACCTCCATCTCCACCAGGCATGTGCTGAATTCACAGCGCTCGATCATGCCGCCGGCTACGATATCCTGTGATGGTGAGTCTGGATTGCGAATCGCGGAGATGTACCAGCGATATTGCACATCAGGTTCGAGTGACAGACCAAAATCTTTGAGATCAAGGGATTGAACGCCGGCCTGACTCGGTGTGGGAATCGTGCCTTCATGCAGCGGCTTCACCGTTCGAATGTCGATGAGTGTAAATCGTATAGGCAAGGACGTCGGCTTGGAGAGGAACCAGTTGAGGGAAGGCGCCTGTTTTACCGTCAAGCCGACGTGGTCGGGAACGAGGGCCACGATCTCAGGGTCCTTTCCTTCTGTCCCTCGCAAGCTTCCACCGACTCGTGCCCGGGGCATCATCTTATTCTTATTCCGAGGGATATAGATCGGCAACGGCGATTCTTCCAATTTGCCGGCTGACGCCTGGTTCCCTTGGTCGGTAGCAGGTGCTGCGCCCACTTCCGAACTAAAGCCAGGCAAGCTGAGCATGAGGACCAGTGCACTATATGTCATTGCCGATGTTTTCATACAGGATCCTCCTCAGGTGTTCAGGCTGAAGGCCGAAGGCTATAAACAATCATCTCGCAAGGCACGAATCAATCTCCACCCTAAAAGCCCTCAGCCTTCGGCCTTCTTGTCGCGCACGTCTTGCCTGTCTCGCTCATTAATCACAACCAATTGTTCAGCAACAGAAAAGGCGACCAGTAGGCTGGATGTTCATAGACCCGATCTGATAACAGCTTCTGCTGTGCTAGCTGCAAAGCTTGTGCCTTCGACAGCTTGGGGTTTCGCAGTTGTCTATAGAACTCAGAGACCAGCTCAGCGGAAGCCTCATCATTGATGAACCACAGAGTGGCTAACGCGCTTCGCGCACCCGCCTTGATGGCGACGCCGGCGAGACCCAGGGCTGCACGATCATCTCCCACTCCCGTTTGACAGGCGCTGAGCGTCAGGAGTTCGAGCGGGTTCTCGCGGAACCGGAACAGACCGATCAATTGATCCAAGGTGCTCATGGTCAGCTTCTCATCGAACGTCAGGAGAAACGAATCGTTCACGCTGGTCGAGAACTTCCCGTGCGTGGCGATATGCAAGATCCCATACCGCCCATCTCGCAACTCCTGTTCCAACCGTCGCACGCGAAAGTCCTGGTTCATCAGTTGATCCGCTGAAAACAGCGAGCGAATGGTCTCGACTTCCTCAGCTACATAGGGGAGGGAAGGAAATCCCTGCACGGCTTTCGTAAGTCCGACGGTCAGAAAGCGTACCTTCTCACGGTTCAATGGGCGCGGGTCTGTCAGCGTAATTCCGGGGGTCAGTGCCACGGCATACTTGTTGACGAGAAACGTCGAGCCGTCGTGAAGCGCAGCCATGGGGATCGTTCGAAGCGCGCTGTCTGGCACAAACACTAAGGTCGTAATCTGCTGCTTTGCGAACTCCGGTTCCAGCGGGCGGACGAGCCAGTCGTACAACTGTTGTGCATGCGGGAGGTATTCGCGCGTGGTGCGTTTCTCGACAGTACGCCGAAACAGTCGGACTTCCTTCGTCAGCGCCTCTGCGCCAATTGGAACCGCGATGCGCGTTATGCCTGACGGGAGGCTCACCAGCAATTCCATTCGTGTCGGGAACAGAATGGGATAGATGACGGCCGTGTTCGCGGCCAGGCGGTCGAACTTTGTGAGCCGGGCCTGCAGCGCATCGACGCATTCGTCTTTGAAGTAGTCTCGCAGCTCGGCGGCCTTATAGGCTTCGATCGCATCGCGAGCGGCCAAGAGGTCTTGTGTAGCTGCCGGCTGTTCTTCAGTCAATGAGGCTCGTTGGAGGAGGAGGTCTGCCTGCTCAAAGAACAGGGGTCGTATGGGGTCTTCGTCCAACCAAGAGGATTCTGCACCGGCGACGGCCACTGCCGGCCTGATGGGCTGGAGGGTGACGGTCGCTTGCCGATAAGATGTGATCGCCTCGTCGAGCTTTCCCGTGGCAGCCAGCTGGCGTCCGAGTTGCCATTGCCAGCGGTATAACGATTCCGGCGCATCGACCGATTGGGCAGAAAAAATCGCGCGTCTCGTGAATGACAGCGCTTCATCCAACCGCTGCTCCGACTCATACACCTGGCCGAG
>JBGTMB010000022.1:0-3698 GCA_041743755.1 Nitrospiraceae bacterium | reverse complement strand
CGTCCTGGCCGGGCAGCCGGCGAGCCCCCCCCCGACACGCGCGAGCAAGTCTGCCCGGTAGCCGTAGGGCCTACGGCAGGGTTGGCACATCTTGGGCACAACGAAACCCAACGTTCGGCGCATGCTCGGTCGGATCGCTCTTCGTGCGAAACGAGGCGCGGAGCCGGTAAGGATTATTGAGATACGACCCGCCCCGCTGAACCTTCAAGGTACCCTCAGCTGGGCCCCGTGGATCAATGGTTGGATTGGGTGTGTAGACGGCTTCGTCGTACCAGTCGGCCACCCATTCATAGAGATTCCCGGCCAGGTCATGGATGCCATAGGGGCTCCGCCCCGGGTCTCGATTGCCGATTGGTGAGACCGTCTCGGCCCCTTCTTTCAATCCAAAGACCGCCTGCGTCGGCGTCGGAGGCTCGTTGCCCCACGGATAGATCCGGCCATCCGTTCCTCGCGCCGCCTTCTCCCACTCGGCCTCGGTCGGCAACCGTTTCCCTGCCCACAGACAATAGCCTGTTGCCTCCAGCCAATTCACCCAACGCACCGGCTGTTCCGCATGAACGACCGGCGTCTCTTGGTCCGCAAAACCCCACGGCGGCTCGCTCTGAATCGCCTCGACAAACTTGGCAAACCGCCCATTTGTCACTTCGAACGTATCCAGATAAAAACTGTCGATGAAGACACGATGAACAGGCTGCTCGTCGTCATCGCCCTGCTCGCTTCCCATCGTAAACTCCCCGGCAGGTACGAGTACCATTGGAGCCCCGTCCTTCCCTATCAACGCGGCCGGGGGATGAAGCAGTGCCGGTGCCTTCGTAGTCGAATTCCCGTTTGCTGACGATCGCGTTTTCTCCGCCGGCTTGGCATCTTTCCCTGTTGAGCGTGGCTTGACAGGCGCAGGCTCCGGCTTCGCAGGAGCCGACTCAGGCTTAGATTCAGGCTTGACGGGAGCTGGCTCTACTGTGGGCGAGGGAAGCTCATTGGCCATGGCTCGGCCGTGGTCCATGGAACACTCCAATAGCAACAGACCGATCACCACCACGAACGCAATCCATCGAGCCCGCATATACCGATTACTCCTGAGTCAACGCGTAGCAGAATACGTCTCCAACGACACACGGCAGCCCCATCAGCGTACCGAAAAAGAGAGCGACAAATCTAGAGGGAGGTGGGACGATGAAAGCCTGAACCTTCGTAGGGCCTCATTCGGCTCAAGAGGTGAGAGGCGGGAATAGACCGAACACATAGGAACGAGCGGGGAACAGGTGAACATGTCCCGTTCCCCGCTTGTCGACTGGTGGAGGCGCCGGGAGTTGAACCCGGGTCCGAAGACCTTCCGCACAACGGATCTACATGTGTAGCCGATCGTTTTAGTTTCGCAGCCACCCACGCCCACCGGCTAGCTTAGACTGGCCGCTAGCCCAGTATTGTCTCGTCCTCAGCCGCTGAGCACCAGCCTCGGACCAGCCCGCTGTATCGCGCTCCGACCACCCCCGCGGGCCTCAGGTGGAGGAACGTCGCAGTTAATTAAGCTGCGAGTGCCAGTTCTTGATTGGCAGTTACATTTTCCCGGAGGATTTACGAGACCCCGAGAGCTCGACATGCACCGCTGACGTTAGTATCCCCGTCGATTCCGGTCGCCCCCTTTCAGTTCATCATTTGTAAAGCACACGCCATCATCTCTTACTGCAAAATACGCTTCACGTTTCACGAGCGACGTATCGTTTAGATACGCATGATACCGCACCGGTCAAGGCAATGTCATACTGAAACGAAAAAGAAGAGGACATACCCCGGAGATGGAGTATGCCCTCTTATCTGTGGTTGCCAAATGCGTGATCTGGCAATCGTGCTACGTTACCGAACAGCTGACTTCAAGTTTTTCCCTGCCGAAAACTTCGGGACTTTGGCAGCGGGAATCCGAAGCGATTCGCCGGTTCTTGGATTGCGTCCGAGACGGGCCTTCCGCTTGGCGACCGTAAAGGTTCCAAAATTCACCAGTGAAACGCGCTGTCCCTTTTTCAGAGACGTGGTCACCGCTCCAGTGAAGGCCTGTAACGCAGTGCCCGCCGCGACCTTCGTAATCCCCGCAGACGATGCCATCTTTGCAATCAGCTCTTCTTTCGTCATCGTGTCCCTCCTCAGGTTGAGTTGAACTATACGACTCTTTGCCACCAACGTGTGCCGCTACTACATCAATATAAACCCGGCCTTCTGCGGCAGGCACAGACGCCTCACCTCTCTCGGGTCTTCGCAGTCCGATTCCGTTTCATAGGAATGTGCAAGTCATGGATCTTCTTCCTCAGAGTATTGCGATTCAACCCCAGGAGTTCTGCCGCCTGAATCTGATTACCGTTGGTTTCCTGAAGCGCTTTAGTGATCAAGGGACGTTCAATGGCGCTGATCAACATGGGGTGCAGGTTCCGCCCTGAACCGTTTCGCATTCCTTTTACAAAATCCCCCATCTTCCACTCGAGATAGTCCTCAAGAGAGAGGGCTTCGTGTCCGTTCACTTCCGCAGCCTTCTGCCGCGCCATCACTTGCAGAAACTTGGACGCGCGTTTCAGCACCGCCCGAGAACCGATAATGGCCACGGTCTGTGTGAGATCGACGTGAGCTGGTATGGGGGTGGCTCCAGTAGATGAGCCTGACTTCGATTCGATGATGACTGCATCAAACGTGCGACTCGTCACGTCCTTGGGCAGCGTCGCCGCGTATTTCGCGAACGTCACAGAGGCGTCCTTGAGTGTGTGCTTGAACTGGCTCTGGATGTCCGGATCACCACTGAGCAACAGAATGCTGAACACGGATGACGTAGGCGACATGAAGATTCCACTGGGGAACAGGGTGAGGAGGGCGGATTATTACCCAGAGCCAATTTGATGTCAACGGGGAAAATAGCGATGCCGCTGCCTTATACGACGTACTGACTCGTGAGAGTGGCTGGTATGTTTTATGCTGAGGCGTCATCGTCACAGAAATTATTTTCCCCATTGACACAATTTTCTAATGGGCGTAAGAGAAATCTACGGCCCATTCATTCACTCGATGAGGGGGAACGGGACAGGCCGCGCGACTGTTAACGGGTTCCCCCGCCGACTTTCTCACGAGAGGAGGGTAGCGATGGATGACCTGACTCCACCTGGCCACTCAGGCCCGCCGACTCGAGGGCGGGCTGCTGATCGGTCGTGCTAGCCGGTTCTCCACTGGCTGTGTCGTCACGGCACTAAAGACCAATAGGTATGAGCCTGTTCTCATCATGGAGAACCCGACGCTGGCGCGAGGAACACAAGCGCCTGGGATGATGTCGTTTTCCCCCGATTAGCGGCTCAATGCTCCAGCTGTCGCGCGGGCCTCAGTGCTCGCTGGGCCGGGACAACTACATAGTCGATTTGGCGTCATAAGCGCCACACGCGGGCGACCTCCCACCTAGTGCAAGGTCGCCCGTGCTGTGTCTGTAGGAGCGAAGGTCTCGCTCCGATTCACTCTCCCTTCAGGAAACTACACCATACGCATGTGGGATTTCGCCGGAATTCACGGCGGACTCCAGAGTAGGCGAGGACACGATGCCCGCGAGATATATCTATTGCAGGACCAGGACGACGATAACAGCACCGGCAAAATCTGTGTCGCGAAGGGAATCGGAAACGCCGTGCATTACGGATTCTTGGCGGGCAATATATTCCTGGTCGGGATGGATA
>JBGTMB010000021.1:0-13437 GCA_041743755.1 Nitrospiraceae bacterium | reverse complement strand
GGATCGCCGAGCAGTTGCGCATGAGCGTCAAGACGGTTGAAACGTATCGGGCCTGGTTGTCCGAGAAGTTAGGCCTTTATAGCAGACCGGAACTGGTGCGATTCGCCGTCGGCGAGTTTCAGACAATTTGAATCGATGAGGTGCGGGTTTGGATCGTGAAGCACGAAATTCAGGACAGGGAGATGGTGGCGTTCACGCCAGGTATGGTCACCGAGGAGGAGGCCAGGAAGATCGTGGCGCAGGCGATGACTCCAATCGATCGGCTGCGCGCAGTGGCGCCTGAGACGCCGATCACGGAAGTATTGAGAGTCATGGAACAGCACGATGTAAACCAAGTCCCCGTCACGCAAGACGGTCGGCTGCTCGGCATGATCACGCGGGATCATCTCTTGCGTGTACTCTATGCCAACCTGGAGTTGGGTGCTCACAAGGCGACGCCTGCAGCGCCATAGCTTCGAGGGCGAAACCTGATGTGAGTGGAAGCGATGACGATGAGAGTTCTTCACGATGAAACCTGCGATCGTGAATCGTTACCTGGCTGAACAGGTTCTTACACTCGTTATGGCGTAATGCGCCGATCTGCTCGTCTGTGGTTTGTAGTGGGGATGACAAGTGCACGCGTATCCTGTTGAGGGGGAGGGGTTGCGGAAGGTCACACGCTACGTCCCTTGCTAGGTGTTGGTTGTCAGGCGGACGTGTCGTTAAAGGAGAAGGTTGATGGTCTGGGGTGAAGGGCTGGTGCCGTGGGTCATCTTTCTCCTGAGTGCGGCGGTGATCGTCTATGCCGGAACAAAACTGTCCCGTTATGGCGATGAGATGGCGAAACTCACCGGTTTGGGTGGGTTGTGGATCGGCGTCGTTGTGATGGCGGGTGCGACCTCGCTTCCGTAAATCTTCACGACCGTCAGCGCCGGTTGGCTGAACACGCCGGATCTCGCGGCCGGCAATCTCTTCGGCGCAGGCATGAGCAACATGCTGACACTCGGCCTGATCGATCTCCTCCATCGACAGAAGAGAGTCTGGCAACAAGCCGCGCTGGGACACACGCTCACCGCCGCGCTGGCGATGGCGTTGACGGGTCTTGCCGCGTTCTTCGTGCTGCTGAATGTCAATGTGACCCATGTCGGCGTGGGTCTTGTGAGTCTCACGCTCTTTCTCCTATATGTGTTGGGGATGAGACTCGTTTTTCGGCAAGAGGACATGGAGCGTCGCCAGCGGGAACAGGATGTGTTGGTTGAACAAACTCTCGTCAAACAGGAGGCCGTCAGCCGACGGGTTGAGTTGCGTAGTGCCGTCACCGGCTTCTCACTCGCCGCGCTGGCCTTGCTCGTGGCCGCCCCCCTTCTAGCCTGGTCCGCTGAGCGCATTGCCGAAGAGACCGGCACCAGCGCCACGTTTATCGGCACGTCGTTAGTCGCCATCACGACTTCCTTGCCGGAACTGGTGGTGGCGATCTCCGCGGTTCGATTGGGCGCGTTCGATCTTGCCGTGGGGAATCTCTTCGGGAGCAATGCCTTCAACATGGCGGCGTTCTTGTTTGCCGATCTGGCCTATCGCGACGGGGGCTTGCTGGACAGCGTGAGTTCAGCCCACGCCCTCACCGCGCTCTGGTCCATCCTGATGATGAACATCGGACTGATGGGGATTATCTATCGAGCCGAGAAACGGTTTATGCTGTTGGAGCCGGATGGATTGCTGATGGTCGTCAGCTATGTGTTGGGTTTGTGGCTGTTGTTTCGATGAAGGATTGAGGGGGGGATGGAACCACGAAATGATGCGGTCCCTGTGAAGCCCTGGCACGCAATATCGGCTGATGCGCTGGCGCTGGACCTGCGCACATATCCCGAAGCCGGGCTTGGTGCGGACGAAGCCGGCCGTCGACAACAGAGTGAGGGGTTCAATGAATTGCCCGAAGCTCCCCCGCCGTCACTTGTGAAGCTGTTTCTTTCTCAGTTCACGAGCGTCATTGTCTGGGTGCTGATCGGGGCCGCCGTTATATCCGGTCTATTAGAAGACTGGCTCGATGCGGCGGCGATCTTGGCCATTGTGTTGCTCAACGGCATGCTCGGCTTTGTGCAGGAGTTCCGGGCGGAGCGGTCCTTGGCGGCGCTTCGGAAAATGTCGGTGGCGACGGCCAGGGTATTCCGTGACGGCGTCCTTCGGTCTATTCCCGCACGCGAATTGGTGCTCGGAGATGTCATTCTTCTGGAAGCCGGTGACCGAATCCCGGCGGATACTCGGCTCATCTATGTTGCGAATTTTCAGGTGCAAGAGGCTTCGCTGACCGGCGAGTCCACGCCGGTTCAAAAAGCGGCAACCGCTCTCGACAGGCTCGACGTGTCATTAGCCGACCGGACCAACATGGCATTCATGGGCACCATCGCGGTCTCAGGCAAGGCCCGCGCACTGGTCGTCGCGACGGCGCTCCGAACGGAGCTGGGCCGGATCGCCGCGATGATGCAGAAGGAGTCGGAAGCTGAACGGGCAGAAACCCCGCTGCAACGCCGGCTCGAACAATTCGGCTATACCCTCTTGTGGCTGGCGCTGGCTGTGGTCGCCGTCGTATTTGCTTTGGGCTATCTGCGCGGCGAGCCGCTGGTGGCGATGTTTATGACCTCGGTGAGTCTGGCTGTGGCGGCCGTGCCGGAAGGCCTTCCCACCGTGGTGACGATTACATTGGCGCTGGGGGTCACACGCATGGTGAAGCGGCATGCGCTGATTCGAAAACTGCCCGCTGTTGAGACGCTCGGATCGGCAACGGTCATCTGTACGGACAAGACCGGCACTCTCACGAAGAACGAAATGACGGTCACGAGGTTGTTTGCCGGAGACCTGGTGTTCGAGGTCACGGGCGAAGGGTATGAGCCGGTCGGGGAAATCCGTGAGGCGTCAGGCGTGAAGGGTGAGGCGACTTGGGAAGACGTTAATAGTCAATGGTCAACGGTCAATCGTGATGCGGCGTTCCCTGAGCACTCCTTACCCCTTACGCCTGACCCCTCACGCCTACCGCCCGGCCTACACAATCTGCTGACGGCTGCTGTGCTGTGCAACGGTGCGACGTTGCGAGAAGAGAAGGGAACGTGGCAGGTGATCGGCGATCCGACGGAAGGCGCCCTGCTCGTCGTGGCAGCGAAGGCGGCGCTTAGGATCGAGACTCTCGCCAAAGCTTATGACTTTCTCGGGGAGGTGCCGTTCGATCCGGAGCGCAAGATGATGACGATCGTACGGCGGACGCCGGACGGACCGGTCGCGTACGTCAAGGGCGCGCCGGATATCTTATTGCGGCACTGTACACACCGTTTGGCCATGGACGGCACGATTGAACCGATCACGGAATCCATTCGTGCCGCCACCCTTGAAGCGAATACGGCGTTCGCGCATCAAGCGTTGCGGGTGCTGGCGATGGCCCATCGGCGATTGGAACGCGAGCCTGACGCCTATCGCGCGGATGAGTTGGAGAACCAGCTGGTGTTTCTTGGGCTCGCAGCCATGAAGGACCCGCTGCGGCCGGAAGCAAAGGCAGCCGTTCAGGCATGCCGAGACGCCGGCATACGCACGGTGATGATCACGGGGGACCATAAGGACACCGCAGCGGCGATTGCGGGAGAGCTCTACGGGGCGGACAGCCAGGTGGAAGCCTTGTCCGGGATGGAACTCGATCGTTTGTCCGACGATGAATTGGTCAAGACTGTGGAGCAGGTGGCGGTCTATGCAAGGGTTTCGGCGGAACACAAGTTACGTATCATCCAGGCCTGGAAACGCCGAGGCGGGATTGTGGCGATGACGGGAGACGGCGTGAACGATGCGCCTGCGATCAAGGCAGCGGATATCGGCATCGCGATGGGGATCACTGGAACCGATGTGACGAAAGAAGCCGCCGACATGGTGGTGACGGATGACAACTTTGCCTCAATCGCGGCGGCGGTGGAAGAAGGCCGGGGGGTCTTCGATAACATTCGGAAGACCGTCCATTTCCTCCTGTCGTGCAACCTGAGCGAAGTGCTGGTCATGCTGTTTGCGGCGCTGCTGGGGCTGCCCCTTCCACTCCTGCCGATTCAGATTCTCTGGATGAATCTCGTGACGGACGGCATCCCGGCCTTGGCGCTGGCGGTCGATCCCAAGGCGTCCGATTTGATGACGCGTCCGCCTCGACGCCCGGACGCTCGGCTGCTGGACGGCGGACGATTACTGGCTATCGGCGGAGAGGGGGTGATGCTGGGGGTGATTGCGTTAGGCGCGTTCAGCTATAGCCTCTATGGTCTGCATCAAGAGCTCGATCAGGCCAGGACGGTGGCTTTTACAGTGTTGGTGGTGGCACAACTGGTGCATGTCTTCAACTGCCGGAGCGAACGGTTGTCGCTCTTCCAGTTGGGCGTCTGGACGAACCGTCCGCTGGTGTGGGCCTTCCTCCTCTCGCTGGTTGTGCAGGTGGCGGTGCTCACCATTCCAGCGGCCGCGCCGATCTTCAAGATTGCCCCGTTACCGATCGAAGACTGGGTATTGATGGGAGCCATGGGCATGCTACCATTTCTTCTTATGGAACTGGTGAAGGCTCTGCGACGACGATGAAGAATGTGTTAGCGATCAATAGTGGAAGTTCGTCCTTGAAGTTCAAGGTCATCGAGTTCGACGAATCTCCGAAGACAGCCGCCCGCTTCACCGCGAGCAGTCGGTATGAAGGATCCATAGAAGACATCGGGCCAGCGGCGAAAATGGTGCTCCGTCCCGCTGGGAAAACGGTGGTCCAGACGACAGGCCCTGTCTCGACCCATGCTGAGGCGGTCCGGTGCATGCTGCAGATGTTGGAGGAATCGAGCCGGCTTGATGGACGAGATCTCCGCGTTGACGCGGTTGGCCATCGAGTGGTGCATGGAGGGGAACAATTTCGAGAGCCGGTCGTGATCGATGACGACGTGGTCGCTGCAATCGACCGTTTGGCCGAATTCGCGCCGCTCCACAATCCTGGATCGATTGCTGCGATTGAGGGTGCGCGCGCTGTGCTGGGATTAGACATCCCGATGGTTGCCGTATTCGATACGGCCTTTCACCGCTCGATCCCGCCGCGGGCAGCCACCTATGCCATCGATCTCGATCTGGCCCGCAAGCACGGCATCCATCGCTACGGATTTCACGGCATTGCCCATGCGTCGTTGGCCGGTATCTGTGCCGCAGCCGTCAACCGTCCGCTCGCCCAACTTCGACTCATCACGCTGCAACTCGGCAATGGCTGCTCCGCGACGGCGATCGATGGGGGACGCTCGGTAGATACGTCGATGGGATTTACGCCGCTCGAAGGTCTGGTGATGGGGACCAGATCGGGCGACCTGGATCCAGCAGTCATCGGGCATCTTGCTCGGAGGGAAGGTCTGTCGATCAATGAGGTAGAACGTCTCTTGAATGAGCGTTCGGGCCTTCTAGGGGTGTCGGGTATCTCGCGCGACATGCGCGAACTGCTGATTGCAGCCGAAGGTAAGCCGAACTCACGCGCCGCGCTGGCATTGGACATGTTTTGCTATCGCGTGCGCAAGTACATCGGCGCATACCTGGCTGTGCTGGGAGGCGCCGATGCGATTGTGTTCGGCGGCGGTATCGGTGAGCGATCTGCGGTCATCCGTGCGCGGATCTGTGATGAAATGGACTGGTGCGGGCTTCGTCTCGATCCCATGCGCAATGAGGCGGCGAGAGAGATCGCTCCCGGCGAGGCAATAAAAATCAGCGAGGAGGGCACACCATTGGCCTGTTACGTGGCGGGAGGCGATGAAGAGCTTGAGATCGCTCGCGCCACGTTCGAATGCATACTGAACAGGCGGTCCTCGTCGTTCGTGAAAGGTGAAGCGTGAAACGTCCGAATCCGGAAACGAACGACGCTTCACGAGATGCGCTTCACGGGTGCAGCCACGACGCTGGCGGGTTAGTTAAGGAGTAATAGCCATGAAGTCCTCAATTGGAAAGAAAGAATTAGCCCTGATCGATGCCTATTGGCGTGCGGCTAATTACTTGTCCGTCGGTCAAATTTATCTCTACGACAATCCCTTGCTCAAGAAGCCGCTGAAGCGCGCCCATATCAAGCCGCGGTTGCTCGGTCACTGGGGGACGACGCCGGGATTGAACTTCATCTATGTCCATCTGAACCGCATCATCAAGGAACAGGATCTCAACATGGTCTATATTGCAGGGCCCGGCCATGGCGGACCTGGGATTGTGGCGAACACCTATCTCGAAGGCACCTACACCGAAGTCTATCCGACCGTCTCGCAAGACGAACGGGGCATGAAACGGTTGTTCAAGCAATTTTCCTTCCCGGGCGGCATTCCCAGTCACGTGGCGCCGGAGACGCCGGGCTCCATTCACGAAGGCGGCGAATTGGGGTATTCACTCTCACATGCATACGGGGCCGTATTCGACAATCCAGACTTGATCGCGGCCTGCGTGATCGGCGACGGTGAAGCGGAAACCGGCCCGCTCGCGACGAGCTGGCATTCCAATAAATTTCTGAACCCGGTCACTGACGGCGTCGTCCTGCCTATTCTCCATCTGAACGGTTACAAGATCGCGAGTCCCACGGTCCTGGCCCGTATCAGTCACGAGGAGCTGGAATCGCTATTGGTCGGCTACGGCTACAGCCCCTATTTCGTCGAAGGCCACGATCCCCTGAAGATGCATCGGCTCATGGCCTCGACGCTTGATACTGTTATGCGGGATATCCAGCGTATCAAATCCGCCGCCAGCCGGGATGGTGCCAAGAAGCGCCCGCTCTGGCCCATGATTGTTCTCCGGACACCCAAAGGCTGGACCGGCCCGAAGCAGGTTGACGGCAAGCGGACCGAGGATTACTGGCGCTCACATCAAGTACCTATGGGCGACATGGACAAACCGGGGCACATCAAAATCCTCGAACAGTGGATGAAGAGCTACAAACCCGAGGAGCTGTTTACCAAGACGGGAGGATTCAATCCTGCATTGGCCGAACTGGCGCCCGAGGGAGCGCGTCGCATGAGTGCGAATCCCCACGCGAACGGCGGCCTCCTTCTCAGGGACCTGCGTCTGCCTGATTTCCGCGACTATGCCGTCAAGGTCACGAAACCAGGCGCCCTTGATGTCGAGTCCACCCGCCTCATGGGGACATTCCTGAGGGACACGATGAAGCTGAACATGGAGAGCCGGAACTTTCGACTCTTTAGTCCGGATGAGAACAACTCAAACCGCTGGCAGAATGTGTTGGAGGTGACCAACCGCGCGTGGATGGCGGACCGCTATCCCTACGACGACCACCTCGCGCAGGATGGCCGGGTCATGGAGATGCTCAGCGAGCACCAGTGCCAGGGCTGGCTGGAAGGGTATCTTTTGACCGGACGTCACGGGTTCTTTTCCTGCTACGAGGCGTTCATTCACATCATCGACTCGATGTTCAATCAACATGCCAAGTGGCTGAAGGTCTGCGGCCACATTCCCTGGCGGAGACCGATCGCCTCGCTGAATTATCTCTTGTCCTCCCACGTTTGGCGGCAGGATCACAACGGGTTCAGTCATCAAGATCCTGGCTTCATCGACCACGTCGTCAATAAGAAGGCTGAGGTGATCCGGGTCTATCTCCCGCCGGACGCGAACACCCTGTTGTCCGTCACCGACCACTGTCTTCGCAGCCGCAACCACGTGAACGTCATCGTCGCGGGCAAACAACCGGCGCCTCAGTGGCTCAGCATGGACGACGCGCTCAAGCATTGCGCTGCCGGCATCGGCATCTGGGAATGGGCGAGCAACGACAAGAACAGCGAACCGGATGTCGTGATGGCTTGCTGCGGCGATGTGCCCACGCTGGAAACGCTGGCGGCCGTGTCGTTGCTGCGGGTCTATTTGCCTGATGTCAAGGTGCGCGTGGTCAACGTCGTGGATCTCATGAAGCTGCAACCGCCCAATGAGCATCCGAACGGATTGCCCGACAAGGACTTCGATGCCCTATTCACGACGGACAAGCCGATTATCTTCGCCTTTCACGGCTACCCCTGGTTGATTCATCGCCTGACCTACCGGCGGACCAACCACAAGAACTTGCACGTGCGCGGGTACAAGGAAGAAGGAACGACCTCGACCCCATTCGATATGGTGGTGATGAACGATCTCGATCGATATCATCTAGTCGCTGACGTCATCGACCGAATCCCTCTGCATGGCTCCCGTGCGGACTATGCCAAACAGGCCTTGCGTGACAAGCGCTTCGAGCACAAACAGTACATCGCCAAATATGGCGAAGACATGCCGGAGGTTCGTAACTGGCGATGGAGTGGGACAGTCTGAGGCATGCAGATCCATGAATGTCGTTCAGGCCAGTTGGTGTACCCATGACAACACCGAATGTGGTGTTTCTCTTCGATGTCGATAACACCCTTCTCGACAATGATCGGGTGACGGCCGATCTCAAGTGCCATCTTGAACAGACGGTGGGGCACGAACGTCAGGAAAACTATTGGGCGATCTTTGAACGGTTGCGAACAGAACTCGGGTATGCCGACTACTTGGGGGCGCTCCAGCGCTTTCGGGTCGAACATCCACGTGACCCACAAGTATTGACGGTCTCTCATTTTCTGGTGAACTATCCATTTGCGAATCGATTATTTCCGAACGCGCTCGATGCAGTGGAGCATGTGAAGCAATGGGGAAAGGCGGTCATCTTGTCGGATGGGGACGTGGTGTTCCAACCGAGGAAAATCGAACAATCCGGTCTTTTCGAGGCTGTGGATGGCCATGTGCTGATCTACATCCATAAAGAGCAAGAACTCGACGATGTCGAGCGGCGGTATCCGGGCGATCACTACGTGCTGGTTGACGACAAGCTCAGAATCCTCACGGCGGTCAAGAAGATCTGGGGCACGCGGGTGACCACCGTGTTCCCACGGCAGGGGCACTATGCGCACGATCCTCACCTGCTCAAGAATTACCCGCCGGCGGACGTGACTATCGAGCGCATCGGCGATCTGCTCCGGTACGATCTTCCCCAGCTTGTTGGCACTTCGGCTCGTAAGTCATGACGATTTTTCAGACGTGAATCGTGAAGGGTGAACAGTCAGAGATGAAAGGTCCGAGAGCGAACCAAGGAAAGAGAGGAAGGAATTATGGATGCAAGACCAAAAGTCTACACCTATCACACCGCGGTCAAATGGACGGAGCAACGTAAGGGAGTCGTCTCCTGTGCCGGGAAGCCGGATATCCAGGTTGCGACGCCGCCGGAGTTCAAAGGGCACGAAGGCATCTGGTCGCCGGAGGATCTATTCGTCGGTTCTGTCAATACCTGCGTGATGATGACCTTCCTGGCAATGGCGGAGCGAGCAGGTCTCGCTTTTACCTCCTACGAGAGCGCGGCGGAAGGAAAGCTGGAACTGGTCGAGGGGAAGTTGCAGTTCACGGCCGTTACCTTGAAGCCGACCATCACGCTTCCGGCAAGTGCCGATGCGGCCAAAGCGAAGGAGCTGATCGAGAAAGCCGAGGCGAACTGTCTGATTTCCAACTCCATGAAGGCCAAGGTGAGCTTGGAGCCGACTATCCGATAACAGGATGTTGAAAACGCTCGCCAGCAGCGTTCTCACCTCGAAAGCATCCTCAACGTAGCCCAGAGGCTACGCCTCCGGTGCTTTCATCGGCTGCGGCCTTGCTGGACGAACGTTTTGAGCATCCTGCCGGAATGGTTCTTCGGTTGTCCCACGCATCCGGACCATCGGCGTTCTGATGTCGAAATGGTTTTCCTGCAACCTGCCAGAGTGAGGAAACCCGCGAACTTTTCACTGACTCTGCTATACTGACTCCATGCTGAAACGCTCACTGACCAGGACGAATCCCTATCTCTTTGACCCTGCCAAACGCCGTGCAATGTTCCAGATGACCGTGTGTACCTCTACGGACGTCGAGGGTGTAAAGCTCACTCCCGCCGACTTGCTCTCTGAACCAAGCACCTCAGAACACCTCACGCTTTCTCGTGAACCTGTAAGGTCCTCTCGATCATGGCGGTAAATAGTGTGGTCATGGGATCGTAATTGCGATCCAGTCCCTCCTGCACCGCCGCAAAATACTGGCGCCGTTTCCTCCCGGATAACTTGTCGAACATGAGAGCGGGCAACCCCGCCTGCAGTCCCATGAGCACAGCCAGAATTCGAGCGGTTCTTCGTTCCCTTCCCGGAACGGATGGATGAGGACCAGTTCAACGTATACCTCGGCCAGAGCCGCGGCAAGTCTGTCGATCGATGTGAAGCGGCATGATGTGTGCCCTCTGAGCGAGCCTGCTTCTGAGTCAGTCATGAGTTTCGGGATCTGCGCAGCCGCGGCAAACGGGAACTCATCTTTCTTTACATTCACTTGCCGGTAACGGCCTGCCCAGGAATAGATTCGGCCCAACCAGACTTGATGAATACGACAGACCTCGGCTGCCGTAAACCGGTGATCCTTATCGTAGAATGCCGCCACGTCTTCGAGCGCGCGCATCTGTTCGCGCCCTTCGAGTTGATCCATCTCTCGCTTACTAGTGATGCCGAGCAGGTTCTTCAGCACGCGGCGGCGAGAGCCTGGCTCAAATTGGCTCTTGTCAAGATCAGCAGTGTCGTAGCGATCCTTGGGCTGCATGTCTTCCCTCACGACCATCGCTTCAGGAACAGTTGGCGCAGGATACCTCGGTACCGCCGTTTTGGGAAGCGCCTCTGTTGGCGGATGGGATGGTTGAGGGGATGGGGCCTGATGATCTTCTATGCTCGCGCAACGTGCGGCCTCCGACAACGTAACGGGATCAACCTTGTCGGCTGTCTTCATAGACAGCTCTCAGTCAGTTCTTTACAATGGGCAGATGCAATTCGAGTGGGATCGTGACAAGGCACGGCGCAATCTACTGAAACACCGAGTCTCATTCGACGAAGCCGTGACCGTGTTCTATGATCCGCTGGCCGCAACAGTTGATGACTCCGATCATTCCATAGGTGAACGGCGATGTCTCACGATCGGTCACTCCGCCCGAGAACGGCTGCTGGTTGTGGCTCATACGGAACGAGGAGCTGCGGTGAGAATCATCAGTGCCCGCCGAGCAACAGCGGGAGAGAGGAAACGCCATGAAACGTAAAGGGCCACCACGGTCAGACGACATGCGGGCAGAGTATACCTTCGACTACACCAAGGCTGTTCGAGGAAAGTACTACCGACGACTTATTAAGGAAGGCGCAAACGTCGCAGTGCTTGAGCCCGACGTCGCCGATGCTTTTCGCGACTCCGCATCGGTCAACGCGGCCTTGCGCTCTCTCCTCGAAGTGTCCGAGGCGACTCGACGTCTGACGACCCGCTCAAAGCGAGGGTCGAAGAAACGCGTGGCGGCATAAGCCCTTCGAATACCGCCGTCGATCTTTCCCGAACCGATCTTACTGTTGGACCGACCTTCAAGTCCTGGAAGAATCCAGGACCGTCCCTCGCCGCTCGTAAAACACTGCGCCAAGGTCGCAAAGGACAGCTCAGTCTCGCAGCTCTTCCAATAAGTCAGACCCTCGGACTGTGAGCGAATCGCAATTCTTTACGAAAGATGCGGGCTCAGAAGAATGGGGAAGGAGCGGCCAGTGCCCTTCTTGCTCGCAGACAGGGAGGGGATGGAGCCTGATGATCTTCTGTGTTCGCGAAACGCGCGTTCGCGGGAAGCCCTCGCCCGGGCAAATGGCACGTCTCGGGAAATCGATTGCGAAGCAATCGGAGGGTAGGGCGGGTAAAAGATACCTACCAGTGGGTGGGCGGGTGAGAATGTTGTGCGCAGTGGGAGACCTTCTAGGCTGTCCTCAGGGGAGAAGATAGAGTAACGGTGGACTGTGCGGCGAGAAGAGATTCCCGGCACATTTTCTTTGTCCAGCAATCTCTGGAAAAATCATCCACAGACATGAAATGGCTTCGGACGCCTTTTCACTTCGAGCGAGGGGTTTTTCGGTGTTGCTCGTCGTGATGGACGTTGCAGAGAGTTAGGAGATTGTCGACGGTGTTTCCGCCTTTGTCCTTGTGATGCTGCTTGTGGTGGAGCTCAAGCATCTTTCTGGGATCGTCCGGTGAAAGCATGCCCCTGTGCCAGCCACATTCGATGCACCTGAACCCGTCGCGCTGCAAAACCGCAACCCGAATGGGATCAGGAATCAAACGGTCGTGTTCGTAGGTCTGCCTGTCTTCTTCTAGAACATAGACGCCAATAGCTAGATCATCACGGCCGCTATTCTTGGTGACGATGGGCCAACCCTGTTCCGTCCGCAACTCACGTACGCGACGGGCCCATTCTTTCTTGTCCTTGGCCAGATACTTGAGTTCTTCACCTGTTATCTCTTGCCCGACGTTTTTGCGGAAATAGTCGATGATTTTGTCTGTCACCGAGGCGTTCCTTTTTCTGATTTCGTTTAACACATTCCAGCGGTAGGCGGCTTGGCGGTCTTGATTAGGGCGCATTAAGACGTACTGATCAGGTTTGATTTTTGCCGGATCGACGCCGAGAGCAGATTTCAGACTAGCGATCTCAGACTCATTCTCAGTATTGCGGGCGTCTTCGACCATATCGCCAAACGTCACACCCGAATAAATCCACCATCCGAACTGGACGCGAAGCTCTCTGACACGACGCGCCCATTCCCCGATGCCGGACACAACCATCAGTTCGTCGCCTTCAACGACGGATCGTGGATACTTCCTCAGGTAGAAGATAATTCGATCTCGTGCTGAGGCGGCTTGTTCGCGTGGTATCAGAGAGCTGCCTAGATCTCGAAGAAGGTGATACGCAGGGATGAGGGCTTGTACTTTTGCACGGAGATTAGGAGACTGGAGCTCTTTCTTGAAGTTGACAAGAAGATCAAGCAGTTTAGCTCGGATGGTTTCGAGTTCCCCTTGTCTAGATCTTCGTGGCATATCGATGATATAGCGTGAACTCCCGAGAAAATCTCGAAAATATCTCATTTCGCTTAAGCTAAACCATCATCTATATATTGGGGTTGACTTGAGAAATCAACTCAATATATTGTTGCCATGCATTCAGTTCCCTCTCGTCAGGGTTCTAGCCCTGAACCTTCATAAAGAATCCACGATGCCCAAGAAACTTGGCGTCAAAAAACAAATCACGAACCCACCGGACATTGATCGGATATTAGGTCGATATCCGGAGCAGGCCTATGCCTTACTCCGGCACTCATTTTCTAAAGCCGCCCATGACGGGTTCTCGGCTGCGGAAAGTCCATCGGTCTATGGGAAGAGAAAGCTACGAGTGATTGATCTATTTGCAGGTGCCGGGGGCTTCACCCTGGGATTGTGCAAGACAGGAAGGTTTGAACCGGTTTTTGCAAATGACTTCAAAAGGTATTCTATCAGCTCTAATTTTCTAGACTCAACAGATTTATTTAACAAATTATCGCGTGTTTTTATATCTAAAACTGCAAGCTTAATAGCTTCATAATT
>JBGTMB010000020.1:0-19323 GCA_041743755.1 Nitrospiraceae bacterium | reverse complement strand
CGCGATCTTCACCAGGGGCGAGACTCAAAGTTTAGCGGTGGTCACGTTGGGGACCACGGATGACGAACAGCGGATCGATGCGTTGGAAGGGGAGTACATGCGGACGTTCATGCTCCACTACAATTTTCCGCCGTTCAGCGTGGGCGAGGCGCGACCACTTCGTTCGCCGGGGCGTCGGGAAGTTGGTCATGGTGCATTGGCGGAGCGGGCATTGGCTCCGGTGATTCCGAGTAAGGACGCTTTCCCCTACACGCTCCGTATCGTGTCCGACATCCTCGAGTCCAACGGATCCTCGTCGATGGCGACTGTTTGTGGCGGGAGTCTTGCGTTGATGGATGCCGGCGTACCGGTCACCAAGGCGGTAGCCGGGATTGCGATGGGATTGATCAAGGAAGGCGATCGAGTCATGATCCTTTCCGATATTCTCGGGCTGGAAGACCACCTTGGTGATATGGACTTCAAGGTGTGCGGCACCAAGCAGGGTGTGACCGCCTTACAGATGGATATCAAGATCGGTGGCATTACATCGGCCTTGATGCAGCAGGCTTTGGAACAAGCCAAAGCCGGCCGTTTACACATTCTGAGTTGTATGGAGAAGGCGCTTCCCGTGCCGAGGACCACGTTGTCAGCGTACGCGCCACGAATTTTCACGATGAAGGTGAAGCAGGACAAAATCCGTGAGATCATTGGTCCAGGCGGCAAAACGATCCGCGGCATCATTGCGGATTGCGGGGTCAAGATTAACGTTGACGACAGCGGAACCGTGACGATCGCGTCGGTTGATGGAGCGTCAGCCGAAAAGGCCAAAGACATGATCAGCCGGATCACTGAAGAAGTCGAGATCGGGAAGATCTATATGGGCACGGTTCGGAAGATTATGGATTTCGGAGCGTTTGTCGAGGTCTTGCCGGGAACCGACGGACTGGTGCATATTTCGCAATTGGCGCATCATCGAGTTCAAGCGGTATCCGATGAAGTGAAGGAAGGCGATCAAATTCTGGTGAAGGTCCTGGAAGTGGATCGGCAGGGAAAGATCCGTCTCAGCCGGAAGGAAGCCATGCCGGTTCCCAGCGCAGCCGGTGCGCCTGATCCGTCCGCCAGGTAGCTGTCTTGTATCGCAAGCTCGTTCTGGACAACGGGGTGCGGGTGGTGACCGAACGGATGCCGACGCTCAAGTCGGTTACCGTGGGCGTGTGGGTTAACACCGGGTCTCGGGACGAGCAGACTTGCCAGGCAGGGTATTCCCACTTCATCGAGCACATGCTCTTTAAGGGAACGCGCAAGCGTTCTTCCGCAGAAATTTCACGTGAAATCGACGCGCTTGGTGGAGAGATGAACGCCTTCACCTCGCGTGAGACGACGACCTATTACGTGAAGGTGTTGGATCAACATTTGGAGCACGCGCTCGAGCTCCTCTCCGACCTGTTCCACCATTCTAGTTTTGCACCCAAAGAAATTGAAAAAGAAAAACAGGTCGTTCTGGAAGAGATCCGGATGGTCCAAGATGACCCGGAAGATCTCGTACAAGAGCTCCACATGGGGCAGGTGCTGGAGCGCCATCCGCTTGGACGCTCCATTCTTGGTCGAGAGAAGACGATCGAAGGCCTGCGACGTCAGGATTTGTTGGACTATATCGAAGCACGTTACGATCCAAGGCAGACGGTTGTTTCGATTGCCGGAAATTTCGAGCAGGCTAAATTTGATCGACTCGTTGCCCGGTATTTCGGCAAGGACAGGGTCGTAAAGACAGCTTCGCTCAATGGGCGCATCCCGCCTAGCGTGCATAGTGGTGTCTTGTTGAAGAAAAAACAGTTGGAGCAGGTGCATCTCTGTCTCAGTCTCAAAGGCGTCGCTGCCGGACATCAGGATCGCTATGCGTTGTACGCGCTCAATAGCGTATTGGGCGGCAGTGTCAGTTCACGATTATTTCAAGAAGTTCGAGAGAAGCGGGGTCTCGCCTATTCGATCTACTCGTTCTTGTCCGGCTATTCGGATGGTGGCATGATTACGGTCTATGCGGCGACAAGGCCGAAGGAAGTCGATCGCGTCGTGGATCTTGTCTGCCGAGAGATTCGACAGATTGGGATCAAAGGCGTCGAACGGAATGAGCTTGAGCGCGTGAAGGCTCAGATGAAGGGTAGTTTGATGCTGAGCTTGGAAAGTTCACACAGCCGAATGAATAAGCTGGCAAAGGACGAGCTCACATACGGAAGGCATACCTCGCTCAATAGTATGTTGGCTCATATCGATCACGTGAATGTGGAGCAGGTCTTCAATGTGGGTCGACAGTATTTTGGACTGGACTCCCTAGCGATCACCGGGCTTGGGCCGCTAGCCTCACGCAGTCTCCACGCATACCAATGAGAATTTATTACTATGAGTTCATCGAATAGTAAGTGTAAGCAAAAGCCAACGCGACGAACGTTCGCAATATGTTAATTGCTCAACGTATTTTTGTTGAAAGCTGCAGCTATCAACAGATCAAACAATTTCTTGACACAGTTTCATGATTTCAGTACCATAGCAAAAATTTCTGACAGTGAATATCAATGCGTGATCTGAGCGAAATATAATTTAGAGAAGAAGTTGGAATATCTACATTTCTTGACTCAACTTTGAAGTTTTTGTAGTTCTTGAATTAGGTTTTCATCAGTTATTGTGGTTGATATTTTTATGAAGGAGGGACTAGGTATGCCAAAGGCCATACTTATCGCCGCCATGGCAGTATTTTCCGCAGTTGGTTTACTCACGGCTGAGTTCGCAGTTGCTGAGCGTGCTGAGCCTGCAGCGCCTGGACCTGCTGGTCCAACTGATAACATTGCCGGTGGAAAGCCTATGAAGGGTGAGATAACCAAGACGCTTAAGGGTCGAGTATGGTCACAGTGGGCCGATAATCCTGATGGAGAGCTACTCTTCGGCATTCAATACTGGAATAGTGGTGAGCAGGCTTCTGGAACCCCGAATGGCCGATCATCTTCCGATCTTGATGTAAAGCCGCCTGATCCATTGCTCACCTGCTGCGGTTGGGGCTTTGTGGGTGGTACCGATAAAAATAATCCGTACTCAGGTTGGTACCATGCTGCTACAACTGTTCGGTTGGCGGTGAAGGACAAGACGCTTATGGATCAGATCATCAAGGCCTCACAGGAACTTGTCGCCATGGAAGTGAGCCTAGATGGTCGGACGATCACCGGCTTTAAGGTAATTAAGTAATCGACCTTGACAAGATTTTATTCTTTCATATTCTGTTAAGGGGGATGCGATTATGAAGTTTCATGCAATAGGGTTAGCCATCATGGCGGCTGTAGGGATGGTGGCTTCAGCCGCCTCTTCCGCGCTGGCGATCGAATCGTTTCAAGAACGGTTTGAGTGGGGCGACATGAGCAAACCGACCACCATACAGGGTCGGGTAATCGTGCTCGATCCCTACGATGAAGCGGTTTGGATCAATGTCTCGGTGTTCGGCGGAGCTGCCGAGAGCGGTCTCTTCTGGCAGAAGATTCACCCAGGCAAAAATCTAAAGTTCTATGCAGACAAGGGCGCGTGGGAAGAACTGAAGAAGATGGGCCGCCCCCATGCGGGACCGGCTGCGGCAAAGGAAGTGCCACCTGGCAGCACGACCGACTTGATCGAGTTTGTGGCGACAGAACCTGAACAGAATCATCGTGTCATTTCCTCAGTCAAGAAGATCCAGGAAGTGGCTGGTTCCATGGGGAAGCCGTTGAGCATTTCCGGTCTGCGCTTGAAAGAATGCGCGGGGAAGAGCGAAGTAGAGGCTGGCTGCGCAGCAGCGAAGCAAGGCCTCAATACATCACCGAAGTCTCCTGATGGGGCCGCTATTCCTATGCAGTATGATGTGTTGCTCCCCGGTGGAGAGCCCATCGCTGGGTTGATTCCCTGGACCGCGAAGTACAACACAGGTGCAGCTCACTGAATTAAGCCGGTCTCTGTTTGTAAGGGCGGCATCTCCGAAAGGGGATGCCGCCTTTGTTTTGAGAGTTACTTGTTGGAGTCGGCGGCCTTGCGCTGCAGATCGGCAAGTCGGTTGAGCGCATCCAGCGGGGTCATTGAAAAGAGATCGATCTGTCTCACCTCATCCACAATCGGGTGTGCATGGGGGAGGGAAGCCTGAGTTGGTTTTTGTTCTGATGGCAGAGCGGGAGTCGAGGTCGTCGAATCGGTTTGTTCAAGCTGCGCAAGTACCTCCTGGGCTCTCTCGATCACGGAGGTAGGCAATCCCGCCAGTTTGGCAACATGAATACCGTAACTGCGGTCGGCGCCACCCGCCACAATTTTACGCAGGAAGACCACCTCTCCATCCCGTTCCTGAACCGCTACGCAATAATTTTTGATCCCTTCACGTAACCCTTCCAGTTGCGTCATTTCGTGATAATGCGTGGCGAATAGCGTCCTGGCTCCCAAGTGCCGGCGGTCTTGTATGTGCTCGGCGATAGCCCAGGCGATACTCAGTCCGTCGTAGGTGCTGGTGCCCCGGCCGATCTCGTCCAAGAGAATCAAGCTGCGGGCGGTTGCGCTGTTCAAGATGTGGGCCGACTCGATCATCTCGACCATAAAGGTGCTCTGTCCGGCGGCCAAGTTGTCCGAGGCTCCCACGCGCGTGAAAATCCGATCGACCAGTCCAATACGGGCCTCGGCTGCCGGCACGAAGCTCCCGATCTGTGCCAACAGCACGATCAGAGCTACCTGACGAAGGTAGGTGCTTTTCCCTGCCATATTGGGTCCGGTAAGGATCACAAGACGGTTGTGTTCACAGTCGAGAGTGGTGTCGTTGGGCACGAAGGTCAGATCACTATGAAGTTGCTCGACGACTGGGTGCCTGCCTTCCCGAACAAGGATTGTGCTGCCATCATCGACGAGGGGTTTGACATAGCGCTGTAGCGCGGCGGTCTCGGCTAGACAAGCGAGGACATCAAGTAACGCGACAGCCTGGGCCATCGTGTGGAGGCGAGGCACCTCGTGTCCCACGCGTTCGCGCAATTGTTCAAACAGGTCTTGTTCGAGCGCCAACAATTTCATTTCAGCGCCCGTGACACGCTCTTCCAACTCTTTGAGCTCCGGTGTCATGAATCGCTCGGCATTGACCAGCGTCTGTTTGCGAATGTAGTCGGGCGGGATGCGGGACAGGTGTGTCTTCGTAATCTCGATGTAGTAGCCGAATACCTGATTATAGCGAATCTTCAAGGAGTCGATCCCCGTTCGCTCTCGTTCTTTGGCTTCCAATGAGGCGATCCAGTTCTTACCCTCTGTGCTTGCCTTGCGCAGTTCATCGACCCCGGCATGGTATCCCTCACGAATCACGCCACCGTCTCGGAGCGCCATCGGCGCATCCTGTTTGATGGCCTGCGCAATCGCATCATGCACATCCTGGCAATCGTCCCACGATTCTCGAACATCAGACAACAATGAAGCGACGAACGATTGGAGGTGGGACCGTAATTCCGGCAAGGCGCCCACGGACTGTTTCAATGCAAGTAGTTCGCGCGGCCCTGCGATGCCGAGCGTGACGCGGCTCCCCAGACGGGCCATATCTTGCACATTGCGGAGGGCGGACTGGAGAGATACGCGTTGTTGAATGAGGTCTTTCAACTCGCCGACGGCATCGAGACGAGCGTGAATGGTGTCACAATTTAGAAGCGGTCTGACGAGCCATTGGCGTAACAAGCGACCACCCATCGCTGTGGTTGTGCGGTCCAGCACCGACAACACTGTGGGTTGATCCTGGCCTGATCGGTGCTCACCGGATTCCAGCGGCCGCACAAGTTCGAGGTTGCGAATGGTGGCGCTATCCAGATGCATGGCATCGCCGTTCCAGCGAACGTGTATGCGGCGAAGGTGTGCGAGAGAAGCGGTCGGCTGAGTTTCTCGAACATATCGTAACACTGCTCCGGCGGCTCCGATCCCTGCGCTCAGGCCGCGACAGCCGAATCCATCGAGCGAATGCACTGCAAACTGTGTTTGGAGTAATTGCTCAGCACCTTTGGAGTTGAAGGCGGTCACGGGTTGGGCACAGAGCCGTGCCCCACGCAGGCGAGTCAGGCACGATCCAGCATTCGCAGGAGAATCAGGGTAGAGTATCTCTCGAGGCTCTAACCGGGCCAGTTCATCCATCAGCTGGATCTCTGCCTGTGCCCCTTGGAACTCTGTGACCCAAAACTCCCCGGTGGAGACGTCCAAACAGGCCAGACCAATGACGAATGGCTTTTTGGCAGAGGGAATCGTGTCGTCGGAGAAGGCGACCGCTGCCAGGAAATGCGATTCCCCAGGAGAGAGAAACTCTGTATCGATCAGCGTCCCCGGTGTATACACACGAACGACTTCACGGCGCACGAGGCCCTTGGCGAGTTTCGGGTCCTCCACCTGCTCACAGAGGGCGACGGTTCGCCCGGCTTTGAGAAGTTTGGCGATGTAGCCTTTCGCAGCATGGTAGGGGACTCCACAGAGTGGAACAGGGTTGGCGCTGGATTTGTCTCGAGAGGTGAGGGCAATGGAAAGGAGTGTGGAGGCAATCTGCGCATCTTCGTAAAACATTTCGTAGAAGTCACCGACGCGGAACAACAGAATGGCATCGGGATAGCCGCGCTTGATCTCGCGGTGTTGCCGCATCAAGGGTGAGGCATCTGCGTCACTCATCGTGTCGGTCTCGATGTGCTTCGCCGGTAAGGGTGGAGGATGCACGACCGGTGGCGGTATCGAGAGAAAGGCGCAGCCGTTCTAAGTCCCCTTCGGCTTCTTGCAGGGCTTTGGTTTTTCGGCGGAGTTCGAGGCGGTTCTTTACCCACGGAGGAAAGAAAAGAATCCCGGAGACCAGGAGTCCCATCGCGAATCCAGCCAAGATGGGTTTATAGATCGGCGTCGAAGCTTCGAAAAGCCCGAAGAAATAACGGAGGGTGACCTCCTGTTCCTGGTTCTGAAGGAAAAAAGCCAGGGAGAGAAGCAGCAACACTCCGACGAGGATCAGTCTAATCATGGCCTCAAGGTTTCCTTTTCGCTCAAGGTCCTGGATGATGACGTTCGAAGTACCCTGCCGGTCTTTCGGTACTGCATACGTGTGAGCGCGATGATTTCGTTGGACTGTGGTCCCGTCGCGCGCAACTGAATCGTTCGGCTTCGCCCGGCACGATGATTCAGGGTAATCTCAATCCGGTCCTGCGGCAGTGCGGCAAGGCCCTTATCGGCCCATTCTATTACCGCCACAGTCTGGCCTGAAAAATACTCGATCAATCCTGTTGATTCAAGGTCGTGGGGTGAGCGAATGCGGTACAAATCCATGTGGGCAAGTGGGAGACGTCCTTGGTCATATTCGTGGATCACGACGAACGTCGGGCTGGTCACTGTCGCTGGCGATGCGCCTAGACCCTGTGCGATTCCACGAACGAGCGTGGTTTTACCCGCTCCGAGCGGTCCGAAGAGCGCAATGCTTTCTCCCCCGCGAAGCACGCGACCGATCGCTTGGCCTAGTCGATCAGTGTGTTGGCGCGAAACCGATACGAGTCGCCATGGCAAGCTCAATGCGGCATGACGGCGTACGGTAGGCAGTTTCGCCTTGGCCGGCCTGGTGAGGTCAGATCGTTTTCGTCTGTTGGAGCGCATACGGAATCTGAGCAATAAGGTCGCCGGCAAGCATCCCGGGCTGCCCGAGGCGTCGCGACGCTAAGTCGCCGGCCAATCCATGAAAATAGGTTGCGGCACAGGCGGCCTCCCACACAGGAACCCGTTGTGCCAGTAGGCCGACAATCATGCCGGTCAACACATCACCGGTTCCTGCCGTGGCCATGCCGGGATTGCCGGTTGGGCAAATGGCGACAAGCCCGTCGGGGCGGGCGATCACGGTCCGTGCGCCTTTGAGGACGACGAATACGCCGCGTTCTCGGGCAAACCGTCTGGCTGTGCCGATTCGGTCTGCGTTGACGCTCTGTGTGGTGGCATCGACTTCGAGCCGGGCCATCTCGCCGGGGTGTGGGGTGAGAATGGGCGGGGTTGTACATTCGGTCAGCAATGAGGCCCGCCCTGCCAAGGCGTTCAGTGCATCGGCATCGAGAACCGATGGGCGATCCAGATGTTTCAACAATGACTGAACGAGCTCAACGGTTTCAGGATGGGTCGAAAGTCCGGGGCCAACGGCGATCGCTGTGCGTGCTTGGATAAACGCCACGACACGATCGAGTCCGGAGCGGGCAAGTGTCCGTGCTTTTGTTTCCGGGAGCGGCATCGTCATGGCTTCCAGTAACTTGGCCTCCAGGACATCGTTCACACTGTTGGGAGTGGCGACGGTCACTAAGCCTGCTCCAATGCGGAGGGCCGCCCGGGCTGCCAACGCTGCCGCGCCTGTTTTTCCGACGGATCCTGCAATAATCCCTGCATGGCCAAACGTTCCCTTATGGGAGGAGAGTTTACGCGTCGGGAGCGACTGACACGCGCTGTCGTGTGTCAGGAGCATGGTTCGGCTCTCGATGGCATCCACATAGGCGGGTGGAATGCCGATATCTGCGACACGGACGGCACCGGCGTGGTCGATCCCCGCATCGACATAGAGGCCAAGTTTCGGGAGGCCACAGGTGATGGTTAATGTGGCATGGATTGCCTGTCCAAGGACGGCGCCGGTATCGGCATGGAGGCCGGATGGAATATCGACGGCGACAATTGGTTTCCCGGCATTGTTGATGAGGTCAATGGCCTCACGATAGGCTCCGGTTACGACGGAGGACAATCCGGTACCCAGGAGGGCGTCGATAAGGATGTCGCTGGAGGCGAGGAGAGGTTGTATCTGCTCGGCAGATCGGAATCGAACGATCGCGGTTCGCCCCATGATCCGAACGAGCCGTCGATACATCGTTGCGGCATCGCGACCCAAGTCGGTGATAGGAGTGAGGAGGACGACATGGATTCGTGCACGTCGGCGGTGCAGCAGCCGGGCCACAACCAATCCGTCTCCTCCGTTGTTTCCTTTTCCGCAGAGAATGGTAATAGACTTGCCTCGTACTGGCCCACAGTACTCCTCAAGATGTCTGACAATGCCTTCGCCGGCGCGCTCCATCAAGACGGTGCTGGGGACATGCGCTTCGGTGATCGTGCGGCGATCGAGCGACTGCATCTCGGTTCCTGTCACGATCTTCATCGACGGCCTTGCGTACGTGATCGATATGGCACCGGAATCGGGTAAGTGCGGAGTAGAGAGATATTTGTTGCCGACGGTGAAATGTCATGACCAGTGTGAATCGCGTGGTCCACAGAGGAACGCAGGGTATCGCACCGGCGAGAGGGTTCAACTCAGCAACGCTTTCATCTCTCTCACAGCTTGGTCGAGGCCTACGAGAACCGCTCGGGCAATGATGCTGTGGCCGATATTGTATTCGACGATTTCAGGAATATGCGTGAGCCGCATCACGTTGCGGTAGTCCAAGCCGTGCCCGGCATTGACGCCCATACCAAGTTTGTACGAGAGCTTAGCCGATTGTGTAATCGCCTCGACTTCAGCGTCGGCTTCTTTCGAGCGTTTGGCATTCGCGTAGCGGCCGGTATGGAGTTCGACGAAGTCGGCTGAGACTCTGTGTGCGGCTTTGACTTGGGCCAAATCCGGCTCGATGAAGAGACTCACAGGAATGCCTGCGTCGTGAAGGAGGGTCACGATCTGCTGGATACGATCTTTGTGGGCGGCCACGTCCAAGCCGCCTTCAGTCGTCAGCTCCTGACGTTTCTCCGGGACGAGGGTCACCATATCCGGCTTGATGGTCAGGGCAATTTTGGCCATCGTTTCATCGGCGGCCATCTCCAGATCGAGCTTGGTGCGGATGAGTTCACGCAAGAGGCGAAGGTCGCGGTCTTGGATATGACGTCGATCTTCTCTCAGGTGGACGACAATACCATCAGCTCCTGCTAATTCTACGAGCACAGCGGCGGCCAGGGGGTCCGGGTCGGTTCCACCACGGGCTTGCCGTAATGTCGCCACATGGTCGATATTCACCCCAAGTCGTGGCACGGACCCTCCGTTTTGCTATGTAGAGCGAGGAAAAACTGAGTTGAGTGATGAGCGCAAAAGGCGTTGCAGTTGTAACAGAAATATACAGAGCGGGGCAAGGACCTGGAGGCAGGACTGGCTGGATATCGTCTCAGTCAATCAAAAGGGTCTAGATGCCGAACCCCACAGAATCACGGCATAATTTGACTCGATATGCTCTTCGCCATTAGAATAGGCCCCTTCAAGCAGCGGGGGCGACTACTTGATGCCTCGGCGTGTGCGGGTATGACCGACAGAGGACGTACATGGGATTAGGCGAAGGATTTTATCGCATTAAACGACTACCGCCGTATGTATTTGCCCAGGTGCAGAGTCTCAAACTCGAGGCTCGCCAGCAGGGTGAAGACATCATCGATTTTGGAATGGGTAACCCGGACCAACCGACGCCGAGCCATATCGTCGAGAAGATGATCGAGGCGGCACGGAAGGGAAAAAATCATCGGTATTCGGCCTCGCGTGGCATTACAAAACTGCGGCATGCGATCACGGGTTGGTACAAGCGGAATTACGATGTCGATCTGGATCCTGAGACCGAGACCATCGTCACGATCGGCTCTAAAGAAGGTTTAGCACATTTGGCGCTGGCATTGATCGGACCCGGTGACGTGGTGCTGACGCCGACGCCGACCTATCCCATTCATATGTACTGTTTCATCATTGCGGGGGGGGAAGTCCGTGGGATTGAGTTACGACCGGACAGCGATTTCTTCGACGATTTGCAGCGGGTCTATCGCCAGACTTTTCCGAGGCCGAAGATCTTGGTCATCAATTTTCCACACAATCCCACCACGGCCGTGGTGGACCTCGAATTTTTTAAGAAGATCGTCACCTTTGCCAAAGAACATTCTGTAATCGTCATTCACGATCTGGCCTATGCCGACTTGGTCTTCGACGGATATAAGGCGCCGAGCTTCTTGCAGGTTCCCGGGGCCAAGGATGTCGGCGTCGAGTTCTATACCCTCTCCAAGGCCTACAATATGCCCGGTTGGCGTGTGGGCTTTTGTTGCGGTAACCGCGAGGTGGTCGGGGCCTTGGCCAAGATTAAGAGTTACCTGGATTACGGTATTTTCCAACCTCTCCAGATTGCCAGCGTCATCGCCCTTAATGGACCGCAGGATTGTGTCAAAGAGACAGTCTTGCGATATCAGAAGCGTCGCGATGTGTTGGTGAGTGGACTGAATCGCATCGGGTGGCAGGTGGATAAGCCGGTCGCGACGATGTTCGTCTGGGCCAGGATTCCACTGCCCTACCGTTCTATGGGGTCGCTGGAATTTTCGAAACTCTTGCTGCGCGAAGCGAAAGTAGCGGTATCTCCCGGGATCGGGTTCGGCGAAGGCGGGGATGAGTATGTGCGGTTCGGCCTTGTCGAAAACGAACATCGCACGAGACAAGCGGTGCGAGGCATCCGGAAAACCCTGAAGCTTGAGGGCTCGGAAACATGATGTCGCGTGTGGGCGTCGGCATCATTGGGTTCGGAACGGTTGGGACGGGTGTCGCAAAGATTCTGTTGGAGAACGCCGGCTTGATCAGCCGCCGGGTCGGTGTGCCGATCGAGCTTGTTCGCATTGCCGACCTCGATGTGACACGCGACCGAGGTGTTGCGCTGCCGCCTGGCCTGCTCACGACCGATGCAAAGCGGATTCTCGCCGATCCGTCGATCGATATTGTCGTGGAGTTGATTGGAGGCTGTGATGCGGCCAAACGCATCATTCTGGAATCCATCGCGGCGGGGAAGCATGTCGTAACTGCCAATAAGGCCTTGCTCGCGTTACACGGAGAAGAAATATTTGCGGCGGCGTCCCGTGCGAATATCGACTTAGGTTTCGAAGCGAGTGTGGGCGGAGGTATTCCCGTCATCCAGGTGTTGAGGGAAGGCTTGGCGGCCAACACCATCGAATCTATTTATGGGATCATCAACGGGACGGCCAATTATATTCTCTCGCGCATGACCCATGAAGGCCAGAGTTTTGAGATGGTCCTCGATGAAGCGAAGAAGGCCGGTTATGCCGAAGCGGATCCGACATTCGACGTAGCCGGTATCGATTCGGCTCACAAGCTGGCGATCTTGGTGGCGCTGGCCTATGGGACACCGGTCAATGTGAAGGAGGTGTATACCGAGGGGATCACCCACATTACGCCGCTCGATATCGCTTTTGCCAAGGAGTTCGGCTATACCATCAAGCTGCTGGGCATTGCGAAGCTCGTCGGTCACGAAGTCGAAGCCCGGGTGCATCCCACGATGCTGCCGTCCTCATCTCCGATCGCCCAAGTCGAGGGGGTCTACAACGCGATCCAACTTGTCGGCGATGCCGTGGGTGATGTGGTGCTCTATGGTCGTGGCGCGGGATCCTTGCCGACCGGCAGTGCAGTGGTTGGCGATCTCATCGCGATCGCGCGTAATTTCTTAAAGGGAGCGGTTGGGCGGGTGCCGCCCGGTTCGTTCCAGCAGGACCAGCGTCGCCCGATTCGTATACGGACGATGGAGGAAATCAGCTCGCTTTACTACCTCAGGTTTATGGTGCTGGACCGCCCAGGTGTCTTGTCGCACATTGCAGGGGAGTTGGGCCGGTGTGGGATCAGTATCTCGTCCGTCCTTCAACAAGGGCGGCGTGAAGGGCAAACGGTTCCGATCGTGATCAAAACCCATACCGCTATGGAGCGCGATGTTCAATTGGCGTTGGGGGCGATCAATCGCATGGCCTTCATTTCCGAGCCCACCACGTTGATCAGGGTTGAGGGCAAGGACGAGTGAATGCGATGAATTGCTGGCGTGGTGTGATCGAGGAGTATCGCAAGTTTCTTCCGGTGACCGACAGTACCCCTGTAGTGACGCTCGGCGAAGGCAACACTCCGCTCATCAAGGCGACGCGGCTGGCTAAGCAGATTGCTCCCGGCATCGATCTCTACCTCAAATTTGAAGGTATGAATCCGACAGGATCGTTCAAGGATCGCGGGATGACGATGGCCATTTCAAAGGCCGTTGAATCAGGTGCCAAGGCCGTGATCTGCGCCTCAACGGGAAATACCTCGGCATCCGCGGCAGCCTATGGTGCCCGGGCTGGGCTGGCGGTCTACGTGTTGATTCCTGCCGGGAAGATTGCCATGGGGAAACTGTCCCAGGCCATGATGCACCAAGCCACTGTGATCCAGATTGAAGGAAATTTCGACCAAGCCTTGACCATCGTCAAAGAATTGTCGGCGACCTATCGCATCGAGTTAGTCAACTCGATCAATCCCTACCGGATTGAGGGGCAGAAAACTGGCGCGATGGAAGTCTGCGATCAGCTCGGCGATGCTCCGACTGTTCACGCATTGCCGGTTGGAAACGCCGGCAACATCACGGCGTATTGGAAGGGGTACCAGGAATACCGTGCAGCCAATCAATCCACACGGTTGCCCCGTATGGTTGGGTTTCAGGCGGCCGGTGCGGCACCGATCGTACTTGGCCGCATTGTCGAGAATCCGCAAACGGTGGCTTCGGCGATCCGGATCGGCAATCCAGCCAGCTGGGAAACGGCTGTAACTGCCGTGAAGGATTCAGCGGGAACGATCGACTCGGTAACGGATGAAGAGATTCTCCAGGCCTATCGTGCGGTGGCGGCGGCGGAAGGAGTGTTCTGTGAGCCGGCATCCGCCGCATCGGTTGCCGGCGTCATGAAGCTGAACAAGCAAGGCGGATTGCGTGAAGGCGAGATCGTGGTGTGCACCTTGACCGGCCATGGATTGAAAGATGCCGACACAGCCATCAATGTATCGACACAGCCAAAAACCGTTAGGGCGACGCGGGAGGATGTCGCTCGTTTGCTAAGGGTGTAGATATCATGCGAGTAGGGCTTCGATGAAATATATGATTCTCCATACCGACGGGATGGCCGACCATCCACGGGAGGAATTGGGCGGACGAACACCGCTTCAAGCGGCGTTAACTCCTCATCTGGATCGGCTTGCGCAAAGCGGGGAACTTGGGATTCTGGCCGCGAGTTCTGAAAGCGTGCGACAGGGAAGCGGTCTGACGGGAACGGCTATACTCGGATACGATCCTAAAAAATACTACCAGGGTCCAGGCCCGCTTGAAGCGGCGAGTCTGGGGGTCGCCGTCGGCGAGCATGACGTGGTGTATCGCTGCACGATGGTCTCGTTGCGGTCAGACGCTCCGCCTGGGAGTAAGGGTGGATTGAACGAAATCAAGAAGCTTGGACCGCACGTGGAGATGGATGATGCAACTGCGGGCCTGATTTCGACGGAGGAGGCCCGAGAATTGATCGAGGCGATCAATGAACAGCTTGGGTCTGAGATGATTCAGTTCTATCCAGGGTTAGGTCACCGTCATCTCATGGTGTGGGTCAACGGGAAGTCGCGAGCAGTCTGCACGGATCCACAACTATTGGTCGGTCGACCGATTGCCGATGTGTTGCCGACGGGGGACGGATCCGACATTCTTTGGAAACTCATGGACGCCTCGTTTCAGATCTTGCGAGATCATCCCCTTAACGATGAACGCCAGGATGCGGGGCAGAAGCCGGCCAATTGTCTCTGGCTCTGGGGCCAAGGCCGGCCTGTGCTTTGGCCAAGTCTCTCTGAGCGATTGAAGACGTCCGGTGTGGTGATCTCTCAGAGTGATGTCCATCGCGGACTTGGCATCATGGTCGGGCTTGAAGCCGTGGACGGAGCGAGATTGGCCGGTGGGGATCTTCGTACCCAAGCGGCGGTCGCCCTGGAGGAGCTGAAGAAGAAGGATTTTGCATACGTGCATGTGGAGTTGCCGGACGAGGTTGTCCATGGGTCGGACGTCGCGGCCAAGGTCAAGGGTATCGAAGCGGTCGATCGAGAACTGGTAGGGCCGCTGCTCGAAGGACTGGCGCAGTTAGGCCCTCATCGTATCGTGACGGTGTGCGACTGGGGGACTGCACATCATGGCCAAGCCATGGAAGGCCCGGGATTTTTCGCCTATCGCGACAGTGCCGCAGCCCTCGCGGCTGAGGCCGGACGGAGATTTACCGAGGTTGACGCCCGCAGCTCGATCGTGCCCCCTCGTGATGCGACGAAATTCGTTGTGAGGCTGTTTGCAAAAGGATCCTGACGATTGTGGCCTTGATAGTCCAGAAGTATGGGGGAACGTCGGTGGGCACGATCGAGCGGATCCGCTCTGTGGGCGACCGCATCGAGAGGGCGCACAAGGATGGCCATCGCGTTGTAGTGGTGTTGTCTGCGATGAGCGGCGAAACGGATCGGTTGCTTCGGTTGGCGCATGAGATCACGCCGCTGCCGGACGATCGCGAGCTCGACATGCTCCTGTCGACTGGAGAGCGGGTCACCATTGCTTTGTTGGCGATGGCCTTGCGGGCCAGGGGATTGGATGCCCAATCGTTTACGGGGCGTCAAGTCGGGATCATGACAGACAGCGCCCATACGAAAGCGCGCATTACTCGTGTGAGCGCGGAGCGAATCCGTGAGGCGTTGCTCAATGGGATTATTCCGGTGGTCGCCGGGTTTCAGGGGATTAATGAGCAATCAGATGTCACGACATTGGGGCGCGGAGGGTCCGATCTCACTGCGGTCGCATTGGCGGCAGCGCTAAAGGCGGATCGATGTATCATTTTTACCGACGTCGACGGCGTCTATACATCGGACCCCAATATTGTGCCCGCGGCTCGACGAATCGACAAGATTTCCTATGAGGAAATGCTGGAAATGGCGAGTCTTGGCGCAAAAGTGTTGCAGAGCCGCTCCGTCGAATTTGCTGCGAAGTTCGATGTGCCGGTGGAAGTGAACTCCAGCTTCAAAGAAGGAAAGGGGACACTCGTGACGCGTGAAGATAAGGATATGGAGGCGGTCGCGGTGTCGGGGGTGACGGGTGATCGCAATCAGGCCAAGATTACGATTGTGGGTGTGCCGGACAAGCCAGGGATTGCATCCAAGCTGTTCGGGCCGGTGGCCAAGGCCAACATCAATGTCGACATGATCATACAGAATATGAGCCAGTCGGGCATGACGGATATTTCCTTCACGATTCCACGGGTAGACATCAAGAAAGCTCTGCCGTTGATTCAGGACGTAGCGAAAGGTATTGAGGCCAAATCGGTTGCCGTGACTGAGGCGATCGCAAAGGTTTCGTTGGTCGGCTTCGGGATGCGCTCCCATTCAGGAGTCGCCGCCAAAATGTTCGAAGTCTTGTCGCAGGAAGGCGTGAACATTCTCATGATCAGCACGTCGGAGATTAAGATCTCCTGTGTGATCGATGAAAAGTATGTTGAACTTGCGATGCGTTCGCTCCATTCCGCATTCGGCCTGGATCAGTCGCCGGCAGGGGACCGAATTACGAAGTAGTTGATTCCAGTGAAATGGGCCTCGACAGGTTTGTCCCGCTCCTGGTATCGTTTCCCCTATGGCTCGAAAATCTTCACAACCACGATTCGCGCAAGGCAAGCCGGTCGGTTCTGCGTCGGCAGGCGCAGCTCCGTCTGCCGCTCGGCCAGCAACGCTAGAGATTTATGACACGACCTTACGGGACGGAGCCCAAGCTGAGGATGTAACTTTTTCGGCCGAAGACAAGGTTCGGGTCGCCCAACAGTTGGATGGTCTGGGCGTGCAATTCATTGAAGGCGGATGGCCTGGGGCGAATCCAAAAGACATCGAATTTTTCCGAATGATCAAGACTGTGCCGTTACAAACGGCGACGGTGGTGGCATTCGGGTCGACGAGAAAATCCAGCAATGTGGTGCAGAAGGATCCAAATATCCGGGCATTGCTGGAGGCAGAGACGACGATCATTACGCTCTTCGGAAAGACCTGGTCGCTGCACGTCACCGATGCGCTCGGTATTTCCCTTGCGAAGAATCTCGAACTGATCAGCGATTCCGTGGCCCATCTCCGCTCGAAAGGCCGGAGGGTGTTTTACGATGCCGAGCATTTCTTCGACGGATACAAGACCAATCCGGATTATGCGTTGGAGACCATTCGGCATGCCGTTGCGGCCGGTGCCGAGCGGGTGATTCTCTGCGACACCAACGGCGGGTCGATGCCCTGGGAAATCAAAGAGATTTGCCAAATTGTTCGGCGAGAGTGCGCGGTGCCTTTGGGGATTCACGCTCACAACGATTGCGAAATGGCCGTCGCGAATTCGCTGGTGGCGATCGAAACCGGTGTGGTGCAAGTGCAGGGGACGATTAACGGGATCGGCGAACGGTGCGGCAATGCCAATCTCTGTTCGATTATTCCCAATCTTGAACTGAAGATGAAGCGTCCGGTGTTAAGAGAACGTTTGAGCCATCTCAAGCGGGTTTCTGGATTTGTCACCGAGATCGCGAACCTCATGCCCAATAAGCACCAGCCCTATGTGGGAGATTCGGCGTTCGCTCATAAGGGTGGGGTTCATATCCATGCGGTGCTCAAGAATCCCGCGACCTATGAGCATGTGATCCCGGGGTTGGTCGGCAACCGCCAGCGTGCGCTGGTATCGGACGCGGCAGGCCGGAGTGCGTTGCTGGAGAAGATTGAGGCCTATGGAATCAAATTGGACAAGAGCCACGCCAAGCTGCAGGAATTGATCGGTATGTTGAAAGAGCGTGAAAGCGAAGGGTACCAATTTGAGGCGGCGGAAGGGTCTTTCGAGCTTCTCATGAGGAAAGCCATGGGAACGCATAGACCGGCGTTCCAACTCTTGGGATTTCGAGTGATTATCGAGAAAAAACAAGACCATGGCGCTTCGTCTTCTGAAGCCACCGTGATGGTCAAGGTCGGTGGCGTGGTGGAGCATGCGGCAGCAGTCGGAGCCGGTCCGGTGAATGCACTCGACCATGCATTGCGGAAAGCATTGGAAAAATTCTATCCCCAACTCCGGGAAGTCAAACTGCTCGACTACAAAGTGCGCGTGCTGTCGGCCAATCGCGGGACAGAGTCCAAGGTCCGAGTGTTGATCGAGTCAGGCGACCATAAGGATAAATGGGGCACCGTCGGCGTGTCTGAGAACATCATGGAGGCAAGCTGGCAAGCGTTGGCAGACAGTATCGAATACAAGTTACTGACGAGAGATGAATGAGCGGGGATTCTTATTCGCCATCTTTTTTCTTGACAGACCTTATAACCTCACGTAACTTAAGCGAAACTGTTGATCGCTCATCGTGAGCTCACAGACGAACATTCGAGACGTTTGCGCAAGTGTCGGAGGGGAACGCATGCGAAAGGCAGATATCGCGAACGAAATCTACAAGCAAGTCGGTATTTCGAAAAATGAAGCCGCAGATATCGTCGAACTCGTGCTGAATATGTTGAAAGATGTGTTGCATAAGGGAGAGTCGGTCAAGATTGCCGGATTCGGAAATTTTGTGGTGCGTAGTAAAGGGGCACGGAAGGGTCGAAACCCTCGAACAGGCGAAGAAATAGGCATCACACCTCGTCGCGTGGTCACGTTTCGTCCCAGTCAAGTGTTTAAGAAGTACGTCAATTCATAGCCCCGTCCATCACCTTTAACTCATCCCACCACGAGGACCGGTCATGGGGAACGAGCCCAGGCTGGGCAGCAAGATTTTTTATAAGATTGGCGAAGTCAGCCAGATTGTCGAGCTACCGGCTTATGTGTTGCGGTTCTGGGAGTCAGAATTTCCATTTCTTAGGCCGAAGAAAAGTCGTGGAAACCAGCGACTCTATGTCAGGAAAGAAGTTGAAACGGTGTTGGAGATCAAGCGGATGCTCTATGAAGAGGGGCATACGCTCGCAGGCGTCAAACGATATTGGGCCAGGCGCGGTCGGGTGGCAAGCCAGCAGGTACGCCCGAAAGAACTTGCGCAAAAACTGCGGGGAAATCTCCAGGCGATTCTCAAAATTATGGAATCGCATTCCAATTGACCACGGTCTGTCTCATTCCTTTCGACCTGGTTGTATTCCGGTTCCTCAGGGGGCCATGCAGGAAACGGTGTCGTTAAATAGCCTGTGTCGGGGCGTGGCGCAGCCCGGTAGCGTACTCGCTTGGGGTGCGAGTGGTCGGCCGTTCAAATCGGCTCGCCCCGACCAATACAGACAGCGCTGAGAACTGAGACGAGCAGGATAGTGTCGTACTCGGTTCTCAGCGCTCAGCAGTGAAACAGAGAGCTGCCGCCGGCAGCTTTTTTTATCCCTGACGGACCCATGAGAATTTTGGTGACGAACGATGACGGGGTTCATTCGCCTGGGCTGACGGCGCTCGCCAAGGCGTTGTCGCGAGTGGGTGAGGTGTGGGTGGTTGCGCCGGATCGTGAACGGACTGCCGTGGCGCATGCGGTCACGCTCCATAAGCCGCTGCGAGTGCAGCA
>JBGTMB010000019.1:0-4887 GCA_041743755.1 Nitrospiraceae bacterium | reverse complement strand
ACCCTGGCGACACGGTCATCGATGGCGGCAACACCAGATTTCACGACGATGTTCGCCGGGTCGGAGACCTCAAGAAAAAACAGCTGCATTATGTCGATGCTGGAACCAGCGGAGGCATCTGGGGGTTGAAGATCGGTTACTGCCTGATGGTCGGTGGCGACGAGGCGCCGGTGAAACAACTCGCACCGATCTTCACGACGCTGGCGCCCGAACAAGGGTGGGCTCACGTCGGCGGAGTCGGCGCCGGACATTACGTGAAAATGGTGCATAACGGAATCGAATATAGCATGATGCAGGGATATGCGGAGGGCTTTGAGCTGATGGCGAAAAGCGACTACAAGCTCAATCTTGCCAAGATCGCAGATCTTTGGATGCACGGCAGCGTCGTCCGCTCCTGGCTCTTGGAACTGGCGGCCGGTGCCTTGAAAGAGGATCCGCGGCTGGAACAGTTGAAGGGCTATGTGCAGGACTCCGGTGAGGGTCGCTGGATGATCGCCGATGCGATAGAGAAGGATGTGCCAGTCCCGACGCTCACGACGGCGTTGTTCACTCGATTCCGATCGAGGCAGAGCGAATCCTTTGCGGAAAAGATGCTGGCCGCGTTGCGAAATGCCTTTGGCGGCCACGCGGTTCGCCGATAACCCTGGAGCCCTATGCCACCGAATAGCTCACGTATCGATATTAGGCCTTCACAGGAAACGATTCCCCCTGTCGAACCCTGTACCCTCGTCATCTTCGGCGGTTCCGGCGATCTGGCGCGTCGGCGTCTGATTCCTGCCCTCTATAACTTACTCCTCGATGGCCTTCTCCCTCCGAACTATGCCGTGATTGGCTTGGGCCGCACAGCGATGACCGACGAGGAGTTTCGTGCAACAGTTCGAGACGGCGTCATCTCACATTCTCGGCAAGCCTTGGCAGAGGACAAGTGGAAGGACTTTGCGCCACACCTCTTTTATGTGTCGGGAGGAAATGATGACCCGAACACCTACGCCAGACTGAAGACCCGCGCAGAAGACATAGAACGAAATCTACAGTTACCCGGCAACCGAATTTTCTATTTGAGCATCCCTCCCAGTTCATTCGCATCCGTGTGTGAGGGGCTTGAGCAAGCGGGATTGGCCACGAAGCCGGAAGCGCATACGCCCTATGCCCGTATCATCGTCGAAAAACCGGTCGGTCGCGATTTGGCCTCTGCCCAGGCCATCAACCGCGTGACAGGACGCGTGTTCGACGAATCGCAGATTTTCCGCATCGACCATTATCTCGGGAAGGAAACGGTTCAAAACTTGATGGTCGTCCGGTTCGCCAACAGCATCTTCGAGCCGATCTGGAACCACAAGTTTATCGATCATGTGCAGATCACCGTGAGCGAAGCGGAAGGCGTCGGGACCAGAGCGAGTTATTACGAAGAGGCCGGTGCATTGCGCGACATGGTACAGAATCACATGTTGCAGCTGCTCTGTTTGGTGGCGATGGAGCCCCCCTACTCGCTCGATCCGGATGTGGTGCGCAACGCGAAGATGGAAGTCCTCCGCTGTCTCAGGCCTATTACCGATCAGGATGTTGAACACGTCACCGTCAGAGCCCAATACAGTGAAGGGACAGCCCATGGCACGCCTATCCCGGGATATCGCCGCGAGAACGGAATTCATCCCGATTCCAAAACCGAAACCTATGTCGCGCTCAAATGTTTCGTGGAAAACTGGCGCTGGGACGGCGTGCCCTTCTATCTGCGCACCGGGAAAGCACTCCCTCATCGCGCCAGCGAGATCGCGGTACAATTTAAGGACATCCCGCACATCCTGTTCAACACCAATCCACAGCAGCCTCAACCTCCGAACGTGTTGGCGTTACGTATCCAGCCTGAGGAAGGCCTCTCTCTCCGCATCGTCTCGCGCGTGCCCGGCACGCGCGCACAAACGCACCCGGTAGAAATGGACTTTCAATACAGCGATGTCTTCGGACGCCCATCACCAGAAGCCTACGAGCGATTGCTTCTAGATGTGATGGCCGGTGATGCCTCCCGGTTCATGCGACGTGACGCCGTTGAAGCATCCTGGGCCTGGGTTACTAAGATTCTAGAAGGGTGGCAGGGGCAAGGGTTGCGATGGCTGCCTGAATACCAAGCAGGATCCTGTGGACCGGTCGAGGCCGATCGGCTCATTGAAAAGGACGGACGAACCTGGCGGACCTTGTGAACATTCAGGTCATATCAGTCGCAACTGCTTGAGGATTTCCTCACTGGTTCCCATCCCGCCGATAAACCGCTCGAATGCTCCTTGGTGGTAGAGCGCAAGCACCGGCAATGAGCGAACTTCCAGCTCTGCTGGAATCTGGAAATTCTCTTCGACATTCATTTTCAGGATCAGCATTTTCCCCGCTACATCAGGCTCAAGTTTCTCAAGTTCACGCAACAGCGCTCGGCAATTCCCGCATCCTGGCTTCCAAAACTCTACCAATACCGGCACCGTCGACTGTTCAATCATTTCATCAAAGTCTCGATCGGTCACATCGAAAATCATTGACCTATTCTTGCACTCTTGGAAACGCCTTAGCAAACACCTGGTCATAGAGTAACTGGGCTAACAGCCGGTACCCCCCTGTCGTCAAGTGCAGCCCATCATTGGAATATTGAGCCGCGAGTTGGCCCGTCGTCGATTCTATCGTAGCCGCAAAGAGATCGATACAGGGGAGGCCTTTGGCGAGCGCATACTCCTGAATGAGGCCGTTCAGTCGAACACGACGGGACAGATGCTGCCCGATCCAGGCCTCCGCATCAGGCCCTCCACCGGCAACATCCACTCGAATGGAAGGTACCGTAACTGGGATCGGCACGACCTGTGTGGCACGAGCCGATTCATACATCTTCACCAGATTCCTCATGATCTCCACCGGCTCTGCGTTCCACCCCAAATCATTGGTTCCCCCTAGCAAGACCACATGACTTGGTTGTTGCTGCAAGACGTCGCGTCGAAACCGCATTGCCATTTCGCCGGTCAGCTCCCCACAGATCCCGCTTACCGATACCCGCACGGACGGCCCTGTCAAGTCTTGCAGAAACTGCCCATAGGGAGTCTCAGCGCCCTGAGGCGTATCTGCCGTGGGCGATTGAAACCCAACCGTGAGGCTATCCCCAAAACACACAATGTGGTGCGAGGCAATCATGTCGATGAAACAGATTCTAGCGAGCTGACGATGAAGGCACAATGCCCACCCATCAGTAACTAGACCCAGAAGGAATCCCTGGGTAATTCCTCAGTAGTCATCGGGTTAATAGCAGCAATTTTCTTGACGATTTGGCACCTCCAGGGTAGGACTAAAGGCCATGGACGACCGCACGACAGAGAGCAGTGCCCTACCGCTCTCTCCCACAAAAGCGCCACCGAATCCGGAATTGGCCTCCGTCAAACGCCTTCTCACACTGTTGGACAGAACCGCGAAGTCCAGCCGGACCTACGGAGCCACAAACCCCGTGGCACAGACGTTCTTCCATCAGTTATTTGAGGGACTCACGGATCATCTCGCCACCTATTCTACATTGGCCTTTCTTGTTCAACGCTCCGAGCTGTACTTCGGCGGGGAAGTTGTCTATCGATCCGAGCAGGAGTCGAGCAATGAAAGCGTGGCATTTAAGCTCTACTCGGATGGTATTCGAGAGCTCACATTTCTCGAAGGTCTCCCAGCTAAAGATCTCTCCTACTTGCTTGACTCGCTATGGGACAGCCTCGATCCTGAGGAAGAAGATGACGACATTGTCACTCGTTTATGGGCGAAGAACCTTTCCACCATCACCCTGGTCACCGCCGAAGAAATTGCGAAAGTTTCGACCGGCGGAGATGTGTTTGCCCTCCCTGTTACCGGAGCGATGGAGGCATCAGAATCGAGCCTGCGAGACCTTCTGGATCGGGAACAGGCCAAGATCAAAAAAGAGAGGGAACGTAGCCCCGACGGCACCAGTTCTACAGACCACAACGCTTCTGGCGGGGGAGCTGGCAAATTTCAATCTGGTCACGTGGGCTATGACATTACTGAAGAAGAACTCGCCGCGCTGGCGAAAGAGATCGAGACTGAGCGCACCAGAGACAACACGACTTACCTATTGGACATGCTCACCGCTATTCTGGCCTCAGAAAAATCTCCGGCGATCCTCACCAAGCTGCTCGACCTCTGGGGACACGTCATCGACGCACTAACAGCCCAAGGCAAATGGCCCTTGCTCGACAGCGTCCTTGGACTTTTACGCACGACCACTGAGATCAGACCGGATCTCAGCGACGGGCACAAGACACAGCTCGCAGGACTGCTCGACAACCTCGCTCGGCCTGAACGCATGAGGATGATGGAGACCTATTTGAACAGGACTCCCGACGCAAGCACGGAAGGATTGCCGGCCGTGCTGCTAACCCTAACACCAGCGGCTGTTCCTGCCCTCTGCGCGCTCTTAGCGACTCTAGAGGCGCCAACCCATCAGGCCATCGTGGCAGAAGCCCTGGAAGTACTGGCGAAAGATCAAACGGATCATCTGTTACGTGGTCTGTCCGACCGCCGTCCCCGGTATGTCAAAAACCTGCTTGCGATCCTACTCAAATGGAACAATCCGCGATTTAGTGAGTCTGTCGAGAAACTGGTGCGCTACCCTGACGTCCAAGTCCGGAAAGAGGTCGTGCGAGCGATCGGCATACTCCGTCCCAACGGCAATGGAGCAAAGCTGGTTTCATTCTTGAATGACGCCGAGGAGTCTGTGCGGCTGGCGGCTCTCAAGCTGCTCATGAGCGGACAATATAAGGCGGCCTACTCCACCTGGTCGCCCTTCGTATCAACGGACACCTTTATGGATCGAACCCTCAGTGAAAAACGTGCCATGTTTCTCGCGATGCGCGCGACCAG
>JBGTMB010000018.1:0-7690 GCA_041743755.1 Nitrospiraceae bacterium | reverse complement strand
TACTCGCCTACACGGCGGACCCGGCTGAGCCGTTCTCTGCAGCCAGCCAGGATCGGAACGCCTATTCGGGCGGAGTCCGAATGGATCACACCTATATTCCCAACAAGGAGCATGTGATCAAAGCCGGATTCCAGGTCGATCGGACACAGGCGTGGAACAAGACGAGACTGGCAACGTTCGCGGATGACGGAGCAGGTAACCCGACGGGGAATCTGCTGAGTCTGGATGCCGATAACCGGTTGATCGGCTACCGACAAGAATTCTGGATTCAGGATCAGTGGAGCCCCAATGATCGGTGGACGTTCAACCTTGGTGTGAGGGCCGATGTGGTGCAGTATCAGCGCGATGAGGCGCAGATCAGCCCGCGGGTCGGGATCACCTACAAGGCCGATCCGTCGAATGTGTTTCATGTCTTTTATGGGCGGCAGTTTACGCCGCCGAATCTCGAAGCCATTTCTTTTGCGAAACTCAATACTGGTGGAACAAAGGCAGCGCCGGAAGATACGACGAATAATACGGTTCGTGCTGAACGCGCCCATTACTTTGAGGTGGGCAGCTACCATGCGTTGACCAGTTGGGCGACTGTTCAATTGACCGGATATTATAAGCTCGCCAACTATCTGGCTGATGCGGGGCAGTTTGGGACGACCCCCTTGTTGAATTACTTCGCGTTTGAACGAGGTTGGACGAGAGGCATCGATGGAGCGCTGAAACTCCAGATCACGGACAACTTGACGGCGCGCGGCAATGTGGCTTGGGGGCAGTGTAAGGGATACGGGCTCCAATCCGGCCACACCTTGCTCGAAGCGGCGGAAATTGCCGACATCAACTCGAAAGGCGGGGTACATTGCGATCACCAGCAGACCTTGACGAGTTCCGCGATCGTCGCCTATCGGTTTTTGGAGCGGACCACACTCACAGGCCAGACGTTGTTTGCGTCTGGGCTGCGTACGGCGGAAGAGGGAGGCAAAACCAATTCCACCCATAGCCCCTCGTACACGGTCTATAATCTGTCTCTCACGCATGTCATTCCCATGCCGTGGGATAATCAGAAGCTCCTGTTGGGGTTTGACGTGGTGAATCTACTGGATCAACAGTACTTCATCAATCGAGGCGAGGGGAGTATTGGATTGGGCGTGTCCCATGCCGGGATGCCACGGTCGTTCTTTTTCCGTGCACAGTATTTCTTCTGAGGAGTGACAGCTTGAGGTTGAGGTCGAGGTTCAGGCAAGATGGGAATAGTCCTTCTTCGCCTGAACCTAGGCCGCAGGCTAAAACAAATGGGGAATCTTGTTGTGCGGAAAGCGTATGGGATTGCTCTCATGTGCATGTTCGTGGTCTGTCTCTGGCCGGCCATGGCATTGGCTGTGGCTGGTGACGAGGCCACACATGAGAGCGATCACCTTGAAGATGTGCTGGAGTTGCCGGAAGTCCATGTCCACGGCCTGCCGCTCAACAAGGATCAACAGCTTGGGCCGGTTCCCAAAGCTACACCCTGGCCGGCTGTTCCTCCTGCTTTAGATGGGAAAGAACTCGACGATTGGATGAAAGCACGCATGATGGTTTCCAAGGACGCGAAAGTTACCGTTGTCGTGTTGGAGCCGGCCAAGCATCGGGAACTCACCATTGCCGGCATGGCTGCGTTGAAACAATGGACCTTCGATCCCCAATTGAAAGGCGATGAGCCGATCGATGGAGAGCTCACTGTGCGCATTCATTTCCGCTCGCGTTGATCGCAAGGCGGAGAGGTGACCGTTGATGGCACAGACCATCCAGGTTGACCAGCCAGACTATTTCCTGCTGTTTGACGGTTGGCGGTTGACGAATGAGGGGTGACGCTTTATCGTCATCCCCATGAGTGTGGACGAATCGCTCTTTCGGGTTATCAATGGGTTCGCCGGGCAGTCGGCCTGGTTGGACGAGGTGGCGCTCGGTCTCTCTAGATCAAGCCTGCTGTGGGTTCCTGGCATCTTGCTGGTAGGCTATTGGTTGTGGCTGTCGTGGCGGGAAGTGTTACTGGCAGCTCCCGTGCTGGCAGGGTCCATCGGCCTGTTGGATTTCGTTGGAGCGCGGATCAAAGATCTTGCGGCTCGCCCACGACCTTGCATGGCGTTCCTGGATATCCACGAGATCGAATCCTGCGGCAAAACATTCGGATTCCCGTCGAATCACGCCATCAACACCGCCACGGCAGCGGCATTTTTCCATGTGCTCTATCCTCGATCCGGCTGGGTCAGCTGGCCGTTGGTTGGACTGATCGGTTTGTCGCGTGTGTATATCGGGGCTCACTACGTCACGGACGTACTGGGAGGTTGGGTGATCGGCGGATTGTTCGGGGCCGGTGTCGCGTGGCTGCTCTTACGCTATTCTCGTGTCCGCTCCTGCGCAAGATGCTGAAAAAGTCCGCCAGCGTCGTTGTCGCCTCGAAAGCATCCTCAACGTAGCCCAGAGGCTACGCCTCCGGTGCTTTCGTCAGCTGCGGCCTTGCTGGACGGCCTTTTGAGCATCCTGCGCGGCATTCTTCTGTAGTCATGGACAGTAAACTAAAAAAGCAGTGGTATGGGCATAGGGCTACCGCAGTCGGCTAGCCTTCCAGACAACCTAACAGGTCTGCCTGGCAGCGCTCCTGATCGTAGCCTCGCCCGATCAACACGATCGCGTGACTCGGTTCGTCGAGCAATGTGATCGGTGTAATCGTCGCGTTGCCAGGCGGGGCGTATTGAAACTCTTGAAGCTCCGGTCCCTTGGTGAAGCGGAAAAATCCTTTCGCCCGCTCAAGCTCAGGGGGCAGGGTCTTCATCCAACTCAGGAATCGGACAAGGTTCAGTGGACCTGGTAGCCGAACCGTCGTGGCGATTGGATGATATGACGCCCGTTTGTTCGTTGCAGCCGAGCGTGGCGCGCCGAATTCCACATTCACCGTCGCGGTTGGCAACGTGCGGATGATTGGCTCCAGCAACGACGAGGGATCGATCCTCGCATGGCTGGTTTCCCAGACCCGCGCGTAGGGATTCTGTTCGATGATCGAGGTCTTGAATGCCTCCCAATGCCCCGGAACATAGAGATCGCGTTTATTGAGAATGAGTTCGTCGGCGCAGCGAATCGCCTGCTTGGTGACGAAGCCCCCCATACTCTCTCGGTCGGTGGGGATCGGATGCAGGAGGGCGATGACTTTTTCTAGGTGTGTCAGCTGCGCGGTATAGAGATCGGTGACGCCATCGATGACTTCGGCTGGATCGGCCATGCCCGAACATTCCAGAATAATGACATCCGACTCATAGTCCCGCACCAGCTGCGCGATCCCCCAGGACAAATCTTCCTTCGTGTCGCAACAGACGCAACCGCCGGCGAGGTTCATCACTTGTTCGGCAATCGTGCCAGCACGCGGGCCGTCGATACTGACTTCCCCGGCTTCGTTCATCAACACCCCGGCCCGTTTGCTCTGGCTCTTCCAATGTTCAAGGAGCCGCATTAAGAGGGTAGTTTTTCCCGCGCCGAGGGAACCGCAGAGGACATAAAAAGGGATCGGGGTTGTGGTCATGGTCTCAATCCGCTCCGCTTGCCGTGAAGCGTCGTTCGTGAAGCGTATTTCGTTCCGGAGTCGGACGCTTCATGTTTCGCACTTGCTTCCAGCGCTTCACGCTTCACGAGGAACGTGCTTTCAGTGGTGCACATGTATGAACCCCTCATCTTGGTGCTGCTTTGCCAACGTGGTCAGATCGCAGTGGACCTCGTCAGGCTGGCAACAGGCGGTGCCCATCTGAATCGTTAGATGCTTGATGCCAAAATCCGCGCTGACCTTGGCACGGATGCTGTGCAGTAACGTATTGGTCAGAGCTGAATCGTCTCCATCGACAAGGATATGACAGGTCATCATGATGAGTCGAGGTTCAACGGCCCAGATATGGAGATCGTGGACATTTTTTACACCGGGGATTGCTTCAATAGTTGTCGCTACCTGTGAGGCGCTGATCTTCGGCGGGGTCGATTCCAATAAGACGTCCAGCGATTCCTTAAACAGCGGCCAGGCTCCCTTCGCAATGGCCACAACGACCAGCAAGCTGATCAACGGATCGAGCACGGTCCATCCAGTCAATAAGATGGCCCCGCCGCTGATGACGACGCCTAGGGAGACCCAAGCATCACCCAGCATGTGCCAAAAGGCGCTGCGGATATTGAGATCATTCTTGGCGCCGTGCTGTAAGAGAAGGGCGATGCTCAGATTAGCTGCGAAACTCAGGGCGGCGATCCCCATGACCCAACCGCCGTCCACCGGGATGGGCTGCAGCAGTCGCTTGAATCCCACGAGTGCGATGCCGAGGGCCGTGATCAACAGAATGAAGGAATTCAAGAACGCCGCAATGATGCCGGCTCGGTGATACCCGAATGTTCTAGTTTCTGTGGCAGGCCTGGCCGTCAAGAGGTGGGCATAGAGGGCAAGAAAGAGCGCGCCTTGGTCGACGAAGTTATGCCCTGCATCGCTCATGAGTCCGATGCTATCGAGGACCCATCCGCCGATGAACTCAGCGACGATGATCGCCGCGTTCAGTGCTAGAGCGAGATATAGCCGGGAGCGGAGATGTTCGTACAAGGCCGGGGTAGACATCGATTATAGTGTCGCACGGGCTTCGCATCACAGCAAGCGTTCAGGAGAGAAGGAGAGCCTTGCCCATAGGGGCGTGGCTCTCCTTCCCGAACTGATCATCATGGTTTTTTGAGCAGCAATCGTTCGCGGAGCAGGGGATATTTCGCCTCCTCCACACCAACATTTCCGTTAGAGGGGTCGGCTGCCACGACGCGAAGCGTGATTCCGTCCGGTGCATCGTTCGGAAGGGGAACGAAAAATGGGGCTTCGAAGCTGGCGTGGTCGTGATTGTAAAACAACTGGAGTCGTTCGAGTACCCGCTCTCCAGTCATCACCTCGCCGTAGATGTGAATTTTCCTGGAGTCCCAGTCCCCGTGTGGGCGAACCAGCGCTCCGGACAAGGTTCGGACTGAAGCGCGCAGGATGACATCGTCTTTCGCGATTAATGGCTCGCCGGGTTTTGGATGTTCGATGCGGGCGATATAGCCGTAGAGATGCAGGACAACTCCATCGTTGATCATATCGTGTCCGGGAATCAGCCATACCGTCGTCGAGGCGCGTTGGGATGAGGCGGGGTAGGCGAGTGGGCCTTCGGCTGTCACTTCAACCAGTGTGGGACGGAGCAAGTCCAAAGTTGCGGTAAAGGCTGCGGCAGGTCGGGAACTATAATGCGGCTCTTCCATGAGACGTGGCGTCCGCATGATCTGATTTTGGTCGCCGGCTTCACCCTGCTGAGTGCCGGTGGCCAGGAGGCGTGTGGTGGCCACGTCGGTGATCGTGATACGAGCGCCCCCGACCTCTCGCCCGAGCACCATCGCGCCATGGCCCACGACGCGGACTAAAATAGTCGTCGGTTGCAGATCGTTCAGCCGGAGGCTGGGTGGGGGTTCGTTGTCAGCCGAGATTGCGAGGCAGGGGCTGAGCATTAGAACAGCGCCATAGAGCAGCAGCCGAGCTGAGGCAACAGCCAGACTCATTTCACTTTCGTGCCTGGCTCGACGTCTTCAAGGAGAGTGATGAGCCCTCGGACCTCGCTGTCGCCTGCCGCGAGGACCATACCTTGCGACTCAATGCCCATCAACTTAGCCGGTTTCAAATTCGCCACGATGACAATAGTTTTTCCGACCAAGGTCTCTGGCTCGTATTTCTTGCCGATGCCTGCCACGATCTGCCGTTGCTCCGTCCCCTCTCCAAGACTGACTTGCAGCTTGAGCAACTTCTCCGACTTTGGGACACGTTCGGCGGTGAGGACTTTCGCGGTTTTGAGCTGAATCTTCATGAACTCGTCGATGGTGATCTGGGGCGGCGACGCTGGTGCCGCAGGGGCTGAGGTCTGCGGCGTAGCAGTTGTTGTCGTTGGTATCACTGTTGTTGGCTGCGGGGGAGTCGTTGTGTCACTCACGGTTTTGGCTCCTTGTGGTTTTGATTCAACCCGGGGGAAAAGTGAGTTTCCCTTTCGGATCTTTGTTCCGCATTGAAGTTCACCCCACTTGATCTCTTGGTTCAAGAGCGGGGAATTAAAATTGATATCAAGCCCTAGTTGCTCAACGATGATCTCAGCTGTTTTCGGCATGAAGGGGTAGATGTAGAGGCTCAAAATGCGCAGGCATTCTGCTGCTGTATACAGAACAGCGTTAAGCTCTTCGCGTTTGCCCGGATCTTTTGCGAGTCTCCATGGTTCATGCTTATCAATAAACGTATCTACGTCTGTAGCTCGGCTTGTGATGAGTAGGAGTAGATTGTTGAACTCAAGATCCCCGAAGAATCCATCAAGAGACTCTCCCAATGTAAGAAGCTGTTTCCTTGCATGAAGGAGAAGGCGGTATTTTTGGCTTTCTTTCTCAAGGTAGTCCTGGGGCATATCAGGGATAGTGCCTTCACAATTACGATCGATCATGGTCAACGTGCGGCTTAGGAGGTTGCCAATGCCGTTCGCCAGATCACTGTTGGTCCGTCTTGTCAGAGCTTGCTCTGAAAAATCACCATCCTGTCCGAATGGTACTTCGCGTAACAGGAAATAGCGGAAGGCATCGGCGCCGAATTCGTCAACTAACTTGTTCGGATCGACGACGTTGCCACGACTCTTCGACATCTTCTCGCCGTTCACCGTCCACCAGCCGTGGGCGAAGGTCGTTTCCGGTAGGGGGAGGTTCAACGCCATCAGCATCGTGGACCAATAGACTGCGTGGGTCGTCAGAATGTCCTTGCCGACAAGATGAACGTTGGCTGGCCAATACTGATCGAACGACGGTTTCTTCGGCAGGTATTCCAATGCGGAGACATAATTCACCAGCGCGTCAAACCAGACGTACGTGACGTAGTCTTTATCGAACGGCAGTTCGATTCCCCACGAGAGACGCGATTTGGGTCGGGAGATCGACAGGTCGCCGAGCTTCTGGGTTGTGAGGAATCCCAGGACTTCATTGCGGCGTGACTCAGGGCGGATGAAGTTTGGATGCTGCTTAATGTGGTCGATCAGGCGGTCCCGATACTGACCCATCTTGAAGAAGTAATTGTGCTCGCTGATACGTTCGACTGGCCGCTTACAATCAGGGCAGAGGCCAGCCTCAATGTCTTTCTCTGTCCAGAATCGTTCGTCGAATGTGCAATACCACCCAGTATAATTATCCTTATATATTAGATCTTTACTGAGAAGATCCTCAAGATATTGTTGAACGACTGATTTGTGTGAGATATCCGTCGTTCTGATGAAGGCATCGTTCGAGATGTTCAGCCTTTTCCAGAGATCCTGAAACTGGGGTGCCAGCTTGTCGCAATGGGCTTGCGGGTCGATGCCGGCTTTGGCCGCAGCTTGCTGAACTTTTTGTCCATGCTCATCGAGCCCCGTGAGAAAGAACACGTCACGTCCTCGCAGTCGCCAGTAGCGAGCCAGAACATCGGCGGCCACGGTCGTATAGGCGTGGCCAATATGCGGCACGTCGTTCACGTAATAAATCGGGGTCGTGATGTAGAAGCTGTTAGGGTGACTCATCTAGGAGCCTGTCCGACATTGACCTTTCTACTGCGGCGAACGATGCCCAGGCATATGCTTTGTTCTCGGCCCCGAAAAATCCTCAACGTATTCCAGCGAATACGCCTCCGGTT
>JBGTMB010000017.1:0-2482 GCA_041743755.1 Nitrospiraceae bacterium | reverse complement strand
GGATACTGAAAAAGTCCACCAGCATCGTTCTCGCGTCGTTCAGATCCTCAACGTACCCCAGAGGGTACGCCTCCGGTCTTCGCTCGCTGTGGCCTTGCTGGACGGCCTTTTTGAGCATCCTGGGTTATTTAAGCGCCAGTTCCACCTGAAAGATTTCAATGGTGTTTTGCGTATACATCGAGTTTTCCCGCAGCCTCCTAGACAACACAAGGCCAATCTATGACACAGAGGAGCCTGCAGCTTTCGCACCGCCTGCCTTCAGGGGGACCGGTCCATTCTCCCTGCTTCTCAATATCCGGCCGATTTTCAGACGATCCTTTTCTGTGACGAATTGATGAGTCGGTAATGTCACCAAGCGATCCACAACCTCCTGAGCGCCGGCGCATTTTCGGCTCACTAAACGGCCGGCCAGTTCTGGAATCTCTTGAATCGTCGCCGGATAGCTTGGACTCAATCCAGCGCCTACCTCTCGGCTCTGCCGGCAAACCGCCTCCTTCGTTTCTCGATCTCGGACCATCACGGGAAGCCTGAGATACACCGCCTCTTTCCCTGTAATCGGCGTGATGCCTCTACGAGGAAGACCCAACCCCTCGATGAGCCAGCCGGCACGAGCAGCCCGTTCTTGATTCGCGAGAGCCAAACGACGTTCCCACCCCTGAAGTTGATGCGCTCGCACCTCATCCATACGGCATATAGGATAGTCCGTATCAAACGTGGTCTCCCCTAGCCGTAAAAACGGAAGTCCTGCAGGAAGCCAGTACAGCAAGGGGTGAATAAAGAGCCGCATGATGACCATCTCAAGCCAATTCCTGGCGACTTCACCGAGAGGAGCTTCCGGCAAGGTCGCATACTCAGCTTTGATCGTTTCAGCGACGGGTAATGACCTAGCGAGTATCACTCCCCCTGTGCCGCACGTAATATTTTTCCCACGCCCAAGACTAAAGAAGGCCACGTCCCCTAGCGTGCCAAGCGGGCGCCCCCCCGACTGGCCACCCATTGCCTGAGCCGCGTCTTCCACCACCACGACGCCTGTCCCCTCACAGAGTCGTTTCACACGGTCTACATCTGCGGGGCGACCAAAGAGGTGGGTCGGCACGACACAGAGGACCTCCTCGTTGATGAGGCCCTCAAGTTCTGCAAAATTGAAATCGAGTGTGTCCGGTTGGACGTCGCAGAGCACCACGTCCAAGCCGGCCCTCACAATCGCAGACGGCACGGAAAAACACGTATAGGCAGGAATGATGACTCGCCGTCTTCTGCTCGACGCGGCCAGAGCCTTGAGGATCACCGTCAACGCCGCCTTTCCAGACGACAGCAGGAACACGTCATGGGCCGAGAACTTTCTCTTCAATTCTTGAACCAAGCGCGCGCGATGTGTGACACCACCCAACAGGCCACTCGCCGCGCCAATAAGACCCCAGAAAGAGATTGGAGCGGCAGTGGGAGAGAGCGTCCGCTGTGGCATCATGGCAAATACTTCACAATATGCGGGCCGATGATATTCGCTACCGGCAAGGGAAGGTGCTGCCAAATAGAAATCGCCGCCTTGAACTTGGGATTGTCTGGATTCAACTCCGGAAGACTCTGCCCTCCAGCCAGCCAGTAATACCAGTATAGCTGGCGCGGGTGTGCCCCCCACTGTTGTTTAAATCGGTACGTTCCGCTATCAACCGACGATCGGCCAAAATCAAACTCTTTGAATCCTTCACGGCAGGCGAATTCTAAGACCGCGCTGTACAAGAGCATGTTAGGGGCCAGCCGACTGAACCGCTTGTCCGACGCAGCCCAAGGGATCTCCAAGGTGCTGCGGAAACCGTACAGAAACCCCGAAGCAAGGGGCTGGCCCTTCAGCGAAACCACACACAGCCGCGCTTCTTTGGGAAAGGCCTCGACAATCGACTGAAAAAACATTTTCTCGTACACAGGTGTCCCTAAATCCCGCATGCATCGAGCAAATACCAGATAGTAATCTTCGAGCAGTTCCTCGCCACCGATCTTGACGTCCATCCCCTCTTTCTGCGCCCGCCTGATTTGGCTCCGCAACTTGGAAGGGTAAGCCTTGAACAGGGTCTCATAGTCTGGAGGAAGCGCGAGTCTCATCGAAACTTTGCGAGAGCGAACCGGCCAGTCGGTCTCAATCGGCTCAGTCTGTCGCAATTCAATGTGCGCCGCTCCGACATCCCTAGCTGTTTCCCTCGCCGCCGCCAGAAGCGCAAGACGGACATCGGCGCGATCGGCCAATACTCCGCCATAATTCAAGAACGCCATGGATGTCAGGAAACATCCGAACATCGGACTCTTCGTCAACACCAGGGGAAGGACCCCTTGGACCACTCCACCTTCATCCCTGGCCATCAGGTAATACGTGCGATGCCTGAATACATTGCCAATGACCGCCCGCCAGGCCAATGTATGGTAACCGGAAGCCTGTGGGTGACCCAGTACAAAATGATCCCACATGGCTTCATCATGGGGATCCTTC
>JBGTMB010000016.1:0-16427 GCA_041743755.1 Nitrospiraceae bacterium | reverse complement strand
AGCCTCCTCGCTCGGGATGCGCTCGATTTGCACGAGGTACAGTTTTGGCAACGTATGCTGTGGGTCTGTGATGTGATGGGCCAACGTACCGTCCGACGTCAGAAGCAGCAGCCCTTCACTATCCAGATCGAGACGGCCGGCAGCATAGACTCCGGGAAAATCGATATAGCCAGCCAATGTTGGCCGCCCGTTCGGATCGGTAAAACATGGCAATACGCCATAGGGCTTATTGAACGCGATGGTGCGGGAAATCTTTTCACGGGAAGATAGGCCGGATGCGCTCACAAGGGCTCTTTGAGGCATGAAGCTCCACTAAGAAACCGATCAGAACCCGATGCTGAGCCCACCGCCGCCACGAGATCCGCCACCGATTCCCATGCCGCCAAAGCCTCCGATAGAAAACCCTGGTTGCCGTTGACCATAGGGTTGAACCCGCCAGACATGTAGATGCTTCACGATCAGCGTGGGATATCGATACTCCACATCGTCGAGGTGGTCGGTCTTTGAACCAGAAACTTCGCCAACAATCGTCACCCGTGTCCCTTGGGTCATCGTGGCCGGATCGAGAAATTCCTGCTGCATTGCAAAGAATCGCCCCTGTGATTGTTGGCGATCGTGGCTCGGTCTCTCTCCGTCCTCAAGCGGAAGCTGTAAGAGTTCGATCTGCGTGCCGACGCGGAGTCGCTTCGCGTTCAGCACCTCACCGCCAAGCACAAGAAGACGTCCCTTGTAGGATTCCGGTGAGACGAGGAGGTCTCGAAACGAGACCGTTCGATCCACGAGCGATTCCATCGACTCGGGAACGATTCGTTGAGATGCGCAGCCTGAGAGCAAAATACTGGCAACCAACCAGCAAGAAACAAGGGCTCGTCTTCGCATGAGCACACTATACCTCATGCACCAATCCTACGGCGAGAGCCGTGACTGCTGAGTAGGTGCTCGCCTATAGCACTTCCCAGCTCCCTATTTCTTTAAACCAGCCGACTAGGCCGCATCACAACCTTGTCGGAACCTGTATGGTGAACCCTACAGCGATTGCAGCACCATGCACCAGCCCTTTTGCTGTAACCACATCCAGGCAACGGTTGTTTTTCCAACCCCATGAGAAGTAAGCCATTCTCTTCACATGTATTTCCAAGTCAATGGCATTGAGCTTGCTCATCTTCACGATATTCCGTTCGCAACATTCAGAGGAGGAAACTATGCAACGAACCTTGACTGATCAAACCATGCCACTCCTGGCTCCCGCATTGGCCATACTGTGCGCTGTGGCAGTGGTGGGGTGCGTAAGCACGGGAACCCACACAAAAACCCTCACCGAGCTTGAGGCCGAAAAGAAAACATCCGCCCAGCTGCAAATGCAACTGAACCAAGAAGCCACGCAGCGTAAAGCCGCCGAACGACAGGCTGCTGATTTGCAGGCCCGCTTGGACGGCATCGAGAGGGAAAAAGGGCAACTGAACAGCGAACTCGGGACTGTGCGCGGTCAAATCACCGACCTCGAACAGAAGTATGCGAGCGGAAATGCCTCATCGCAGGAAGAAATCGCCAAGCTACGGAATCAGGCTTCCGAGCTAGAAGCGAACGCCGCTCGCATCGCGAAAGAGCGCGAACAACTTCGGCAAGAACAGTCGCAACTTGCAGCAACGTTAGAACAAGAACGGCTGGCCAAAGAAGAAGAGATCAAACGGTTGACGCGGACACAAGAAGAACTTTCCAAATTGCTGCAAGACGAAATTTCCAAAGGCAATATCACCATTCAACAAGTGCGTGACCGCCTCACCATCAACATGGTGGACCGCGTCCTGTTCGATTCCGGCCAAGCACAGGTGAAACCTGCCGGAGTGAAAGTTCTGAAACAGGTCAGTGACATTTTGAAAACCGTCACGGACAAACAGATTCGGATCGAAGGCCATACCGACAACAAGCCCATCAGCACGAAACTCCAAGACCGCTTCAAAACGAATTGGGAACTCTCGACTGCGCGAGCCACGACCGTGGTGCGCTACCTGATCGATCAGGGCAGTGTGGATCGCCAGCACCTCTCCGCAGTCGGGTACGCGGACACACAACCCCGCGCCTCCAACGACTCCGAAGAAGGGCGATCGTCCAATCGTCGAATCGAAATTGTGCTGTATCCCAAGGACCTCAAAGAAATTGCCGGCCAAGTCGGAACCACGACGGCTTCATCGAAGTAGTCTCCGCTCTCTGGAGGTGCTCACTTGAGATGAGCACCTCCAGCGTCAATCAGACCTTTCCCCTCTTCCCCACTTCGGTTATGATGCATCATGCGGTCTATCTTGCAGATCACTGCGAAGGAATTGATGCGACGTCCAGCTGAGGGCCTATGTCGAAATTTTTCATGATGGTCATACTCCTGTCGGTGCCTCTCGGCTTGTCTGCCTGTGACACCATCTATATGGCCACGATGGATAAAATCGGTTACGCCAAACGCGATATCTTGAGCAGCCGCGTCAAGTCGGCCCGTGATGCGCAGGAAGATGCCAAAAAAGACATTCAAAGCGCCTTGGAGCAATTTGGAAAGGTTGTGGGTTACCAAGGCGGAGACCTGGAAACCACCTATAAAAAACTCAGCAGCGAGCTGGAAAGCAGCGAGGACAGCGCCGAAACGGTGCGGAAGCGCATCAGAGACGTCGAAAGCGTGGCCGATGCGCTCTTCTCAGAATGGGAGACCGAACTCGGCCACTATTCCAGCGCAGACTTGCGCCGAAAGAGCGAAGCGAAGCTCTCTCACACCAAAACCCGTTACAAAGATATGCTCGGCGCCATGAACCGCGCTGAGCAACGCATCGATCCGGTCCTGAAGCCACTCCGCGACCAAGTACTCTACCTCAAACACAACCTCAATGCGCGCGCGCTGGCCGCCATGAAAGGTGAGCTAGTGAAGGTCGACGCCCAGGTCGATCGACTGGTCCGAGACATGAACCGTTCCATTGCTGAAGCCGACAAGTTCATTCAGGTCATGGAGAAAGAGTCGGCCTGATCCGCCCACTCGACACACCACGCCCTATCAGGAGGTCCTTATGCGCTGGGAAGGACAACGAGAAAGCGGCAACGTCGAAGATCGTCGAGGAATGGGACCGGCCAGAATCGGCGGAGGGCTGGGCATAGGCGGCATCGTGCTGGTACTCGCCGTCAGTTATTTTACCGGCATCAATCCATTGACCCTCATCAACATGCTCAATGGTGTCCAGAGCATGCCGGAATCTTCCGCGCCATCCGAGCCCGCACCGACAGGATCGCCCGACGACAAACTGGGAAAATTCGCCTCGGTCGTCCTCGCCGACACGGAAACCACCTGGAAGCAACTGCTTGGGCCGCGGTATAAAGATCCTCGACTCGTCCTCTTCACCGGCGCAGTCCAATCTGCGTGCGGAACCGCGTCGTCGGCTGTCGGTCCCTTCTACTGCCCCGGCGATCACAAAGTGTACCTCGACCTCTCCTTCTTCAACGTCATGGCCCAGCAACTTGGCGCAGCCGGTGACTTTGCCCAGGCCTATGTGATTGCGCATGAAGTCGGCCATCATGTACAAAGTCTCATGGGCACTGCGGAGAAGGTGACGCGCCTCCAGCGCCAGGCCTCTGAACGAGAGAGGAATGCCTTGTCGGTGCGAATGGAACTGCAGGCCGATTGTTTCGCCGGCGTCTGGGGCCACCACGCCAAACGAGAGCGAAACCTGATCGAACCGGGCGATTTCGAAGCAGGGCTTCGAGCGGCAGCGGCGATCGGTGATGATCAAATCCAGAAAACATCCAGCGGGTCTGTTAGGCCGGAAAGCTGGACGCACGGGTCCTCTGAACAACGGATGACATGGCTCCGAAAAGGATTGGAGACAGGCGATCCCAAGGCCTGTGATACCTTCGCGAACAACCGGCTCTAGCATCCTGCTGATTATTCGATACTACTACCTTACGTGTTAGACACCGTCGAGTCGTGCAAAAATCGAGTTATTCAGCAAACTCTAGACCGCTTCAGTATATGGACATAGACCACTATCAGGAACCGCCACACGAATCGGCCTCTCAGGGAATATGGGCAGCGCTTCTTGCCGAAGCGCCCTGGAATGCAAAATCCGTCATCGCCGCCGGGATTGCAACCGTCGGAGGCCTCGCCTCATGGGCAACTCATTGGTCATCGCCCGCTGTGGCAGGCATCGGTGGTAGCTACCTGGCAGGATTTTTTATCGGCTGGGCCTCCCGGAGATTTCTGAAAATGGCTGCGCTGCTCACCGGTGCGCTACTAGCCGGCATCGCCGTATTGGAAGAGACCGGCTGGATCAACATCGACTGGACGTCCGTGGAAACACAAATCCATCACGCCATTTCAGCCGCACACCGGGAAGCTGAAGGACTGAAACACCTCCTCTCAGGATATCTCCCATCAACGGGGGCATGGGCAGTCGGCATGTTCTTTGGATTTCGAAAAAAGTAACCATGTGCGGCGGTCAGAACGGCACAGGCCAAACCTTGCCATCTCGCGGTAATTCAGGAAACAGGAATGCGGCCCCGCGAAGCACACACAGGGAACATTCAGCCTCAGAAACACAACGGGTGACTGGCGATCGAGGGCCGGGGATTCTCGAGGAAGGTCGGCGAGTCTCGATCAAGAATCGACGCGTGGAGGCGGCTCCGACGTTTCATATTGGATCGATCGGAAGGCGAACACACTCAGTGCGGTATACTCTGCCCAGGCAACGCTTGATACCAGCCATTGGCTTGAGCCAATGATACCGGGCAATCGAATAACTGGCTGAGGTTGGTTTCTGTAAGGACAGACCGTTTCTCTCCATCCTGAAGAACTTTTCCTTGCTTCAAGAGCACGACACGTTCCACTTCAGGCGGAATCTCATGAATGTGGTGAGTCACCAGCAACACCGTCTTCCCCTTCTTCATATGCGCCCGGACAAGATCCAAGTAGTGAAACGTCGCCGTGAGGTCGAGTCCGCTGGTGGGTTCATCCAGCACCAACGCAGTCGGATCATGCACCAACGCACGGCCCAGTAGACAACGCCGCTGCTCGCCGGTCGACATCTCGGAAAATTTCCTGTCGGTCAAGAACCCGACACCGAGTTCTTCCATCACGACATGGGTGCGAGCAATCTGAGCAGGGGTAAAATCTTGATGCCGGTAGGTTCCAATACTCGCATAGTAGCCTGACAGCACGACTTTCAACCCAGTCACATGTTCCATATACTGATGCTGAAGGTCATGCGACACGATTCCCAATCGCTTGCGCACATCCCAGACATTCCACTGCGCTTCGCCGAACACACGAATGGATGTCTCATCCTTGGGAAGGGAATGCACTTCACCGGACAGCAGTTTGAGGATCGTCGACTTGCCTGCGCCGTTGGGGCCAAGAATCGCGGTGTGAGCCCCTGATGCAAGCATGAAGGACAGGTCATCGAACACGCAGGTGTCACCCCGATAGACGGTCGCGTTCTTGATGTCGAGGATTGGATGTGAACTAACCGGACAGACCGCCTGCGCAACGATCCCGCCGACCACCTGACCAGCACGGCGCGACTGTTCGAGGCCCGCACGAGCCAGCGCATCCACACGTTCGTTGTCCGGGTGACCGGCATGTCCTTTGACCCAGCGCCATTCAAGCGTGTGACCTGCAGCCAGGGCATCGAGGCGACGCCACAAATCCTCATTCTTGACGGACTCCTTAGTGGAAGTTTTCCAGCCTCGTTTCTTCCAGCTATGTATCCATTCGCTCATGCCTTTTTGCACATACTGAGAATCGGTATAAACATGCGCTTCCACAGGCTGAGTAAGCGACTGCAACGCCTCAATGACCGCGAGCAGCTCCATGCGATTGTTCGTCGTCGCCGGCTCCCCACCGCACAGTTCCGTTTCGACATTGCCGCTACGCAACAAGGCGCCCCAACCCCCAGGCCCCGGATTCCCGCTACAGGCCCCGTCTGTATAGATTTCCATCATTCGTCCATTCTCCTCCTGAGGCGTAATCGCGCCTTGGGATAAACCATGTCGCCTTTCGGTTGCTGGCACGATTCTACACCGCTCATGTAGGGCAGCCATAGCGGCTTATCATCCCATCATGACGAAGCGGGAGCATGAAAAGAAGAGGAAGCCGTTACTTCATACCGATACTACGCTTCGGCAGGATCTGGATTAATCTTCGCGGCTGATGGCTTGCTCGCAGAGGAAGTAGACTTCTTTGAAGAACCAGAAATCTTCGGTGTCGTAGTCTTCACATCCACGTTCTGTGCGCGGTGGAGCAGGGCATGGTCCATCAGCACCAGCGCCATCATGGCTTCAGCAATCGGCGTGGCTCTGATACCGACACAGGGGTCGTGACGTCCGTTCGTCTCGACGGTCACCGGCTTACCTTGCTTATCGATGGATCTACGGGGCACACGGATACTCGAAGTCGGCTTGATCCCGATCGTGACGACGATATCCTGCCCGGTTGAAATGCCGCCGAGAATTCCGCCGGCATGATTGGTCACAAACCCATCCGGGGTCAGTTCGTCGCCATGTTCCGATCCACGCTGGGTAACGGAGGCAAAGCCTGACCCAATCTCGACCGCCTTCACCGCATTGATACTCATCATGGCCCCGGCCAGATCCGCATCGAGCTTTGCATAGACCGGCCCACCCCATCCCACCGGCACAGATTCAGCCACCGTGGTGATCTTCGCACCAACCGAATCGCCAGCTTTCCGCAACTCATCCATGAAGGATTCGAGCTCCGGCACGATCTCGGAACTCGCTGAGAAAAATGGATTCTTGCTAATCTCGCCCCAGCTCTTAAACGGTGCTTCGATTGGGCCAAGCTGACTCAGATAGCCACGAATCACGACACCATACTTTTCATGAAGCCATTTCTTCGCGATCGCTGCGGCAGCCACTCGCACCGCTGTTTCACGCGCTGAGGCACGCCCGCCACCGCGATGGTCGCGAATCCCATACTTCTGCCAATAGGTATAATCCGCGTGGCCGGGCCGGAACGTATCGATCAGATTACCGTAATCCCTACTTCTGGGGTCTTCGTTCCGGATGAGGAGCGCGATCGGCGTGCCGGTGGTCTTACCTTCAAAAACACCAGAGAGAATTTCGATGGTATCAGATTCCTGCCGCTGCGTGACGTGGCGTGAAGTGCCTGGTTTGCGCCGGTCGAGATCCTGCTGGATATCCTCGACGGAAAGGGCCAGGCCTGGCGGACAACCATCCACGACACAACCAATCGCAGGCCCATGGCTCTCACCGAACGACGTGATGGTAAAAATGTGACCGAACGAATTGCCTGCCATGAGGCAAAGTCTCCCTATCGCAGGATGTTCAAAAAGGCCGGCCTTGTTCTTCGTGAAAGGTAAAAGGTAAAAGGTGAAAGGTTTCAGAGGAAGAACCTCCGACACTCCTACGTTTCATTTTTAACTTTTCACGTCTCACGCCTAACAATCTTCGTATGCTGATGGACTTTTTCAACATCCTGCTACTCAACGAGATCGAGCTTGATGCGCAGCTCTTTTAGCTGATCGGCGCTGACGGTAGACGGCGCATCAGTTAGCGGACATTGTGCCCGTTGCGTTTTGGGGAACGCGATCACGTCACGGATCGAGTCGGCATTTCCCAACAGCATGATGAGCCGATCGAGCCCGAAGGCGATGCCGCCATGCGGAGGCGCCCCATAATCCAGCGCGTCGAGCAAGAACCCGAATTTCGCTTGTGCTTGTTCCTTGTTGATGCCGAGCAGATCGAGAATATGCAGCTGAATGTCACTCCGATGGTTACGGATACTCCCACCGCCGATCTCACTCCCATTCAGCACCATGTCATAGGCCTTCGCCCGAACTTTGAGTGGCTCCGAGTCCAAAAATGCCACATCCTCGTCCATCGGCGCAGCAAAGGGATTGTGCATGAAGATGTATCGCTTTTCTTCCGGCGAATAGTCCAGTAAAGGAAATTCAATAACCCATACCGGTTTCCAGGCAGTCGTATCGATCAGCTTCAGTTCTTCACCCAACAAGAGCCTGATGCGGCCCAGCACATCGTGAACAATCGAGGCCTTGTCGGCGCCGAAGAGAACGAGATCGCCCGGCTTGGCCTCGGGAAGAGCTGCAGCAAACGCTTTGGCATCCAGGAACTTGGCGATCACAGATTCGAGCTGCCCCTCTGGAGTGATTTTCAACCAGGCCAGCCCCTTCGCGCCAAAACTCTTAGCCATCTCACCGAGTGCGTCGATCCTGCTTCGCGGTGTGGCCGCTCCGCCTTTGACGATCAAGGCCTTCACAATTCCACCCTTAGTTGCCGCCTCCTTGAACACCTTGAACTCGCTGGCCGCCGCAAAGGCAGTAACATCATGCAGCGGCATGTCAAAACGCAGGTCTGGCTTGTCCGACCCGTAACGGCCCACTGCCTCGACATAGGTCATACGAGGAAACGGCGTCGGCAGTTGGACGCCGCCCGCATCGCGAAACACCGTGACGATCATCTGCTCCATCACACTCATCACGTGCTCGCGATCCACAAAGGACATCTCTGCATCGATCTGTGTAAATTCCGGCTGCCGGTCGTTGCGCAAATCCTCATCACGGAAGCAGCGTGCAATCTGATAGTACCGATCAACGCCGCTGACCATGAGCACCTGCTTAAAGAGCTGCGGCGACTGCGGCAACGCATAAAATTGACCAGGGTTCACCCGGCTCGGCACCAAATAGTCCCGCGCGCCTTCCGGAGTACTCTTGGTCAAAATCGGCGTTTCCACCTCAAGGAACCGTTCGGCATTTAGAAATCCACGAACGGCCTGCATGATGTTATGCCGAAGACTCAGGAGATGCTGCATCCTTGGGCGCCGAAGATCCAGGTAGCGATACTTCAGCCTGATCGACTCCGTCACTTCGGCCTCGTCTTCAATCACGAACGGCGGCGTCTTCGACTCGTTGAGAACCTCCACGGCATCCACAAAAACTTCGATCTCACCCGTGGGCAGATTGGGATTCTTCGACTCCTCAGGACGGGCCATCACTTGGCCCGTCACCGACACGACACACTCGCTCCGCAAGGCGTGGGAGGCCTGGTGCACTGCTGCATTGCGCTCGGCGTTGAACACCACTTGCGTGAGCCCGGTCCGATCCCGCAGATCGATGAACATGACCGTGCCGTGGTCGCGCCGCTTCTGGACCCAGCCGTTCAAGACAACCGTCTCCCCTACGGCTGCGTTCGTAAGCTCCCCGCACCGATGAGTTCTGACCTTCATACCACCTTCACTTTCTTGGAACGAGCCCATCCAGCCCGACTGATTCGTTTCTTTGGCCGTGGATCCTGTTGCTTGCTGTCCTCTGCTGAAGCCAGCTTCTGGTCGGCAAGTTCGCGCAACGCGTTCGCTTCACGGTCGGTCAGGTACCTGAACTCGCCGGGCCCCAGATCGCCCAGCAAGAGTGGACCCATCTTTATCCTCGTCAACTTCAAGACCGGGTGCCCCACCGCCTCCATCATCCGCTTCACTTGATGCTGGCGCCCTTCGCGAATCGTAATCTCCAGCCATGAATTCAACTTGGCCTTCTTCACCTTCTTCACAATAGCCGGGCTGGTCATGCCATCTTCCAGCTGCACACCTTGTTCCAACTGCCGGATATGGTCATCCGTCACCACCTGCTTAACCTTGATGAGATAGGTCTTCGGCACATGGTAGCGGGGATGGAGCAACGTCTGGGCTAAGTCTCCGTGATTCGTCAAGAGCATCAATCCTTCGCTGTCGAAGTCTAATCGACCGACGGGAAACACCCGCACCGAAATCCCGCGGAGAAAATCCTTCACCGTCGGCCTGCCTCCCGGATCGTTCAACGTCGACATCACGTTCTTCGGCTTATTCAGCAGCAGATACACATACGGCTGAGCAGAGCTCAGGTGCTTGCCATCCACCTTGATGTGAACGCGATCCGGATCAACCTTGGTGCCGAGTTCCGTCACGACTTTTCCATTCACCGTCACACGCCCGGAAGCAATCCACTCCTCGGCCTTCCGCCGTGAAGCCAATCCCGTTCCGGCAATGATTTTCTGTAATCTCACTTCCATGCTGTTCTCCGTGAAGCGTATCTCGTCGTTCGTCGCTCGCAAGAAAAATATCTCCTGCGCTTCACGCTTCACGAACGACGCTTCACCAGTATTCTATTCCCATTCTATCGTGGCCGGCGGCTTCGAGCTGATGTCGTAGACCACCCGATTAACGCCCTTCACTTCATTGATGATACGATTCGACAACTTGCCCAATACGTCATTGGGAATCTTGGCCCAGTCGGCCGTCATGCCATCCAAACTCGTGACGGCACGGAGCGCGATGACATGTTCATACGTCCGCTGATCGCCCATGACGCCCACGGTCCTGACCGGTAACAGTACGGCAAGCGATTGCCAAATCTCCCGATACAAACCGGCGGCGCGAATCTCCTGATCGAGAATGGACTCGGCCGCCCGCAGGATAGCCAGTCGCTCTTTGGTGACCGCTCCCAGCACTCGGATGGCAAGGCCAGGACCCGGGAATGGCTGCCGCCACACAATCTCGTCCGGCAGACCAAGCTCTTTACCCAGTACCCGCACTTCATCTTTGAAGAGTTCGCGCAAGGGCTCGATCAGTTTCAACTTCATCCGCGCCGGAAGACCGCCCACATTGTGGTGGGTCTTGATCGTAGCTGACGGGCCCTTGAAGCTCACACTCTCGATCACATCGGGGTACAGCGTTCCCTGGACCAGAAACTTGACGCCGCCCGCCTTCTTCTTCGCCTCGGCATCGAACTGCTCGATGAACTGCTTCCCGATAATCTTCCGTTTACGCTCAGGATCGATCACCCCTTTGAGCTTGGCAAGAAACGACTCGGACGCATCGATGAGCCGCAAATTCAGGTGAAGCTGGTTCGCAAACGTCTGTTTGACCTGTTCTTTCTCTCCCGCCCGAAGTAACCCATTGTCGACGAAGATACAGGTCAGCTGGTTGCCGATGGCCCGATGAGTGAGGGCCGCCGCCACCGACGAATCCACTCCACCGCTCAACGCACAGATTACACGCTCTTTGCCGACTTGCTCGCGAATCTGCTGCACCGCCGTCTCCACATAGGACTGCATCGTCCAGGTCGGCTGACAGCCACAGATATCGTAGACGAAATTCTGTAAGATTTTGGTTCCCTCCGGCGTATGCACGACTTCCGGATGGAACTGAAGACAATAGATTCGGCGCTTGTGATCGTCGCGCTTCATCGCCGCAATCGGTGAATTCGCTGTGTGCGCAATGGATCGGAAGCCCGGCGGCATCCGCTCGATGCGGTCTCCGTGCGACATCCAGACAACGGTCGATCCGCCTTCGCCGATGTCCTTGAAGAGATTGCTGCGATCGTCGATCGTGAGATCGGCTCGGCCATACTCCCGGTGCTTGGATTTGGCCACCTCCCCGCCCGAGAGATGGGTCACCAGTTGCATGCCGTAACAAATACCGAGAATGGGAATCCCTTGGTCGAAGAGTTCCTTCTGCACGCTCGGCGCCTTTTTCTCGTACACGCTGGAAGGGCCGCCGGACAGCACGATACCTTGCGGACGATAGGCTAGAATGGTCGCCAAGGAGGCCGTGCAAGGGAGAATCTGTGAATAGACGTGGGCTTCGCGAATACGGCGTGCAATCAGTTGGGTGTATTGCGACCCGAAGTCGAGGACCAGAATTCTATTATGCCAGAGTTCCATGGAAGCGTGAAAAGTGAAACGTTAGAAGTGAGACGGGGGAAAGAAGGGCGCGCGTCCGAAAGTACTTTTCACATTTCACCTTTCACGTTCCACGCGGGGCTATTCCCAATCCATCCGGTAATTCGGCGCTTCCTTTGTGATGATCACATCGTGCACGTGGCTTTCGCGGAGACCTGCGACCGTCTGCCGGATAAACGTGGCCTTCTGCTGTAAGTCCGAAATCGTCTTGCACCCGCAATAGCCCATGCCGGACTTCACGCCGCCGATCAATTGGTAGATGACCGCCGAGAGTTTCCCCTTATAGGGCACGCGCCCTTCGATGCCTTCTGGAACCAGCTTCTGCACCGGGCGCCCACCTTGCCCGTACCGATCTCCACCACCACGTTCCATCGCGCCGATTGAACCCATCCCGCGGTACACCTTATAGGTCCTGGCTTGGTACAGTTCGGTTTCCCCCGGAGACTCTTCCGTGCCTGCCAAGAGTCCGCCCAGCATGACTGAGGAAGCGCCTGCCGCCAAGGCCTTGGTAATATCGCCCGAGTTTTTGATCCCGCCGTCTGCAATAATCGGGATCCCGCTACCTGCGAGGACTTTTGCGCAATCGGCTATCGCCGTTAGCTGCGGCATCCCGGCGCCGGACACAATACGGGTTGTGCAAATGGAGCCAGGCCCCACACCCACCTTGACAGCATCGACGCCGGCCCTCAACAAATCCTTCGCCGCGTCGGCGGTGGCAATGTTTCCAGCTATCAGTTCGAGATCTGGATGACGTTTCTTGATCATCTTGACCGTATCCAGCACCGCTTGAGAATGCCCGTGAGCCGTATCGACCACAATCACGTCCACTCCGACTTTCTTGAGTCGCGCCACTCGATCTTCTGTCTCCGGCCCCACACCGACTGCGGCGCCCACGCACAGCCGTCCATGCCCGTCCTTGCAGGCGTTGGGATACATGATACGTTTTTCGATATCCTTGATGGTGATCAATCCCTTGAGCTCGAAATGCTTGTTGACGACCGGCAGTTTCTCAATCCGATGCTCGTGCAACACTTCGCGGGCCTTTTCTAGACTGGTCCCTTCTGGCGCCGTGATCAGCTTGTCTCGCTTCATGATTTGCGAGACCTTCAAGTCCATCCTGGTTTCGAACCGCAGATCCCGATTCGTGAGAATCCCGACCAATTTCTTGTCTTTCGTGACGGGAATCCCCGAGATTCGATATTTTTCCATTAACGCGTGGGCATCGCGAATCGTTTGATCGGGCGAGATGGTGATCGGGTCGAGAATCATGCCGCTTTCTGATTTCTTCACCCGGTCCACTTCGGTCGCTTGATCCTCCGGCGACAGGACGCGGTGAATAATCCCAAGGCCGCCTTCGCGGGCGATGGCAACAGCCAAACGGGACTCCGTGACGGTATCCATCGCGGAACTGATGATGGGAATGTTGATCTTGATGTGGCGAGTCAGTCGCGTCCGCATGTCGACGTCACTCGGCAAGATCTGAGACTTGGCTGGAACCAACACCACGTCGTCGTAGGTCAGTCCTAAGCGGGGTTCTTTATCGAGCATATCGTCCCTTCACTTGCTGGATGCTGAAAAATTCCGCCAGCAGCGTTCTCGCATCGTTCAGATCCTCAACGTACCCCAGAGGGTACGCCTCGGCCCTTCACTCGCTGCGGCCTTGCTGAACAGCCTTTTTGAGCATCCAACGGGAATGTTTTCCTGTTGTATCACACACGCTGACCATCAAAACTCTAACGTCACGAATTCGATTCTCCGCAGTCTGTCAACGCTTCGTGGCTGCTTATGCCCGTGATATGCCTTGCGGGTTCTCAATCTCTGCCACAGACTCGGCAACTTCCTGAAGCCTCTCGCTTCCCTCGTCTGCCGGCATGAACTGTTCGACTCTGGTGTTCCCACTATCGACGACGAACACACTTCCTTTTACATCGACTGCGAGACCATAGGGAAAGTTGAATTGCCCTTTGCCGTTCCCGAACCCGCCCCACTGAGTGATGAAATTACCTTCTTTATCGAACTTTTCGACTCGGTGATTGCCGGTGTCCGTCACAAACACATCACCGGCTCCATCCACCGTAATGCCCCAGGGTGATCGCAGCTGGCCGGCCTCCTGCGCGAGCGGACTGCTGGCATGACCTGGTTCGGCACTGCCGCCCCACTTGGCCAGCAACTGCGGGAGCACGTTGGTGCTGGTGTCGAACTTCTGAATCCGGTGATTGCCCATGTCGACGATGTACACAAACCCGTCCGTCTGGTCTACGGCCACGCCGCGCGGGAAATAAAATTGGCCGTCTCCATTCCCGAAGCTGCCCCAGGACATGATGAACTCGCCGTTCATGTCGAACTTCTGCACGCGGAAATTGGCGCTGTCGACCACATATACATATCCACGCACCCGATCGACTGCAATGCCCCAGGGTGAGTTGAACTGCCCTTCGCCGTTTCCTCGAGACCCGAACTTCATGAGATAGCCGCCGAGCTTCCCGTCGAACTTCTGGACGCGGTGGTTGTTCGTATCGACCACCCAGACATCGCCCTTGCCGTCACAGGCAATTCCGGTGGGGTTATGGAAGTTCGAATTGGCTGAACCGAAGTTCCCCCATAAGATGATGAAGTTGCCGGTATTGTCGAATTTCTGCACTCGATTGTTGCCGTTGTCGACGACGAACAGCGAGCCTTGTTGATCGATGCAGAGTCCGTAGATCGGAGCCATGAACTCGCCGCCATGCAGCAACGATGCGCCACGGCCTGTGCGTCCCCATTCAGCCACGCAGAGATACCCCGACGTGTTGACCAGAATGGTGGCGCTCGCGGGTGTCGAGACGTTCCCTCCCACATCCTTAAACCACACGTAGATCGATTTCTGCCCGTCTCCCAGCGACAAAATAAACGGGATCGTCGCGCCGAATTTGGTGGCCGGCGTCACCTCCACCCATCCCGGCGTTCCCGCCATGGGAGTCATCGGCGCCTCGGAGACAAAGTAGGCTGCCACTCCAGTATCGACATCGTTGGCTGAAACCGTGACGATGACTTCCGGCGTGTTCGTCATGAAGGCGCCATGATTGATGACGGCATAGGGATTTTGCGGTGCCGTGATATCGATGAGCACCGGCGTCGCCATCACTTCATTCGACAAGTCACTTTCGATGTCGGTCTCGAAGACTGCGGTCACAGCATAGTGGTAGGGCGTATCGTTCGAGAGACCGGTATGCGTATAGGGATTCGTCACACCCTCGATTTTCGTCGCCGTCTGGGTCGTGAGCTTCGGGATGGTATTGAAATACAAATTGTAAGACTGAGCGCCAGGAACCTCCATCCAACTCAGGAAGGCTTCTGTATCCCCGGATTTGACCGCGACGCTGCGGGGCGGCGGAGTCTCACTCGGCGCCTGACTGGTTGAAGCCTCATCCTTCCCCCGATTGAGTTCTTCTTCCGTCGGCACATACTTGAGCACGCGGCCATTGCCGCTGTCGACCACATACACCGCACCTTCTTTGTCGACCGCGATCCCATAGGGATAATTCAACTGCGCTTCTGTTCGTCCACGGTTTCCCCAGGCACAGAGGAATGTCCCGTTACCGTCGAACTTTTGAATGCGGTGGTTACCGGTATCGACGACATAGACATTACCGAGCGCATCGCAGGCAATCCCCCAGGGAGACTTGAACTGTCCTGGACCAGCCCCCTCTCGGCCCCACTTGGCCAAGAAACTCCCACGGGCATCGAACTTCTGTATACGATTGTTGCTTTCATCGGCGACGAAGATATTACCGACAAAGTCGACGGCCACGCCGCGAGGGAAAAAGAAGGCGCCGTCGAAGCTCCCGTCCCGGCCCCACTTGAGGAGGGGCTGCCCATCAGATGTGAATTTCTGAATTCGCGCATTGCTGGTATCGGAGACGTAGAGGTTCCCGTCCGCATCCGTCGCCAGTCCCCAGGGCACATCGAACTTGCCTAGATCGGCTCCTCGCCAGGCAAATCCAAACTTGCCCCACGCCTGCATGGGGTTGCCATTGAGGTCGAATTTCTGAATGCGGTTATTGCCGCTGTCTGCGATGTAGAGCACATCGTTCGGCCCGACGGACAATCCACGCGGATAGTAGAAGCTCCCTTCCTGGGAAGAAGGATCGCCGCCCCACCGCGCGACAAACTTTCCTGACTTGTCGAGCTTTTGGATCGAATGATTGTCGGTATCGGCCACGTAGATATTGCAGTCCTTGTCGAGCGTGATCCCCGTAGGCGAGCTGAACTCCCCGTCGTCCACCCCTTCCCGGCCGATACACATGGCCAACAAATAGGGCGAGGGAATCGCCATGACCTCTTGAGACTCAAGACTCTCCCCCTTTTGCGTGACCACCGTCACGACATAGTGATAGCACATCCCGTTGGCCAGATCGTCGTGAACAAACGGACTCTGGACGCCTTCCAAGCAGGTGCCTTTCTCTTTTTTCACTCCAATGACGGCTTTGAAATCCTCGTCGCCGGCGATCGGACGCGTGAGATCGGAAAACTTGATCATCACGCCCTTGGTGGTTTGAAAATAGAGATTGTAGTACATGGCATCGGGAACGGGATCCCACGTGATGGTGACCCGACCGTTCCCCGATTTTGCGGCTACCTTGGCTGGAGGCGATGGAAGCTCTTCTTCAGCAGCGATCGAATCGCCGGTACCCCATTCATCGCTCAAGGTT
>JBGTMB010000015.1:0-19992 GCA_041743755.1 Nitrospiraceae bacterium | reverse complement strand
GGTGGCTTACAGCGCCAAGTTGCCCGAATCGTGGGCTAAAGACAACTCCCAAGTTTATTCAGCAAGTCTTGATTCCTGTCTTAGATACAATGGAGACCAATAATGCCAGTCGCTGATATCAAGACTTGGTTGGACTTCGCTATCCAACAAATGGCTGCAGAAGCTTACTTGGACCAGTTTACCGTACAAGGCAGAGAACTCAGATTAGTTTTAAGAGATGGGAATAACGATATTCGGAAAGTCGGAGAAGATCAATTCGCTGGTCAGACGCGGTTCGTGGATCTTGTTGGCATACCTACCGCTAGCCAAATCACTGGCAGCGCCCAGGCATTTGTTTCTCGGTATCAAATCATCGATCATCACGCCAACGATGCGACAGGCTTCTCGGCCACGCTCATGCGCGATACTCAAACTGGCGAATACACCCTCTCGTTCCGCAGCCTGGAGTACCAGAACCAAGTGGATGGGGGTGATTGGGAACGCGATGGGCAAGGAGGGGCCGCGGGGGAAATCGCGGGGTCTGGATTTGCATTGGGTCAGTTAGTGAGTATGGAGCGATACTTTTCGGATCTACAGCAGGGGAAGTTGACAAATGGCGCTATTGATCCAGCCCTACAGGCTTTTTTTGCGACTCAATCCAACAAGATCAACGTATCCGGCTATTCATTGGGCGGCCATCTCGCCACCGTCTTTACCGTGCTGCACGAGAGCCGGGTGAATCACACCTACATCTTCAATGGTGCGGGGATCGGGCAAGTTGGGGGCGTGACGCCGGTGCTGACCGAAGACATCCGCATTCAGCAGCTCATCGACGCGATGGATGCGAAATTCGTGGAGTTTGACCCATCTGGCAATCTCACGCGCAGTGGAGCGCCTGCCAACGTGCAAACCCTGCCCTGGTATCAGCCGGCTGTCATCGAGGTCGCGGCGCAGTTTCAGACAACCGGAACGGCCAGTATGCCGACGGGGGGGCTGAACGGCGGCGTAACCCGCATCGATGGGGCGTTCAACAAGATCACACAATTATTCGGAGCTGGTGTCACCGGTGGCGATGTGCAATTTGTGGCCAATTCAGGCATTCATGGCCCGGTCCAATCTGTGATAATTGAGGGACAACCGCTGATTGAAAGCATCCCCGTACTCCAGGAATCCATTTATGGCAATGCGCACAGTATCACCTTGATCGTGGACTCACTTGCCCTTCAAGAGCTGTTTCAAACCATTGACTCCGCACTCACACAAACTCAGATTGAAACCATCTTGAAAGCGGCATCCGCTGCGCAGGCAGATAGGTTCGCGATCCCAGGCGAAGAACACACTGCTGAGGGCGACACACTCGAAAAGGCTCTTGACGGATTACGCAAAGTGTTCATCGACGCTGGGGCTCCGTCAACTGGTTTCAATGATGACACCGGTGGATTCGGTGACCTGACATTCCGCAATGAATTCTATACCCATCTCGCAGAAGTGAAGACACAGTTAGCGACAACCTTTGCTGGTCAGACCTTTCAGATTCGATCTTTGGTGGAGCAGCCGGTTAACGATATTCGGACAGCAGCGGAAGGAACAGAGCCGACGAGCGTTGCTTACCGCTTTGCACTGAAGGAACTGACGCCATTTGTCGTGCTCGGCAGTACGGACCCCGCTACGCAAGCGCTCTACGACCGTCAGAACGCAACAGGGGAACTCTCACTCGTGAATCCGGATACCGGGATCGGTGAATTCACATCCCAATTCCTTATAGATCGCGCCCTGTTCCTGGCGGAGAAGATCGCCGTCAACAGCAATACGGCCTCCTTGTTTAACACCACCCACTTTCACGACAACCCTAGCGGGTACGATATTACACCTCTTCCCGGACTGACGCGTCGGCAGATGCTCTTTGGCGGCGGAACCAACGAGATCATGACTGGTGGTATTGGCGCGGACCATTTTTATGGCGGAAGTGGGGATGACCAGCTCAGCGGGCTTGAAAACAGGGACTATCTCGAAGGCAATCGAGGTGACGATACGTTAGACGGAGGCAGTGGGGCCGACACGATGCTGGGCGGGCAAGGCAATGACACCTATCTTGTGGACAATGTCGGCGATGTTGTCCGCGAGTATGCCAACAGCGGGATCGATCTCGTGCGGAGCTCGGTCACGTTTACTTTAGACAGCCAGGTGGAAAACCTGACACTGACCGGTACGGAGGCCATTGATGGTTCCGGCAACGACCTCAATAATCTGATCATTGGCAACGACAAAGCGAATCGATTGGAAGGCCAAGCGGGCCAGGACACCCTGCGCGGCGGAATCGGCAACGATATCTTAGCCGGCGGTACTGGTGACCACGACCTGCTCGAAGGCGGGGCAGGGTTCGATACCTATATCTACAATGCCGGGGATGGCATCGATCAGATCGAGGATTCCGATGCCACGGGCAAGATCGTCTTCAATGGCGGACTGCTTCAAGGTGGGATCAGTACCGATGGCGGGAATACCTATGTCAGTCTGGATGGTACCGAGACCTACGCCCTCTCCGGTGGCCACCTGATCGTCAACGGCGTGCTCACCGTCAATGCCGATTTTCAGAGCGGGCAGTTTGGGATTCAGCTGAAGGATCTGTCGGGTGTGCCGTCTGATCCCGGCGCACCCACGGGGCCGTTCCCAATCGGGGATGCGAATTTCGGCGATGCGGATGCCGATTATTTCTCCCTGTTGGGGAATCCGTTCGGGCCACAAGCGCTCTACGGCAATGGGGGCGACGATGCGCTCAATGCGTGGGCAACTTCTGCGGATATCACGGACTTGTTGGATGGGGGGACGGGAGACGATACCTTGATCGGTGGCGCAGGACGTGATTATTTGATCGGCGGAGAGGGGGCTGATTTTGGATACTTGTCCGATGGCGATATATTCGCAGGAGGAGACGGGAACGATATCGCAGTCGGTGATACTGACATTGTCAACTTTGTCGTCACGAATATTGGGAACGGGGCATACTATGCCGATGGAGGAGACGGAGCCGATACGCTGCTGGGGGCGCTCGGCGGCGATGTGCTGCATGGGGGTGCGGGGGACGATACGTTGCGTGGAGAGAATCGACCGGAGGGATGGACAGCGAGGATCGTTGGGTTTGACGGTTTCTATCAGGACTTTTCGATGGCCGCCTACTTCAGCCCTACAGGCGCGGCCGATGTGCTCTTTGGCGAGGCAGGCAATGATCTGTTGGTCGGCGACGGCGGCGACGACATTCTGTCCGGCGGCGCGGACAATGACCAGCTCTTCGGCGACGATGAAACAGGATACCTTGTCGTACCTGGTGACGACATCCTTGATGGCGGTGCGGGCGATGACCTCTTGGTCGCTGGCGATGGCACGGATTCTTTGTCCGGAGGGGCGGGGATCGACACATTGTTTGGCGATAAGGGCGATGATGTCCTCGACGGTGGTGATGATGCTGATACCATGCTCGGCGGCGACGGCTCTGATGAACTCTTCGGCGGCGGGGGGAATGATCTGTTATTCGGGGATGGCCTCAACAATCAATTTGTGGCTGGTACAGTCGGTGGGGACGATTTCTTGGACGGCGGTGATGGCGATGATGAACTGCAGGGTGGTGTGGGAGCCGATATGCTGTCTGGGGGAGCCGGCAACGACTTTCTCTTAGGGCAAGACGATGATGACACCATATTTGGCGACGAGGGCGATGATGAATTGCAGGGCGGCGACGGTATTGACCTGCTTGGTGGCGATGCCGGCGACGATCTGCTGCTCGGGGATGCTGGAGATGATGAACTGTTCGGCGATACGGGCGATGACCAGCTAGGAGGCAATGACGGCAACGATTTGCTGCTCGGCGGAGTGGGGAATGACATCCTCGAAGGCGGCAAAGGGAACGATGCCCTTATCGGAGGCGCGGGCGACGACGTCTACAACTTTAGCCTCGGCGATGGACAGGACACGATCACGGATACGGCGCTGGTCGGTGAAGGAAATTTTATCAATTTCTCTCCAGGTATCACGCTGAACTCGCTGACCTTTAATCACAATCAAGCCACACAAGCCTTGACGATCCAGGTTGGCGGAGGCGCGGACTCTCTTACTTTGCTCGGGTTCGATCCGAACACGTTCCGCTATGCCGTGAATGCACTCAGGTTTTCCGACGGCTCGTTCGTGGCGCTAGCCGATCAGTTGCCGTTGCCAGGGGGCTTGATTGAAGGCACGGATGACAGCAACGTCATCCGTACGGGTTCCACCGACGATACGATCTTCGCCGAGGCCGGGAACGATGTGGTGAATGCTGGGGTTGGCAACGATGTGATTCTCGGACAGGGGGGAAATGATTTTCTCACTGGTGGTGTAGGGCAAGATCGTTATGTGTTTAATATCGGCGACGGAATGGACAGGATTTCCGATACTGCCGGTGAGGGGAACCGATTGGTGTTCGGACCAGGGATATCCGTCAATTCCATAACGTTGGGGCTCGATACGGGGGATTCGCTCTCCGTTCGTATCGGGGTGGCAGGCGATGCGATTCAAATTCTTGACAGCTTGGAGGTCGGTGCACCATCAATTGATTCGATTGAGTTTGCCGATGGCGCCACCCTGTCCATAGAAGAATTGCTCGCCCGCGGGATTAAGATCATCGGCACCGCAGGACCCGATACTTTGACAGGGACGAATTTGATCGACCGGATCTCCGGCGGCGCCGGCGATGACGTTATCGTTGGCGGCTTGGGCGCGGATATTCTGCGTGGGGAGGAGGAGAGCGATCAACTCTTTGGCAGTGACGGAGACGACAGGCTCGATGGTGGCGCTGGTACTGATGTGCTGAACGGGGGAGCCGGACAGGATACGTATGTCTTCGGTCGCGGCTACGGACAGGACATCTTGCAGGATTCCCCGGTCGAACAATCCGGTCCGAATACGATCCAACTCACCAGCGGGGTCAGTCCCCATGAGATCCGCCTGCAGGCTCGACAGTCGGAGGACGGAATCAATGTGGTGCTGACGATCGACGGGACGGAGGACGAACTTACACTCCTCGGAGCCGCTGATCCCAGCTTGCTGCCGATCAGCCAGATTCGCTTCGCCGACGGGACGAGTTGGGATACTGCTGAGATTCTGACCCGCATCGAAGGCTTCCGCCTCACGGCTGCGCCTGCCGGCAGTTCTCTGGAGGGCACAGGGTTTCGGGATGAGTTGATCGGGGCGCAAGGCAACGATGAGCTGGACGGGCGAGGTGGTGCCGACAGGATGGTTGGCGGGGCCGGTGACGATCTCTACTGGGTTGAGAGTCCAGGCGATACCGTGGTGGAGCTCGAGGGGGAAGGTACTGACACGTTGTTGAGCCAAATCGACTATACCCTGCCGGAGCACGTGGAGAATCTCGTCTTGCGAAGCACGAATCTACCGACCACGGACCCGGTTCGTGGGGAAGGCAATGCGAGTGACAATGTATTGCACGGGAACTTTGTAAACAATGTGCTGATCGGTGGTGGAGGAAACGACATATTCTGGGGCGGATTCAGCCTCGGCAGCGACTATGGACCGGGCGACGATGACTTGTCCGGCGGCACAGGGAACGATACCTACGTCGTGGAGGGCAATTTCAACGGCTTCGATACGATTCATGATGTGGCGTTGCCCGGTGAAGGGAACCGCCTGCAATTTGGCAACAACATCCGTCCGGAGGATGTGCTGTTCGTTCAAGAGGGCTCATTTCTCCGCATTACCAATGCTGGGGGAACGGATGGCGCGGTGTTGGAGAGCTTCGATTCGAGCGGGACAACGGGGTCGTTGGTGACTGAGGTGATCGCCTTCAGTAGTGGAGTTGAGGACGTCACCGGTGGCTATGAGACACACGTGCTGGCGCTGATGAATCCGACGTTGGGTACTGACAATACCGATACAATGACCGGCACATTGAATGCTGAGGTCATTAAGGCGCAGGGTGGCGATGATGTGATTGCGGGTGGAGCGGGAAATGATGTGTTGCTCGGCGGAACCGGCAACGACACCTATCTGTTCAATCAGGGTGACGGTTTCGATCTGATCGATGACCAGCCTGGAGCGGGAGACACGAATAGAGTGCAGTTCGGCGCCGGCATCACCCAAGATATGCTACGCGTCTCGTATAACGGAACCTTCGGCATCGGAGGCCTGTCGGTTCGGATCGGTGCGTCGGGAGATGGGTTCCATTTCCTCGGCGTGTCGGCAGATGATCCGAATGCGCCGCATGCCATCGACAGGTTCCAGTTTGCAGATGGAACCCAACTCACCTTTGCTCAGTTGTTTGAGCGCGAGATCGTGGTGCAAGGAACCGGACGAAGCGACGGGGAAATGTTTGGGACCGTTGCGAATGATCGGATGAATGGATTCGGAGGATCGGAGAGCCTTTCTGCCGGAGCCGGCAACGACCAGCTTGAGGGTGGGACGGGCAATGACACGTTGTTTGGCGGAGAGGGAGAAGACACCTATATTTTCCAATTAGGCGACGGGTTCGATCGCATCGAAGACGACGCAGAGTTTATCGACGATGGACAAGGGGGGCATTTGGCAAACAATCGCATCCTCTTTGGTCCTGGGATTATCCTTTCCGATCTCTCGTTCGTGGAAGTCGACTTGACTATTCGGAAAATTCTCGTTGGGTCGAATGGAGACGGGATTGAGTTGCCGAACTTTGTGGATTTCTCTCCAGGCCTCCGCACCATCAGCTTTTCCGACGGTCTGACCGTCGATATCTATGACCTGCGTGATGGGGGTCTCGTGACCGACGATCAAACTATTCAAGGCGGTCCTGCCGGTGGTGTGTTGATTGGAGGAGCCGGCAACGATCTTATCCAGTCTGGTGGTGGTAACACGGCCATCATTGGTGGAGCCGGTAACGATACGCTTATCGGTGGGTCCGGCCACAACTGGATTTCTGGAGGACCTGGCAATGACTTTATCCTCGGTGGCAGCGGCGGGAACACGTTCTTTTTGTCGCCTGGGAGTGGCCGAGATTCCATTCAAATCCCCAATTATTTAATATTGCTGGACTCCAGCACGGCACGGTTTGCCGGAAGCTATGGCTCGTATCATCCGAGCTTAACGCCCGGTTCACTTGTGATTCGATATGGAGATCTCGGAGATGAACTGCATATCCTAGATTTTGATCTAAATGATGTGTTTGCCCGCCCAGCAGTTCAACGTTTTGAGTTTTCCGATCGCGCGTTGACATATGAGGAGCTAATTGCGCTGGGGTTCGATATCGATGGAACTAGTGACGATGATATCCTGACTGGGACGAATACAACCGATCGATTCTTGGGCTTGAGTGGCGATGACGACTTGAGCGGGGGTGCAGGCGCCGATACGTTCACAGGAGGCCAAGGCAACGATACGCTACGTGGTGGAGTTGGTGAAGACACCTATGTGTTCAATCTCAGCGACAGCCTCGATACGATCGAAGATGTGGCGGTCCTGGGTGAGGGCAATCGGATTCAGTTTGGCGTGGGGATCACTCAGAGCGATCTGACGTTCACGCATGATCAAGCGGCGCGGACGCTCATGATCCAGGTCGGTGGCAGCGGCACAGACCAATTACTGCTCACCAACTTCGATCCGACCGGCACCAATGGCTCGCTGGTCGTGGAGACACTGGCTTTTGCAGATGGGAGCACGGCAAGCCTTGCGGAACTACTCGGGCTGGGTGGTCCTGTCAACCATGCCCCGACGGTGGCCACTCCGCTGCCCGATCAAACTGTGCCAGAGGATGCGCCGTTCAGTCTCGTGATGCCGGCCAACATGTTTGCGGATCAAGACGCAGCCGATGTGCTGACGCTCAGTGCGAGTCTGGCCGATGGCACGGCGCTGCCCTCGTGGCTGGGCTTTGACGCCGCGACCAGGACGTTCACCGGCATGCCCGACGATGCGCAGGTGGGAAGTCTCGACCTGAAAGTGACCGCCACGGATAGGGGCAATCTGAGCGTATCGGATGTCTTCACGCTGACGGTGACAAATGTGAATGAAGTGCCGACGGTCGTCTCTTCGTTGGCCAATCAGCAGGCGACGGAAGATACGGCATTCAGCTTTACCGTTCCGGAATCAACCTTTGTGGATGTAGACCAGGCACACGGTGACACGTTGACTTACAGCGCATCTCTTGCAGGCGGAGGGAATCTGCCCGGGTGGCTGAGCTTTGATCCCTTGACCCGCACATTCAGCGGCATCCCGCTCAATAGTGAGGTGGGGGCCCTGGCACTGACGGTGACCGCGACGGATCAAGATAGCTTGGGCGCATCGACCGGGTTCACGCTGACCATTCAAAACGTAAACGATGCCCCCACCATCGCGAATCCCTTTGCCGATCAAACGGTCTTAGAAGGCGTGCCGTTTACCATTCAAGTGCCAGGGGATATCTTCGCTGATCAAGATGTGGGCGATGTACTCAGCTACAGTGCCACGCTCTCCGACGGGAGCGCGCTCCCGAGCTGGTTGAACTTCAATGCCACAACCCGAACCTTCAGCGGCACGCCGGACGATGCCCAGGTGGGAAGTCTCGATCTGCGCATAATGGCCACCGATAGCGGCAATCTCACTGTGTCGGATGTGTTTACACTGACCGTGACGAATGTGAATGAAGCGCCGACGGTCGCTGCCCCACTCGCTGATCAACAGGCAACGCAAGGGTCGGCGTTCAACCTGGTGGTGCCGGCGACGACGTTTGCCGATGAAGATGCGGGCGATGTTTTACCCTATAGTGCCACGTTGGCCGATGGAGGGAGCTTACCGACATGGCTCAGCTTTCATTCCGTGACTCGTACGTTTAATGGGACGCCGCTGGTCGGCGATGTGGGCGCGATTGACGTGCGTGTGACGGCGACCGATCAAGGTAACCTCAACGTTGCGAATGTCTTTGTTCTCACGATCGCACCGAGCGGCGGGACGGCGGGAAACGATACATTGATCGGTAGTAGCGGCAACGATGTGTTGGATGGGCTGGCCGGGAATGACGTATTACGGGGGCTCCTAGGCAATGACACACTGATCGGCGGCGCCGGCAACGACCTGCTTGATGGTGGCCCGGGGGCCGATTCGATGACAGGCGGGACAGGCAGCGACACCTACATCGTCAGCACGGGCGATACGGTGGTCGAAACGGCTAATGCCGGGACCGACACCGTGCTCAGCAATGTCAGTTACACGCTGGCTGCCAATGTCGAGTCGTTGGTGCTCACCGGGACGAATGCGATCAATGGCACAGGCAACAGTCTCACCAACGGGATCACAGGCAATGCGGCTGCGAACGTGCTTGATGGCGGCGGCAGCGCCGATGTGCTTGCGGGGCTTGATGGCAATGATACCTATCTCGTGGACAATGCCGGGGATCTCGTTGTTGAGTTAGCCAATAATGGGATCGATACGGTGCAGAGCTCGGTCACGTTTACGCTCGGAGCCAACGTCGAGAACCTGGCCTTGACCGGCACAGCGGTGATCAATGGGACCGGTAATGGCTCGGCCAACGTCATGATCGGCAACGGTGGTGCCAACGTGCTTAGTGGCGCCGGTGGCGCCGATACCCTGCGCGGCGGATTAGGCAGCGATAGGCTCAACGGCGGCAGTGGCAACGACACGTTTCTATTCGGGCGCGGCGACGGGCAAGATCTCGTGCAGGATAACAGTGGGGCGGCGGACAAGCTGCTCTACGACGCGGGCATTAATCCGCTGGATCTTGTCATCAGCCGTCAGGCCAGCGACTTGCGCGTGGCGATCCACGGATCGCCTGATCAGATCACGGTGCAGAATTGGTATGTGAGCACGACCAATAGGATCGAGACAATCCAGGCGGGCAACGGACAGACGATGCTCAGCACGCAGGTCGATCAGTTGATTCAAGCGATGGCGGGGTTTACGCAGCAAACCGGCCTCACGTGGGATCAAGCGATCGATCAACGGCCGCAGGAGGTGCAGACGGTCTTGGCGGCGAGCTGGCAATAGAATCGGATGTTGAAACAACCCGCCAGCAACGTTCTCGCATCGTTCAGACCCTCAACGTACCCCAGAGGGTACGCCTGCGGGCCTTCACTGCTGCGGCCTTGCTGGACAGGCTGTTTGAGCATCCTCCCGGAGAAGACGTGAGGGGCGAGGGGTAATGAGGACATGCTGTCAGAGGAACAGCGGGACGGGCTTCGGCTTCGGCAGAACGAGTCCCCAACTCGCAACGGCCCCTTGCTGAGCAGGCTGTGCAGCTTGTTACGGGAGCTTTATTGACATTAGGAATTCTGGTCCCCTAGGATACGTGACGATGGCGGAAGGGATTCAGATTCAGGTGAATGGCGAACAGCGAGGCTGTCAGGCCGATGCTACGGTGGGGGACTTGCTGCGCGAACTGGCCATCAAGACCGAGCGTGTGGCGGTGGAGCTGAATTTGGAAATCCTCGATCGTAAAGAGTTCGATCAACGGCTTCTGAAACAAGGAGATCGGGTAGAGATCTTGAGCTTCATCGGCGGCGGCTCATAGTATATGATGTCTTTGACGAGCGCATAGATAGATACATTCATAGAGGGTATGTATGGCGGATGATCGACTGATTATCGGGGGATATGAGTTCAAATCCCGACTCTTCGTGGGGACGGGGAAGTATAAGGACTTTGCCGAAACCAAGAAGGCGATTGAGGCGTCGGGAGCCGACGTGGTGACTGTGGCGGTGCGGCGCGTCAACATCACCGATCGCTCCAAAGAGAACCTGCTCGATTATCTCGACCCGAAGAAGTACACCATTCTTCCCAACACCGCCGGCTGTTACAACGTGGAAGACGCTCTGCGCTATGCCCGCTTGGCCAGGGCTGCCGGCGTGTCGGATTTGATCAAGTTGGAAGTGCTCGGCGACGAGAGGACCCTCTTCCCCGATACGGCTGGATTGATCGACGCGGCGAAGATTCTTGTCAAGGAAGGTTTTATTGTGCTGCCCTATACGAATGACGATCCCATTGTGGCCCAGAAGCTCGTCGATGTTGGTTGTCCGGCGGTCATGCCCTTGGCGGCGCCGATTGGATCGGGGCTCGGTATTCGCAACCCCTATAATCTAAAAATCATCATGGAGATGATCAAGGTGCCGATCGTCGTCGATGCCGGTGTCGGGACTGCGTCCGATGCTGCCTTTGCGATGGAATTAGGCGCAGATGCGGTACTCATGAACACGGCCATCGCCGGAGCCAAAGATCCTATTGCTATGGCTGAGGCGATGAAATATGGGGTATTGGCTGGGCGGCTTGCCTACAAGGCTGGACGAATCCCACGAAAATTGTATGCCACGGCGAGTAGCCCTATCGAAGGCATGCTTTAGCAGCAGGATGCTGAAAACACCCGCCAGCGGCGTTCTCGCGTCGCTCAGAGGCTCAACGTACCGAAGCGTACGCCTCGCCTCTTCGCTCGCTGCGGCCTTGCTGGACGGTCGTTTTGAGCATTCTGCTTGCAATAATAAGTGCTGTGCGTTGAATGCTGAGATAGAAGCTAATAAGGGTGGCGAACGCGTGGACTTAGTACTCAGCACTTCTGAATCAGTCCTTCGCTGATGCCGACACTCTCCAGCCGTCTTCTTGTCGTCACGGATCGTCATCAAACCAAGGGGCGTCCGTTGGTCCCCCTTCTGCAGCAGGTGCTCACAGCCGGGACATCTGCCATTCAACTTCGTGAACGTGATCTCTCTGTCAGGGAACTTGTGGCGCTTGCGCGTGAGGTGCAGGCCATCACCGCTTCTTGCGGATCTCAGCTCCTTATCAATGATCGGATCGATATCGCGTTGGCGCTGGAAGGAGTCGGCGTCCATTTGCGGAGCAATAGTTTGCCTCTGCCGGTCGCACGCAAGATGCTGGGGCCGCAACGGCTTCTTGGCATGTCCGTGCATGCGGTCGAAGAGGGACTATTAGCAGAGGCGCAAGGTGCAGACTACATTGTGCTTGGTCCGATCTATGAGACGCCGTCCAAACAGATGTTCGGTCCGCCGCTCGGCATTCACACACTTGAGAAGGCATGCACATTGGTTCGTATCCCGATTATCGGGATTGGCGGAGTGACGCCGGCGCGCGCGCGTGAGATGCGGCATGCCGGAGCCTTCGGTGCGGCGGTGATCACGGCGATTCTCGGTGCGGACGATGTGGAGTCGGCGACGCGAGAGTTACTCGATGCTGTGACGAGCGTGCAATAATGTGCGTGACTCATGACCATCACGCTGTCGGATGAGGCCGTCAGGTTGACCACCTCAGGAACGGGTGTTAGAATCCGCGCAGACCAGGACTTCTCGATTCAGCAAGGGTTTCGATTTTTCGGGTCGCGCATGGACGGCAAGAAAGATAGTCCGAGTCGATTCCGGTCTCTCCGAGATTCCGTCACGCAGATCACGAAGCGATTGACTGAAGGAGAAACGGACGTGGCCCCACGCAACGACGAACATGTTCGCGAAGTGGAAAAGTTTCGTGTGCAGATCCAGTCGATGGAAGAAGAAATCCGCCGGCTGTACCAGTCCCGCTACCAGCTCGATCAAGCTACCAAACAGAACGAAAAGCTCGTCGCCACCCTCCAGGAGGCGAAGGGGCAGATTGAAGCGTTGCGTGTCGAGGTTGAAAAACTGACCGCGCCTCCGTCGGCCTACGCAATTTTTTCCAGTCTTAATACTGATGGAACGGGCAATGTTTATGTCTCCGGGCGAAAAATGAAAGTCAGCGTACATCCGTCGATCAATGGGAAGACGATGCGCAAGGGGCAGGAAGTGCTCCTGAATGAAGCCTTGAATGTGATCGAGGTGAAGGGCTTCGATATCCAGGGTGAAGTGGTGCGGCTCAAAGATGTGCTGGAAGGTAACCGCGCCTTGGTCACGCTGCACTTCGACGAAGAAAAGGTTGCCGAACTCGGTGATCCTCTACTGGCTGAACGATTGAGCGTCGGCGACCATCTGCTCTACGACCCCCGTTCCGGCTACGTCGTTGAAAAGCTGCCGAGATCGGAGTCGGAAGAGTTGGTATTGGAAGAAGTGCCGGATGTCGATTATGAGCATATCGGCGGGTTGCAGCATGAGTTGGAGCAGGTTCGTGATGCGGTGGAGTTGCCGTTCCTGCATCCAACTCTGTTTTCAGAATATAAGTTGAGCGCGCCCAAGGGGGTCTTACTCTATGGCCCGCCGGGCTGCGGAAAAACTTTGATTGCCAAGGCTGTGGCGAATTCAATTGCCAAGAAACTCGGGCACCTCACCGGCAAAGAAGTCCGGAGTTATTTCTTGCATGTGAAGGGCCCTGAGTTGCTCAATAAATATGTCGGTGAGTCCGAGCGCCAGGTCCGCGAAGTCTTCAAGAAAGCCAAAGAGCGGGCTGAGGACGGGAATCCCGTCATCGTATTCTTCGATGAGATGGATGCGCTCTTCAGAACCAGAGGCACTGGGATTTCTTCCGATATCGAGTCAACGATCGTCCCGCAGTTTCTCTCGGAAATTGACGGGATGGAGCGGCTTCGCAATGTGATCGTGATCGGGGCCAGCAATCGCCAGGATCTCATCGATCCGGCTGTCCTCCGCGCCGGACGGTTGGACGTGAAGGTGAAGGTGGGTCGCCCCGATGCCGCGGCGGCCAAGGATATTTTCTCGAAGTATCTGAGCATCGACCTGCCGTTTGCCGAGGAAGATTTGACACGCCATGGTGGCGACGCAAAGGCCCTGGTCGAACAGATAATCGATCTCACGGTCGGGGCGATGTATGCGTCCTCTGATGAGAATAAGTTCATCGAGGTCACCTATGCAAACGGTGAAAAGGAAGTGCTCTACTTCAAGGATTTTGCGAGCGGCGCCCTGATCGAAGGCATCGTATCGCGCGCCAAGAAGTTTGCCGTGAAGCGGGCGATCGCGAAGGAAGGCCGTGGCCTTCGGTCTGAGGACTTGATCCGTGCCATTCGGGAGGAGTTTAAGGAGCACGAAGATCTGCCTAATACGACCAATCCTGACGACTGGGCAAAGATTTCAGGGAAGAAGGGCGAAAAGATCGTGCATCTTCGGACGATCAGCGGAGGCCCGGGTGAGTCGCGTCAGATTGAAACGGTGACAACCGGGCACTATCTCTAAGACGTCGTGTCTATGCAGGAACCTACCTCGCCGCCGATTCCCCGTGTTCTAGGGACAGAAACGGAATTTGGCATCGCGTCACGCGATCCTGCCGCCTCAGATCCCGTCTCCAATTCCATTGCCGTCATCGGGCACTATCCTGGTCTACCGGCTCCTCTGGCCATCTGGGACTATGAAAATGAAAACCCGCTGCTTGATGCGAGGGGATTCGAGGTCGAAGGTGAGCGAGAGCGGCCCAACCCGGAATACAATCGTCAGTTGAATAAGGTGTTGGCGAATGGAGGGCGGCTCTACGTTGACGGGGCTCATCCAGAATATTCTACGCCTGAGTGTACCAATCCACGGGAAATAGTCGCATTCGAACGAGCCGGCGACCGAATCCTTGCTCAATGCCTTGAACAGATGGCACGTGTCACCGGGCGTGATCATTGCGTGCTGTACAAAAACAACTCGGACGGCAAGGGGAACAGCTACGGTTATCATGAAAGCTATCTCTTGTCGCGCGCGGTTCCCTTCGACCGCATTGTGAAGGTCTTGGCGCCATTTTTTGTGACGAGGCCTATTTTTGCAGGGGCAGGCAAAGTCGGCGCAGAGAATCAGACCGACTCAACGGAATACCAGATTTCACAGCGCGCGGATTTCTTTGAGTGCCTGGTCGATCTTAATACGATGGTTCGACGCCCCATCGTCAATTCACGCGATGAGCCGCACGCGGAGTATGGCAAATACCGGCGGCTGCATGTGATTGTCGGGGATGCCAACATGGCGGAACTGTCGACCTATCTCAAGGTCGGCACGCTGTCGATCGTCTTGGATCTGCTCGATGCCGGCGCTGATCTTCCGCTGTTCGAGTTGGATGATCCGGTTCGAGCTATCAAGCAGGTGTCGCGCGATCTGGGGATGAAGGAGCCGCTCACACTCACGGGAGGCCGCTCGACGACGGCAGTGGACATTCAACGAGCCTATTTGAAGGCCGCCATGGGATACTATGCTTGCCGTGAGCTCTCCCAAGTCACGAAAGATATTCTCGTCCGCTGGGAGGATGTGCTGGACAAGTTGGAGCAAAATCCTCGGCTCTTGGTGCGAGAGTTAGACTGGGTGGCGAAGCGTCAGATGATGGAATCCTATATGGAGCGTAAGGGCTGTGGGTGGGACGACCCGAGGATCCGGCTGATGGATCTGCAGTATCATGACGTCCGACCTGACAAGGGTTTGTATTTTACGCTCGAACGCAGCCACTTGATCGAGCGAATTGTGCAAGATGTCGAGATTGCACGAGCGGAGTTCACCCCGCCTCCGGGGACGCGCGCCTATTTCCGGGGACGTTGTGTCAGCAAGTTTTCGAAGTCTGTCTATGGTGTCAGCTGGACGTCGGTCCTGTTCGATATCGGCAACAACCAGGTGAAACGAGTGCCGTTGATGGATCCGCTCCGAGGCACGTCCTCGCTGACGAGTGACCTTCTTGATCAGGTCGAGACCGTCGATGAATTGCTGGTGAAACTTAAGGCCTGAAGAACAACCTTCCCTCGCGATGAACACCATGAAATTGCCATTCTTCCCCAACCACGACGACTCGAGTTTCTTCGATTTTTTGACCGAACACCATCCTGGGCTGACTCCGATTGGCCGCAGTGGATCCCCATTGCCTCAGGCCACAGCCGATCCAATGCGCGGGGCCGGGCCGATCAGCGTCCCCCATGCGACCACTGTGTTGGCAATCAAGTATCAACAGGGCGTGGTCATTGCCGGAGACCGTCGAGCGACAGAAGGGTTCCAAATCGCCGAGCGCAGGATTGAGAAGGTCTTCAAAGTCGACGAGTATTCCGCGATGGCGATCGCCGGCGCTGCCGGCCCTTGCATTGAAATGGCCAAGCTGTTCCAAGTCGAACTGGAGCATTACGAAAAATTAGAGGGCGTACAATTGTCTTGTGAAGGGAAGGCCAACAAGCTCGGGCAGATGGTCAAGGCCAATCTGCCGATGGTCTTTCAAGGGCTGGTCGTCATGCCGCTCTATGTTGGGTATGATCTGAAGCGCGCGGAAGGCCGCATCTTCAAGTACGATCTCGCGGGGGGGCGGTACGAAGAGTCGGACTACCATGCCATCGGATCGGGGGGGAAAGATGCGCGCAATACGATGCGGGAGCATTTCCTCAGAGGCTTGTCTGAAGTAGACGCGCTGAAGCTGGCCCTCCTGGCCCTGTACAATGCGGCGGATGATGATGTCGGGACCGGAGGGCCGGATCTTGTGCGGGGCATTTACCCCACGGCGAAGATCGTCAGCGCGAGCGGCATTACCGATGTGTTAGACCAACAGATCCGCGGCGTCTATGATGGGTTGATTGCCACTCGCCGCTCCAAGGAGAACTAAGCATGCCGATGCCCTATTACGTCTCGCCCGAGCAGATGATGCAGGACAAGGCGGAGTATGCCAAAAAAGGCATCGCCAAAGGTCGCTCCATCATTGCCCTTGAATATGTGAACGGGATATTGCTCGTTGCGGAAAACCCCAGCGCGTCGCTCTATAAAATTTCAGAAATCTACGACAGCATCGCCTTCGCAGGGGCCGGCAAGTACAGCGAATTCGAAAATCTCAGGAAGGCCGGCATCAGGCACGCGGATCTCAAAGGCTTCATGTACAGCCGGGAAGATGTCACGGGCCGCTCACTCGCGAACGGGTATTCCCAAAGCCTCGGTACTATTTTCAGCCAGGAGCTGAAACCGCTGGAGGTGGAAATCCTGGTGGTGCAGGTCGGGCACAACGGCCATTCGAATGAGATGTATCGCATCTCCTTCGACGGCAGCATTATCGACGAACGCACCTTTGCAGTTATCGGAGGCAAGTCCGAAGCGGCGCAAGCCCTGCTCAAGGAGAAAGGCTTGACGGAGCCTCCTGAACTCAAGGCTGCCCTCACTCTTTGCCTTACCGCACTCGAACAGATCGGCACCCAGAAGCTCTCACTGGAGAGTCTGGAGGTTGCGGTCCTGGATCGCACCCGCGACGGCAGAAAGTTTCGTCGCCTTTCGCCGGCCGATACCAAACAGCTCCTCGCGACATAGCAGGCTGTTGAAAATGCCCGCCAGCGGCGGTCTCAGCTCGCAAGAATCCTCAACGTACCTCTGAGGGTACGCCTCCGGTTCTTGCTCCGCCTGCGGCCTTGCTGGACGGCCGTTTTGAGCATCCTGCGGGGAATGATTTTTTCGCGGGGCTGCACGTTAGGATCACCGAAGTTTTCTCGTCCCCTCTAGTTTTCTCATAGCTTGCCCTTGTCCTCAGTTAAGTTTTTGAGCCACAGACCGATACAGACTCAGAGCATTGTCTGCAGATGGACGCACACGTCAGTTCAGGCGGTTCAGTACCCCCAATTCAGGAGGTCCGCATGGACACAGAGACACCGAAATCCCGATCCCTTGCGAAAACGATCTTAGTCGTCGACGACGATCCATCGATGAGGTTGATCTGCGTCAAAACGCTTCGTGCAGAAGGGTTTACAGTCCTTGAGGCGGAAGGTAGCTCTGAGGCATTACAGGTATTGGCCACTTATCAGGAGCCCATCGATCTGCTGCTGACCGATCTCATGCTGCCTCCGCCCGGTTTTCAACTCACCTCTACCCAAAACCCATATCCGAGGGTTCATGGCCACGACGTCATCCAGCGCGCCTTGGCGATAAAGAAGACATTGCGCGTGATCCTCATGTCGAGCTTGTCGTATCATGAACGGAAGGCGTATCAAACCATTACCGATCAGGTGCCCTTTCTCCAGAAGCCATTTTCTGTTGAGATCATGATGCAGTTGGTGCATGAGGTGTTCGCTTCGGCTCCGCTCTCTTGTGCCGACTCCGCCGTCAAGTCGACCGCCAAACAAGACGTTCGGTGGTATGACTAACTTCACGGTCCACGCCACGTGAATCCCGGGTTCCCATCTCAGTGGAATCATCTCTCATCGACATCATGCATGGCGACGATTTGCTGTACGCCACTGTGGGCCTGCCGACCGAAGGCTTGTCGTCGCAGCGGATCGGCGATTGCCTTAGCACGCTCTGAATCAAGCAGGTAAAGGCATGCCTCTGAGCTACCTATGCTCCATACGAGAGTCCATGGCTATCGGAGCCGCATCCCTATCGAATATAATAAGACCGGAGAGGGTGTCGAAGGGAGCCTCGTATAAAGAAGCGGGCGCAATCAGTCTGTTGAGAAGGGAACTGAGACGTGGGTAAGACGGATCAGGAACAAAGGAGTGGAAACCAGTGAAACACAGAATGACAGCATTCGGAATCGGGCTCTGTCTTTCTCTGATGGCACCCATCGCTCCGACCTTCGCGGGAGAGGTGAGGCTCCATATTCCTCCGGTGTTTCAGGAACGTCCGAGCTGGTGCTGGGCAGCCGTGGGAGAGATGGTCTTCAAATATTATTATGTACCCGCTGTTCATCGGACAGACTATCAGTGTGGGATTGTGCAGACGAGAAACCTTTGCACAGGGATACCGAATTGCACGGAATGCGATCTCCCGGCTGGCGATGAGTCCAGCATGATGAACATGCTTCAACAGTACTCATTACTGGCTACGCGGGATGGTGCGGCTGGAGATGTTGCGCTGGCAGCCCAATCGAAGGCCGGCAGCCTTTCCGAGGAGGAAGTGAAACAAGAGATCAATGAGGGCCGCCCAATTATCGCGGGAGTGTCCCCATCCGGGTTCAAGATAGATGGAATTTCTCAACATACGGCTCTTATCGTTGGTTACGACGATCGCTCGGGCGATCTCAAGCTGATTGTGAATGATCCGTTTCCCTTCGAAGACGACCGCTTTCTCTGGATAGGGAACCCCTACCAACCAAACATGGATATGTCAGAAGACAATGACGGTCAATATGAGGTTAGTTTCGAACGATTTCGCTCGAAGATCAAGTGGAACCACACGATGTACCGGATCACTTGTAGTGGGAAGGGTTGTCCGTCCGACAACCTCCAAGCAGAGGGTAACATTACAGGGAAAGACGACCGTGAGGTGATTCAATCCGTACTCGCCGCCGCTTCCGGAGACTTTAAAACGTTACGCACTGGACATAAAGCTGTCGATCATACCGGGACAACATGGCGGCCCAACGTTTTTTTCGCCGGCGCCAAGCAGTGTCTGGTGAGAGATAAAGACGATGCCGATGGAGCCAGGTGGAGTTGTACGTTCAAATTTTCAGACAGGTCGGAGGCCGATGAAGCGGTGAAGGACATCGTGAAACGGTTGCGCAACAGCTTGCCTGAAGGGTGGACTGCAACAGATCTCGATCAGGATTCTGACACAGAGTTGTACACCAAGACAGACAAATTCATGGCCAATAAACCTGGAGCGAATTTGGTGATCAGCGTGCACTTTATTGACGTGAAGAGGAGTGGGCGAGTCACCATGCATCTGACCGTGAATCATGCGGGTTAATCTCCCCTTCCAATCCAGTCGCGAGTAGGCTAAATTCAAGCCATGCCCCCGTAGCTCAGTTGGATAGAGCAGCGGTTTCCTAAACCGTTTGTCGTACGTTCAATTCGTATCGGGGGCACCAATTTTTCAACAGCTTGCAGGACCGCATTCGGACACGACCCGCAATTGTGCTAATTTTGTGCTAACCGCCCGACCGGCATCCAACACTTCGACGCCAGCCCGCAAACTCTCCGGATAGTGATGAGCATAGCGCTGCGTCATGATCGGCGTCTTATGCCCAAGGAGCCGTTGCACCTTGTACAGATCCACTCCGCCCTGGACCATTCGCGTGGCACAGGTATGGCGAAGATCATGGAAATGGAAATCGGTCATCTTGGCCTTCTCCAGAGCAAGGTTCAGGCTTCGGCTGATATTGCTCGCATTCAGCCGTGTCTGTGCTTCGCTCGGAAATACCAATTCCGTTTCCACCGAACGGCTTCCAGCCTTGTGC
>JBGTMB010000014.1:0-3186 GCA_041743755.1 Nitrospiraceae bacterium | reverse complement strand
CCACATCTTCTCCGACTTGTGCCCGACGATTTTCATTGCCGTCGCCGTGTCCACCCCTGCCCTTCTCAGGTTAGTTGAGGCGCAGTGTCTGAGGTCATGGAATCGAAAGTCTGCTATTCCTGCGTCCTTCAGCGCGGACTTAAATGACCGAGTAACCCGCCCTAGCTTTCTGCCCGCGTAGGTGAACACGTGTCGTGTCGAAAGATTACGGACTTTCGCGAGTTGTTGCAGGGTCGCTCTCACATCTGGCGTCATTGGCACCTGTCGTGCTGTCTTCGTCTTGGTGTCGAGGGCACGTAGCGTGATAAACCCGCGCTTCAGATCCACCCGATCCCACGTCAAGCCGGTAATCTCCCCGAACCGCTGCCCCAACTGATACGCAGTGAGCAAGACGGGTTGCAGGTGCGGCTTCGCTGACTCATACAGCCTGCCCCACTCCTCCGCATTCAACACCCGATCCCGCGCATTCTGCGGGTTGGGCATCGGCACACGTGCGGCTGCATTATTCACAAGCAGACCTCGCCGTACCGCAATATTCAAACAGTGCTTGAGCACCGTATGATCGTTGTTCACCGTCTGGGGGCTCGCGGGGTTGCCGTCGCGTCGTGTACGTTGTCCTCTGTACTCCTCAACATCTGCCGGTCTGATCTCTCCCAACAGCTTCCCACCAAAGAAGGGCACTAGCTGCCTTCCCATAATTTCTACACGGTCTTGATAACTGCGGAGCACCTTGACCGCTTCCAAGTCCAAGTAGGTTTTTGCCCATTCCTTGAAGAGGATCGGCCTCACTTGTCCCGATGTTCAAAGACCCAGCTGGCTTCCGCGCCCAACACAAAGACCACCGACGCGTAGTAGAGCCACACAAAAAAGAAGAGGAACGCTCCCAGCGCACCGTACAGTGGGATGCTGGCCTGGGCGAATTGCACATACCAGGCAAACCCTTGTTTGGCGAGCCCAAACAAGGCGACCGCCACGCCGGTGCCGACCGCGAGCGACCTGAACTTCAACGTCTTGACAGGAGAGAACCAATAGAGACCCAGGATCAAGCTGCCGCCTAAGATGACCCCCGTGACCCAATGGAACATTCGAATGCCCTGCCCCCCCCAACGCCCTGCCCATGGGGCGATCGCGCCGAGATTTTCCATGACTGCCGCCACCGAAGCGAGGCTGATCATCACGACCAGGAGGACGACGCAGAATACCATCATGAGCAGATCATGGGCCGTACCACGCAGGAAGCTTCGAGGAGGGCCAGCTTGGAAGACGGTATTCAGCACATGCCGAGTAGAACCAAAGACCATCGTGCTGAACAGCAGGAACGAGATGAACCCGACGATCCCCAACAGTCCACGGCCGGCCACGATGGCGGCCACGTTTTCCGCAATGGCCTGTTGCGACCGGGGAAGAAATTGTCGGAAGACGGATTGCACTTCTTTCATGGCCTGTTCCGACTCCAGTACCGTATACCCCAAAACGGAAATCATGATGAGCACGAGCGGGATCAAGTACAGCAGGAGGCTGAAGGCCAGACCGCTCGCGAGAAACAAGCCGTTATCTTGGCGGAACTTGTGGACCATTGCGCGGACAACCATCCGCGCAATGGTCCCGCTCCGATACACATTCTTGCGCATTGACACGTGGCCCTAGCCTTTCTCCACGGACGGTTCGCCTGGTCCTTTGCCCGACGCCTTCGAGGCGCTCCCGGTTGCGGGCAGCGATTCTGCTCTGTAACTTTCGACCAACGTAATTCCCACCGCCACCACCAACGGACCTGCGATGATCCCGACCAATCCAAACACCGTCAGCCCTCCCAGCACGGAGAAAAACACAAGCAACGTGTGCAGATGCGCACGGCCTCCAACCACGATCGTGCGAACCAGATAATCCAGCACGGCGATCACGACACCGACCGCGACCAGGACGACGACCTTCAGATAGGCGCCTTGCCAGAACAAATAGCCTGCGGCGGGAATCCAGATGAGTCCGGCCCCGACCAGCGGTATATAGGCGAGCAGCGCCATGATCGAACCCAACAGGACCGCGGAAGGCAACCCGACCAACCAGAACGCGAGCCCACCGATGAATCCTTCCATCACAGCGATGACCGTGTTCCCGTACACCGCCCCTTTGATGACCTCATCAAATCGCCGGCCCAGTAACGCTTGACGTTCAGCCGCGATCGGGAGATGTACGCGGAGCCACTCGATCAGGGCCTCCCCGTCCCGGAAGAAGTAAAAGGCGCACAGCAGAATCATGGCCAGTTCTACGAGCGCATACAGCGCATGAGTCACGATGCGCGTCACCTGCCCGACAACCGCCTTGCCCAACTCTGCCAGATTCTCGGCAATGCTGGTCCGCAGATCCGTCCCGGTCAGCCGCTCAATATTCTGAATCGTCTCAGCCGGGACTGAAAGAAACGGATACCTCCGCCAGCTGTCGAACACCGGCTGTTCTCCTTCTTTCATGGAGGCAATCAACGTCCGATAGACCTCCGTCAGGTCCTCTGCAATGAGCAACGAGATGTACAGTAGGGGCACAATCACTCCGACCGTGAGGATGCAGCACATCACCAGTGCACTCAATGTGCGGCGGCCGTGGGTCGCCCGGACCAGCCAGGTGTACAGCGGGTATAGGGCATAACACAACACCGAGGCCCATAAGAGAGGTGACACAAACGGACTGAACAGGGCCAGGGCCAAGGCAAGCATGCCGGTGGCCATGATGATTCGAAGGACCCGCCCGGGCCGTACTCCCAGGTCGTGTTCCGAGATTTCAGCCATCAAGACCCTACCGTCCTCCCTGATGCGGCATCCGCCGACGCCAGGTTCAGAACTGGCTCCACAGAGGGTTTGAGTTCTATGTTGGCGGAGAGGACCCGTAAAATATGATCGCGCGTGAGCAGGCCTACGAACTGCCCGTCCTTCACGACCGGCACCTGATTGATGTCCCCGCCTTCCATAGTCTGCAACACCTCCAGGATCAGCGTCTCGGGCGCCACCACGCGCAGCTTCGCCAAGGGCGTCATCGCCTCTCCGACGGACACGTCCGTCCATCGAGATTGCGGCACCGCTTTGATCTGATGAAGGGTCACCAAGCCCTCCAGCCGTCCGCCCTCGGCCACCACGAAGCACCGCTGTCCCGTCTTGAGAATATGCTCCTGCACCAACTCGGCCAGACGCATCCGAC
>JBGTMB010000013.1:0-3020 GCA_041743755.1 Nitrospiraceae bacterium | reverse complement strand
ACCCTGCTGCTTGTATCCGAGGTCGCCTCCATACATCACGCGGCGATCTGATTGTTGAATCCCGTCGCCGTTGACCGGGTCGTTGAGGAAGAACGTGAAATTTGTGAACAGGTCGAGCCGATAATATTGTCCGTATGCGTTCGCAAAAAACTGACCACCCGATGTCGTGTCGTAATGGTAGTTCATATTGGCGGTGCTGCGGAGAGTGTTGCCTCCTTCCGAGGGGTCGATCGCTCCAAAACGACCGATCGTGCCGTCCGTCAGCGCGCGTAACGGGATTTCGCCTGATCCATTCCACTGAGATTTGTGAAAGGTTGCCGTGAGACTGAGTTCATCGCGACCGGACAGATTGGTCGTCATCTTCCCCATGAGATTGGTTCGAAGATAGCGATTGTCGTTCTGAAACGGGCCGTTCGTGTAATAGCCCTCAGCAGCGAACAGAGTGCGCACCTTCTCCTTGGTAGGAGAGAACATGAGCAGATGTCGCTGTGTATCGAACTGCCCTCCAGACACCTGAACGACTCCCTCTTGCACCACCTGTCGCGTTCTGAAATTGACAGCGCCGGCCGTGGCGAAATCGCCATACTCAGGAAGATAAGCCCCTTTATAGACGTCGACTCCCTCTATGGTTTCGGGAATCATAAAATTTAGGTCGGTATAGCCTTGTCCATGCGCATGGGTGCGGAGATTAATCGGCATCCCGTCTGTGAAGAAGGCAACATCGGTGCCGTGATCCGCATCGAAGCCCCGCAGAAAATATTGATCGGCCTTGCCTGCCCCGCCCGAATGCTCGACAGCAATGAACCCGGGAATCAGGCGTAATACTTGAGAGGGACGTCCTTGCGGCTGGAGAAGAATTTCTTTGTCCGGGATGAACTGCTGGGAGGATGCCGCGACCGGTCGTTCGCCGGTCACCGAGACTTCAGGCAGATCAAGTTCAGGAAGATCAGGATCATGAGCGCGTGCGACTTCTCCCATCAGGAGGCACATCATCACGAACAACACCGCGGCCCAATAGGATGCACGTTTCGCCATCATGGTATGGATAGGGTGTGTGCCTGTTCTACTGAAGAGATTTTCCCGTTGTCGTCATCGTCAATTTGCCGTGTTTCACACCCTTGACCGACACCAACGCATCCGCCACCTTCTTGATCTCCGACCCCTTGCCTTTCACGACGAGCACTTCGAGACAGTGGTCGTGGTCGAGATGGACATGCATACCGGAAAGGATCTGCCCCTGATAGTCATGTTGAATGTCGGTCAATTTTCCGGCCAGATCGCGCACATGGTGGTCGTACACAAAGGTGATCGTGCCCACAGTCTCCTTGTTCTCATCCCACTCTTGTCCAACCAGATTGTCTCGAATCAAATCACGAAGCGCTTCCGATCGGTTTGTGTAGCGGCGTCGTTTAATGTGGCGATCGAATTCTTCAAGCAGCCGCTGGTCTAGCGAGACGCCGAACCGGACAAGTTGATTCATGGAACCCTCCTTGCGATAGCACGATTTTTGTATTCATAGCACTCTCAGGGCATGCGATCAACAGAACGCCATGATTCCTAGCATCATACGAAGCCAACAGACGAAATGGATTCATGCGTTGGGTGAGTTTGGGGCGCGAGGGAAGACTCCCATAGTGGCGACGGAGAGAGCTACGTGCTCGCGAGCAGAGAAACGCGCAGAACTAGCCGCGTCGTGTACAGAGGCATCACCAAACATAAAGCCTCCCCCAAGACTTATACGAGTGGATAGGGAAGATTGGATTTCTCGTTTGGATGTTTTTTCGCCCGCCTTCGGAATTCCACCTCATCGCACCATCTAAATAAGCCCAGCAACAGACAGACACATCCAAATCCGGTCGAGCCTCGTAAGTAAGATCAAGACGCGGCAGGTGTCGACAAGCTCGCGCGTCATTCAACATTCATCTTTCATTCACCAGGAGGGCAGGGCCATGAAGACGAGAATCGCCTCGTATCTCATCATCAGTGGATTGGCGCTCAGCGTCACGGGCTGCAACACCATGGAATCGACCCCCGGTTCCACCATGTCCAAATCGACGGCCATGGCCGAGAAGCCGCTCTACGATCGTTTAGGCGGCAAACTGGCCATCACCGCCGTCGTGGATGATTTCGTCGGGCGCGTCGCCGCTGACAACCGTATCAACGGCAAGTTTGCCAACACGGACATCCCCCGCTTGAAGATGCTGTTGGTGGAACAGATTTGCCAGGCCTCGGGAGGCCCCTGCACCTATACCGGCCGCAGCATGAAGGCTACTCACACCGGCATGGGCGTCAGCAGCAGCGACTTCGATGCGCTGGTCGGCGATCTGGTCGCCACACTCAACAAGTTCAAGGTCCCTGAGCGGGAGAAAAGCGAATTGCTCGGCGCGCTAGGTCCGATGAAGGGCGACATCGTCGAGAAGCCGATGGCCTCTATGCACTGACAGGTAGTCACAACAATTGGCGGCAGCATGACGCATTGTTCTCTGAGGAGGTATCTATGAAATCCCCCGTACTATCGGCTCTAGGTCTTGCGCTCGCCGCTGGCATCGTGTCCGGCTGCAGCGGGAGCGGGAACGACAACCCATCTATCGTATCCAGTGCACCACCGGCGGCAACGGCAGAGGAAGACCAGCGAGTCGCACAATCGGACGCACTGACAGCAGCTGAGGTTGGCTTGGTGGATCAGGCCAATTCGGAACCTGCGCCGACACCATTAACAGATCTGTAATCAAATGCCGCTTCCGAAGGCGGCGTTGTTCAGAAGGAGACGACCATGTCCAGACAGATTCGACTACTCACCCTGGCGATACTGGCGCTGTGCATCAGTACGCCGGTCTTCGCCGCCAGCCATCGCGAAGCCCCATTGATCGCGAACGACACTGCAGCAGACATCACCGACTTCTATCTATTCAGGAGTTGGCAGGATTCAGATAAGGCCATTGTGATCATGAATGTGATTCCGGGTCAGGAGCCGGGATCGGGCCCCAACTATTTCAATTTCGCCGACGATGTGCTCTACG
>JBGTMB010000012.1:0-3308 GCA_041743755.1 Nitrospiraceae bacterium | reverse complement strand
GATGAGATCCGTCGACACGCTGCCGAGCATGAAGCGGTCGAGGGCGTCGAGGCCTTTAGTGCCCACCACCAGGAGCCCGTCCCGTTTCGGCGCGCGTTTCAAGATCGTCGGTGCGACCGCCCCTTGCTCCTTGCGGGCCGTGCCCTTGAGCTTCAGCGATACAAACTGTTGGTTGGCTTCCTTGAGAGTTTTGGCCGAGCGCGCTTCCATGCGCTGGATTTCTTTCTGACGGTACCGCTCACTGTCGGCCTGCGATAGAAATGGCCCGCGGAGCGGGCGGAGCGCGCGGAGATCCAGCACATGCAGCGCCATTACTTGTACCGGCTCGATGAACGGCAGGTTGGCCACCCAGTTGAGCGCCCATCGTCCATACTTCGACCCATCCGTCGCCACCAGCACGTTCATGTTGCCCATCCCTTCGCTTTGAGTTCCCACTACGTTCGAATCGACAGCCTGAAACCGGCTACGAAATGTCTCCCGCGCCATCACGCCCAACCGTTTTCTGCTGATTCTGCCGGCTGCCCGGTTCGTTCAGGGCTTGTGTTGCTGTATGTTGCGCTCCCGCTTCATGTCTTTCTCTGGCTTTTCTTCTTCCACCTCGATGACAGCTCCCGACTCCGCATCGATGTGCACCTCCATCACCTTGTTCTCCGCCGTGACGACTTCGACTTCCCACACGAGTGTGTTGTGTTTCTTCTCCAGTTCGGCCTCGACAACCTTGCCCGGCACCTTTTCCGAAGCCGTCTTGATCGCCTCGTCGATCGTCACCTTAGCCGTCGCGGCCATTTCAACCGTCTCTTTCACTTCATCTTTCTTCCCCTTCCCTTTCTGATCGCTCCATGCAGGACCGTTCAGCACCAACATGACGCCGATCGCCAAGGCCATCATTCCCACAAGCTGCTTCATAGGAACATCCTAAGTATAAATAAATAGTTGTGCGCGACGCTCGCTCGTGACGACCACGGACTCGCGTGCGTTACATCATCTTGAGTTGCGCAAGAAGTGGACCGCTTCAAATCTTCCGATGAACCCTCCTTGAAGACCCGCCTGCCCCGTTAGGCAACAGATCAGCGGGACACCATTGGGGAGTTATGCCTCAGGTACCCCTCTCTCGATTAAGACCGGGGGACCGGGATCGGCGACACCGAGGTTGATGCGCGCCTCATCTAATTGTTGTTGACGCAATGTCACGAGTCGTTGCGCTTGCGAGAAGATGGCTTTGAGACTGCGTGTCGTCTCCCTGTCCGTCCCTCGCTCCAGAAGATATTCCATGCGCCCAATGACGACATTGAGTGGTCCTCCCATTTCCTGGGCAAGGTGCAGCACGCGTGTCATTCGATCATTGTCCGCTGTGGCTATCGTGACCGGCTTCTCTCCGCTCGGCGCTGGCCTGGCTTGCCCTACGCTCCCCTTCACCTGTCCATTTAACAACCCGGCCTTCATCGTTCACCTCCCTCGTGAGAACCTGTTGCCGAATTCAGTTTTTGACGTTTCCTCCCTCCGTGTCGAGCGTCACTCACAAATCTGTCACCCCTGTGCACCGCATGAATCGACGCCGCGAGCCACATAGACAGACTGTTTCTGGACAAACCTCACCGCCCCTAGCGAACCCTTCCTCAATCATCCGTGGAATTCGTCTACACGGTGCAGCTGATCATCTTGCTGTCTGCACTTCCCGCCGAAGCATCCGTGCCACGTCAAGCCCGCTCATCTCCGGGTAGTGGATCGATTTGACATTGCACAATCGCATTTTCGACACACAGAAACTGGTCAATAGTGAACAGCTCCCAGTTGAACTCGTACGCCAAAAATCCGTTGCGAAATTTACATGCGATGGGATAGCTGAATTTGGACTGACCCTCTACCTGGAATTGAGCATTGAGCTTTCCTTGGAAACACGGATACGTCCTTTGACGGGCTCACGGCATCCCGAGCCTGTCAAGGGACGCTTCACGAGGAACGCAGGCGCAGCAATTTCGCGACGAACCGTCAAAATCATGCGTACTCGAGCATGCGCGCTTGCCCCAATCGATAGGTATTGTGGAGATACTAAGCGACCATCCGGTGCATCTAGAATAACGATCCGTTGACGGCAATCGTATACCGCATGATCTTGATAACCCGGTCGCATTCCTTGCGAAAGCAGTGCACCCGTTCGGCTCGAGCATAGCGTGTTCCCTTCCAATTCGACGCTCATCATACTTCGGTTCCAGGCCACAAGCACCGAGCCATCAGCATCAGGTTGACAGGCTGGTGACGATCCCCACGGCATAGTGCTCGATCATCGTCCAGTGGGGGTGCTCCGAGGCGAACCGCGTCGTGATTGACCGATCATAGACCGCCTCTCCATTCGCGTAGGGCCATGCCCCGCCCCGCCGCCGTTCTCAACATGACAAGCTTTCCCAGAGATTACCCGACCGGCACGTCGAGCAAGTACAATTCCCCTTGCACCTCCGGGTGCAGGTCGCAGCGGAACGTGATCTTTCCCTGTCGATCAGGCGTCAGGCGGATCGCCAACGTCTTGCCAGGATCGAGGTGGAACCCTTCGATGCCCGTTCCAAAGGCCTTGATGCCCTCTCCTTCACCCTGAACGGAGCGGCCCAGGAAGAGGGGCGAGATGAATCCATGCCGGACAGCGTCCTCGTTGTGGACCACGAACACCATCGGCGTTCCCGCGCGAATCGACTCCATCTTGGTGCGCACGTACTTGAAGTCGCGGATGGCAATCTCGATGCGTGGTTCCTGCGCAGGCATGACGTCCAGAGCGACGATCGGCGTCGCACCGATCACCGGCCACCCCACCAGCCCCAGGACGGCGAGGGCACCCCAGCGCACCCTTCGTGATCTCAACATTTCGTATTTTTCCATGTCCGACCTCCTATGTCTGAATACAACAGAGCCACCTATCCTGGCCACCGGTTCAACGGACGTTCTTTCTCCTGCCTTTCAGCAGCACGGTCACGCCCACGATGCCGATGATCGGGACGATCCCGCTGAGTACTTGCCACGGGTTTTCTGGTCTTCTTCTTTATCCTAAAGAGACGCGGCGGAGACGGTCTTCCGTGAAACTAATCAAGGGCTTGATGATGCCGTCTTCCTTGGTCTCCATCAGACGAAATGCCTGATCAACCTGGTCGAAGGCAAACCGGTGCGTGGTCATGGGCCTGGGGTCCACGCGACCGACTTCGAGCAAGCGGATCAGGCGGGCCATCCGTTCTCTCCCCCCTGGACAGAGCCCCGTGCGGATCGTCTTATCGCCAAGGCCCACGCCCCATGCCAATCGTGGAATCTTTACGTAGTCGCCCTCA
>JBGTMB010000011.1:0-19404 GCA_041743755.1 Nitrospiraceae bacterium | reverse complement strand
GACACATTATTTGTGTTTGCCCGCGAGACGAGCGGCCCACCCATGCCGGTGTCGATCGTGCGGGCGACGAGGAAAGATTTGCCGTTTACATTTCAGCTCGATGACTCGACGAGCCCGATGCCGTCCAGGAAACTCTCCAGTGCAGGGCCAGTCGTGATCGTGGCGCGTCTCTCAAAGTCCGGCCAGGCCATGCCCCAAAGCGGAGATTTGGAAGGTATGAGCCAGCCAGTGCAGTCTGGATTAGATGGAATCACCATCGTCATCGATCGCGAACGTCCGTAGTCCTGGAAGCCCCCACGCGGCCGTTTTTAAAGCCACACAATAATAGAATAGCGGACCCTTCCAATAGAGTCTTGAGAGCCTTCTCGCCCATATCTTCCGATGGCTCATCTGAAAATCGCGTCGAGCTCGCGTACTGAAATGTAAGCAGTGGCAAAACGTCCATCCAAATTTTCTTGACATTTTCTGATCCAGACTGAGATACATGTGCGCGATATGCTATGTAACGCGCACATTCAAACCGTCGTGTTCTAACAAAGGAGCATTGCACATGGCCGACAAGTTTTTGATGAGATGCGGTCTGCTCGCCTTCGGCTTAGTGCTCGCCGCGGCGGCATCCGTACAGGCGGAACCGGCTGCGTCGGTTAAGCCGATCGGGCAGTCGCTTGCGATCAGTGGCACGGTCAGTATTGCGCCGAGCCTTGCCGGCAAGGGGTCCGCAACGGACACGTTATTTGTGTTTGCCCGTGAGGCGAGTGGCCCACCGATGCCGGTGGCGATCATGCGGGCAACGAAGAAAGACTTGCCCTTTGCGTTCCGGCTCGATGACTCGAACAGCATGATGCCGTCCAGGACACTCTCCAGCGTCGCAATGGTGGTGATTGTGGCTCGTCTGTCGAAGTCCGGCCAGGCGATGCCGCAAAGTGGAGACTTAGAGGGGATGAGCCAACCAGTGAAGCCTGGAACGGATGGAGTCACCATTGTTATCGACCGTGAAAGACCTTAGTGTCTGCTTGGTTCATGGGGACGTTTTCCATTATGCTGAGCACTCTTTTCGACAGCATCAAGATGGCGTATGAAGGTATTTATTTTGCATTTTTTGGGACATGAATTTATTTTTCACGAATCAAACATAATGTTCCTCAAATCCTCTTGACATCTGAGGGAACTCAGAGATATAAATGCGCGTCATGCGTAGGACTAATGCATCATTAGTATGACCATAATTAATAAGCGCAAGGCCGAAAAATTTTTCTCAACCATAATGAGTAGCGGTGCACACTTAACGAAGGAGCATTCAGTTATGAGGTCCAAACTTTGGGTGAGGTGTGTTCTAGTCCTCAGCGGGGTCTTGCTCGCTGGGACAGCGCAGGCGGACTTCCCTAGCGTCCCCAAGGAAACCTATGAGGCGCTGAACCTTGATCGGTCCGCCAGCCCCAAGGAGTTGCATGAGGCGTTGACGAAGCGCTACATGGATCCAGGCAGAGGCGCAGGGAAAGGGCAGTACGGCCAGTATTGGGAGCCGATCCCAATGAGCAAGTATTTCGATCCAATGTCGTTCTACACGCCACCAACATCGGTCAAGGATATCGCGACACGCGAGCAGTGCGTGAAATGCCACACCGATGAGTCGCCTGGGTGGGTGGCACTTTGGAAAAAGAGTGTCCACTCCAATCTTGACAAGATTCGCAAGCTCACCCCCAAGGATGACACCTACTATAAGAAGGCGAAGCTGGATGACGTCGAGAAGAACCTCCGTTCCCTGGGCAAGCTCGGTGCAAAAGAGAACTTGAAGGAAGTCGGCTGCATCGATTGCCATGTGGACATCAATACCAAGAATAAGGCTGACCATCGCAAAGACATCAAGATGCCCACTGCTGACGTCTGCGGCAACTGCCATCTACAAGAATACGCTGAGCAGCAGTCCGAGCGCGACACGATCTTATGGCCGAAGAACCAGTGGCCGAGGGGCCGCCCGTCGCACGCGCTGGATTACAGGGCCAACGTCGAGACGGACATCTACGCCGGAATGCCGCAGCGCGAGATCGCTGACGGCTGCACAATGTGCCACACCAACCAGAACAAGTGCGACAACTGCCATACCAGGCACGAATTCTCGGTAGCTAATGCCCGCAAGCCTGAAGCCTGCGGCACCTGCCACAGCGGCGCCGATCACAACAACTGGGAAGCCTACAACGGGTCGCAGCATGGGCTGGGATACCAGGCCTCTAAAGATCAATGGAACTGGAATATCCAGCTCAAGGATGCAGTTGTCAAGGGCGGGCAGCGCTTCCCTACCTGCCAGAGCTGTCATATGGAATACCAGGGCAAATTCACCCACAACACGGTGCGTAAGGTTCGCTGGGCGAACTATCCCTTCGTGCCTGGCATTAGAGAACCTGTATTTGGCGAATGGGGCCAGAAGCGCCTGGATGCGTGGGTCAAGACCTGTACAACGTGTCACTCCGAGCGCTTCGCACGCGCATACATGGAGTTTATTGACAACGGCACCTCGGAGGGACTCGATAAATACGATGAGGCGCACAACGTCGTCCGTAAGCAGTATGACGCGAGACTCCTCACTGGTCAGAAGAACAACCGGCCTGCCCCTCCAGCGCCGGCTAAGGCTCAGTTCGAACAGTTTTGGCAGATCTACTGGTCGAAGGGCAACAGCCCTACAGCGATCGAGCTCAAGCTCTTCGAAATGGCTGAGGACCATCTGGTGCAACTGCACGTCAGTCTCGCGCACCAATATCCAGGGTACACCTACACTGTCGGCTGGGCAGCGATGAACCGAGCTTATGTCGAAATCATGGACGAGGACACCAAGCTTAAGGATAGGCTGATGCTGATGGAGCGGGTGGCCAAACTCGAGCAGAGCAAGACCAGTAGCCTGCTGGATTTGGATAGCACGGACGGGAAGATTACGCTCGGCAGCGTGGGCGGAGGATTGTTGCTGACCGGCACCCTCGCGCTCGCCGGATGGAGCAGACGTAAGAAGAACCAGCGGTGACAACGGGCGCAGCGCAAACGATGGAAGCAGCGCTGACGCGACCAAGTAGTAGAGTCCTCCCGTCGCTAGGAATAGTCCTAGTGGCGGGAGGACTACTTATGCTAGGTTGGTTTGCGTTTTTATGGCTTAGTCCAGGCCCAGCGCCGTATCACTACCGCTTGGTTGAAGAGGGCGGTATTGATAAGTTCAGCAAGCTCGGACTAGGTGCTTGGCCTGACCTTGGGATCAGCAAGCAAGAGATTTTCGTAGATGGTGTGGACGAACCGGTGGCTGTAGGCTATCTTGCCCACCGCGGAAATACAAAACCCGTTATGCTCGCCTGGGAAAATCACACCGGCGAACCAGTGGTTTTCGTCGACAATAAGCTCTCCGAGCTGACCCTGTTGGCACCAGCGATTGCTAAGCATCTGCCGAAAGACGCTGCCATCCTTGCCTGGTGGGATACTTCGCGTCAGATTCAGCTATTGACGGGGTTAGAGACGGTGTTCACCTCCCATCTCAGTGGTCCTCTTATTGCGCCGTCGCTCTGGCGACCGCGAATCGAGGCGATCGAGAAATACGAACGCGAGTTCTGGGGCTCTACGGCAAGCGCAGAAGAGAAGGGAAAATTCCAACGCTTTGCTGTCGCCCTGTCGGCAGAGCCAACAGAGGGCGCAGCGATGCTGCGTGAACTGACTGGCGGGCGCGAAGCCTATGTCGTGGTTCACGTCTCGGACCTTTACAAACTTGGGCTGATGCGCCCTGATCGCATCGGTGTCGCCTACAAGGACTTCCCCTTGAAGGGCGGTGATGTGCATGGACTAAGCGCGATGGTGAAGCGTTGGCTATTGGACAACAACTACACCGCGCAAACGGTGCATGGACTCTCGGAGGATAACGCGCGCGCCTACTTCCTGACCGATGATAAGAGCAAGGACACGCTGCTTGCACAGATGCTGCCCATGACGACCTCGCAGCCTCTCGAATTCAAAGCCTTCCAGCTGGTCCATAAACAGGGAGGCTATTGGGTGTATAAGATTCTGTCTGCGCAGCCATCGAATACCTGATTCTTTGAGTGGCCGAAGTGGAAGGACCGTTATTGTAAATCTTGCACATTCTCGATAGAGTAACGCATATTCGATTCTTCAAGCACGACCACGAATAGTTTTTCTGATGAAAGGAGGCCCCGTGAAGTATCCCATGGTATTTGCACTAGCAGCTGTAGTCGTATTCGCAACTATGGCCGGAAGCGCTTCTGCTGAGACGCCATTTGAGGGGCGAAAGAAATGCAGTAATTGCCATAAAAGTGAGTCCGACTCTTGGCTTAAGACCGCGCACGCCAAGGCGGTCGACTCACTCAAGGCCGACAGGAATAAGGAAAAGAATGCAGCCATGGTCAAAGCAAAACTTGACCCTAAGAAGGACTATACCAAGGACAAGGATTGCATCGGCTGCCATGTGACTGGGTTCGGGGTGGAAGGTGGGTATGAAATTACGGAGCCAGACAAGTTCTTGATTGGTGTAGGCTGCGAGTCCTGCCATGGTGCCGGTCCAGATTACCGCAAGATTCATCGCAAGGCGGGCGAGGCTTTTGAAAAGTCCAAAAAGGTTACGCCGCGCGAGTCCCTCGCGGAAGCCGGACAAGAGTTTGAGTTCATTGAGAAGTGCAGCGCCTGCCACCTGAACTATGAGGGCTCTGGGTGGAAAGGGACCAAGAAACCCTACACGCCTTTCACCCCCACTGTCGACAAGAAGTATACCTTCGACTTTGAGAAGATGATACGCAACAACAAGGCCATGCATGAACACTTCAAGCTCGTGGGTACGTTCGATGGTCCGCCTACCCCGAAGTTTCATGAGGAGTTCCAAAAGGATGCCAAGCCTGCAGAGTTAGGTAAGGAGGAGTAATGACAGAGTGGGGAGGGGTATCGGTCGGTGCCCTGATTCTCGGCGCAGTGATTGCGGTCGGGTCGATTGTCGTGGTATTCGGCGGCGAGGCTGCAATATCCAGGACCGAGTTCTGTGTGAGCTGCCATTCAGAGACCTATCCGTATGATGAGCTGAAGAAGTCCTCGCATTGGGGGGCACTCGGTGCAGATCCTGGGTGCAAGGACTGCCATGTCCCACAAGGCCTCTCCAACTTCCATCTGGCGGTGTGGACACACGTGGTGGATGGAGTGCCTTTCTTGATCCAGGAGTTTACCAACGACTACTCTACGATCGAGAAATTCAACGAGTTCCGGCCAGAGGCGGCCTACAGGGCGCGCATGAAGCTAAAGGGCTGGGACAGCATGACGTGCAGAGCCTGTCACAAGAATACGAAGCCTCCAGGCGCTTCGGCGAAGGCGGCACACAAGAAGATGGAAACGGAAGGCGCAACCTGTATTGATTGCCATCAGAACCTGGTCCATAAGAAGGTCCCTGAGCATGACCTCAATGCCAGTCTGGCACAAGGAAAGATGGTTCTGAAGGAAGAGAAAAAAGAGAAGGACTGATCCGCGATTCGCTACGGTTTTGACCGCGCTTGTTGCGGTAAGTTTTGATGGTAACTTGCCTCGCTTGATCCTATTTGGCGGGAGGCTGTGTACGAGTAGCAGCTCTCCCGCCAACCATATCTTTTCAAATAATGTAGTTCTTCCACAGAGCGCATTGCTCGTCCTTGAACATCTGATCGTGAATTAGTATCTCCGCACTCGCAAAATATTTTTCATATCTATGTGACGATGAATCGGTGCGTAAGCACGCGTCCTTGCGCCTCATTTTTTTAAAAGAAGAGAGTGTGGATATCAAGTGTACGCTCCGGTTATTGGATGGATAACAGAGGCGATGGAAACGCAGGAGATCCAATGATGTCGAAACTACTCCGCCATTTCACAGCGATTGATGCGGCTTCTGCGCATCAAACACGGGATTACATCATCGCGGCGGTCACGTGGGCTTCTGTCGCGATCTGTATGGGGTTTGAAGCAAGCGGGAGCGTGGGAAAACAATATGCCCTAGCCCGCATTATTCATGACGGTTCGTCGCGAAATTGCGCAGTCGCATTGTGAGACGGGCACGCGGAGCCGTGAGGTCCCGAGGCGTACTTAAAGAGTACGTCGAGGGAGCCTTCGGCGAGCCTGCCGCCGAAGGCTCGTCGCAGTAGCGAATCTGCGATTGTAGCAGAAGTGCTCGTGAATAATGCGGGCTAGGGTGTATCGCGTTGGTAAGCCTTATGTGGTTTCTGCGGGGCGAGACGGGAGATGTGCGATTACAGGTTGCCGTGGCGGTTGCGTTTACGACAATCGGTGAATAGGTGGCGTCTGTCTGTTCGTAACGGCCAGGATAGAAATGGTATAGCCGTCACAGCGTGAACCTAATCCATGATTCACCGTGAAACGAACAGGGGGGGGCTTGCGGCCCCCCCCCCAAATCACCCAATGACCTAAAACTCACGTCTGATTCTACTTCGCGTCATCGCGCACACACCAGACAAAGTTCTTGTTGATCTTAAAATCGTTGCCCACAAGGCCATAGTCGAAGTTGACGTCCCACGCGCTCATCGTATAGTCTTCGTGCTCTGTCGCCGTCCAATAGCCAAAAAACTCGATGTTGGAAAAGGGATGGCCAGGCGGGAGGGCGGGGGGAGGATATATCGTGTGATCCGCCAGGGTCGCTAACTCTTTGACTGTGGGTAAGCGCCAGCCCTTTTTGCCACCGACGGTCTTTTTCGCACAGATACCGGCGGCATTTTTCCAAACCGTCGCCGCTCTCGCCGGTATTGTCTCCCACACCAGCCCCGACTCATTGTCCAGCGCCGCCTCATTGTTAAAGGCTTCTAGCACGACAAACCGCGATGCCTCCGCCGGTGAGTCTTCCGCTTCGGCAGGCGTGGCTCCTGAGCCCAAACCAGCCAGCGCCAGGCATCCGACAGCCAGCCCCACAGCCCCAATGCGGCTCACCCATGTGCTTCTTCTTATTTTCATATTGACCCTCCCCGTCTAATGTTACTTTGGTGCGACCATTACGACCGTGATGCCATGAGCACCACTGCTGTTGAGGCCGCTGTGTCTTGCCATCATCCCAATCATTTCCCTGCAGATTACTACAGCCCTTTGAAGAGGGTTGGATTGGTTGGACCATCTATCTTGAGCAGGCCAAGGGCGCCTTTTTCGGTGCGGAAGATCGAGTGGTCAACCGAAACAAACGTGCCGGGCATTTCGCCTTTAAATTCTCCTATGGTCGCTTCACCTGGCGGCACCAGGGTGCTTTGGATACTCTCAATTGGCGCTTTTGCCACGTTACCTCCGGGCCACACCCGGTCTAACATCTCGCCGATGACGTGCCACGAAGAATCAAAGTTGACTCCTGCATTGCCAAAGAACCATCGATCGGTCTCTCCCACTTTAGATCGTAGTGGAACTTTGACCAGCGCGGTCATATGGCCGTTATGCACAATATAAGAAGCATCCGCATCTGTCACCTTTTGATTCGAAAAAACCAGGGTATCATTCTTCTTGCCATCCTTCATGTAAAATTCGCTCTGCATGACATAGAATTCTTTTTCAACAGGCTTCAGCCCACCAGCCGGCTCAACTAAGATCAAGCCGTACATGCCACTCAAAATGTGTTGTATGTTGGCTGGTGCTGCAGTGGAGGACTGATAGACAAAGAGGCCTTGGTTGGTGGCCTTAAATGTTATCTGAGCTTCCTTCCCGGGCTCCGCATTGACCAGGGCGGCTCCGCCACTGGCCTTTTGGAAGTCAAGGTTGTGACTCTGCTTGCTGCTGCTCTTGTTCTTCAAATGGACTTCAACCGTATCGCCCACCATGACACGGATCATGGGTCCTGGCACCATTCCATTAATACCCCAGAACTCATAATTGTTATCGTCGCTAATCGGACCAACCCACTCGGACGCTTCCAGGTTGACCACGACGGTGGCGGGCTGGGTTCGTGTGAGGGGAGTGGGAGCCTTGGGTGCTTTCGTCAGTTCGGCTGTGATGGTCTCCGCCGACACCAGGCCTGCATTGATGGCAAGACAGGGAGCCATGACCAATGCGCTGATCAATCCGGCATGACGCATGTTATGCAACAAACTCTTGGGCATGACGCCTCCTTTAATTTTGTATGACTCTGCCGGCCATCATCCTGATCACCTGCTTGCAGAGTACTTCAGGCCATTGTAGATGGCCTAGTTGGCTGGATCCTCTAATCTACCTTCAGCAGACCAAGGGCGCCTTGGTCCTTTCGATTCTTCACTGGGTCAACGAAAGTATAGGTGCCCGCCTTGACTTTAAACTCTGCCATGACAGCGCCACCTGTAGGAACCCTGGTAACCTTGACATTCTCCGTCGGTGGTGTAGTCAAAGAACCCTCGTTGTACACCCTGTCGAACGGCTGTTCGAGGAGCTGGAACGAGTCGACAAAGTTAGGTCCTGGGTTGGTTAAGAAAATCCGAACGGTGTCTCCGGCCTTGGCTCGAAGAGGATTTTTGACCAGCGAGCTCGCATGGCCGTTATATACAACATGGGAGGGGCGCTCGTCTAACCCATTTTCGTACGAAAACTCCAAGGTCTCGCCCTTGTCGCCCTCTTTCGTGTAAAACTCGCTTTCCGTGATCTGGAATTCTTTTTCGACAGGCTTAAGCCCACCCACTGGCTCAACTATGATCGTGCCGTACATGCCATTCGCAATGTGCTCGGGAATGGATGGCGATGCGGTGGCGCAGTGATACAAAAAGATGCCAGGAATGATCATCTTAAACTTTCCCCCGCTCTCCTGCCCTGGCTCGCTATTGAGCAGGCTAGCCCCGCCGCCTGGTCCCGTGATTGCGTGGAAGTCGATATTGTGAGATTCCTTGCTGTCCTTATGGTTCTTCAAACGGATTTCAACCGTATCGCCCACCATGACGCGGATCATGGGCCCTGGCACGCTTTTATTAAAACCCCAGAACTCATAGTTGTTATCGTCGCTCAGCGGACCGACCCACTCGTTCGCTTCCAGGTTGACCACGACGGTGGCGGGCTGGGTTCGTGTGATGGGAGGGGGAACATTGGGTGCGGTCGCCAGTTGGGCTTTGATGGTCTCCGCCGACACCAGGCCTGCGTTGATGGCAAGACACGGAGCCATGACCAATGCGCTGATCAATCCGACATGACGCACGTTACGCGAAAAACTTTTGGACATGACGCCTCCTTCTGATGGTCGATTGCTCTGACGGTTTCTTGGTCAACTACTTCGAAAACTGACGCTCATACGCGATAACCTGCCAGATCTGCTCTTCTGACAGCTGCGACTTCCAGGCTTTCATTTTTGTTTTTGGGATCCCTTCAGACACTCGCCAGAACCAGAAGGCGTCAGACATACGGCCCATTTGGGCTTTGTCACGAAAATCCCGCGCGCCTTTTTTTACTGGTTTACCATCCTTGCCGTGGCAGCTGCCACAGTTGACCTGCGGATTAGCCTCGCCGGTGTAAATCAGCGCTCCCTCTGCGAGGACCTTAGGATCCGTCAACCAGCCGGCCGGCATTTTTTTGTCGGCATATTCGGCCGGAACTTCAGGCAATGGCGCGGGGTCCTCAGCGTACGCCTTTCCTCCTAAAAGAACCAAGACAGATGCCATGATTACGGCCGATATTCCGATCTTCCTCGTCGTCATTCGCACATCCTTTCGTGAATGGTGATTGTCGTTCCTCAATGAGGTCTTGCCTCATCAGTCTCAGCATCGATAATTATGTGCATCACTCATGCTTGCAGGCCAAGCCCCCGATAAAGTGATCTCGATTGTGTCATGGATGTTAGGCATGATTCGTGTCACACGCATACACGTACAATATACTACCTGACAAGATTGCCAGTGAAAAGAGGGCAATCTTCAAGGCAGATACGAGCCCTCCCCAGCCAAATTCGCCACACAATGCCTTACGCGTATTCCATTGTCAAGACACAAAAAGCTGGTGATGTCATCTCCTCTGTATAAAAGACGAAGGGTGTCAGCTGGGCTGCCGGCGAAGGCGAACCATTCCGCTGAAGGAGGTGTACACCCATGACGACGCTAGGACCTAGCCCCATGGACCGAGCAGTGGCAACACGTCACGTCCGACCTCCGGGAGCAATGCTGGCGCGATCTGACGCGGCGCACCCGGCAGGTACTCGCCTTTACCCGGAGCACGGGGGGGCAGTCCGGCGGCGAGACCACGCCGCTACCTATGGCTCGTTCTTGCTCGTCTGATCGTGAAGGGGTATTCTTGTGCGCGTACAACCACCGTAGTTGAGTGACTCGTGGTTTTGACTGATTCCAGCTAAGTTGACGTGAGGCCGGCTACAGGTTAGATTTCGACCACAGGAGAATCTGCAGCCTATCCCTGTGGCCTCGGACGTATTCTATGGTGGACCCTGTTTCCTCTCGCGTTTCCGGGTGGTCGAACAATTGAACGTACGTAACAGATTCATGAGGGGTTGAAATTCTAATGAGGTCGAGTGTGCTCCGCCATTTCCCAGCGATTGATGCGGCTTCTGCGCATCAGACACGCGATTACATCATCGCGGCGGTCACGTTTGCCTCTGTCGCGATCTGTATGGCGTTTGAAGCAAGCGGGAGCGTGGGAACACAATATGCCTTAGGGTGTATCGCGTTGGTAAGCCTCATGTGGTTTCTGCGGGGCGAGACGAGAGATGTCCGATTACAGGTTGCCGTCGCGGTCGCGTTCACAACAATCGGTGAATACGTGGCGTCTGTCTGTATGGGTGGCTACACCTATCGATTCGATAATGTCCCGGCCTACGTGCCGCTCGGTCATGGCATGGTGTATATGACCTCGATTGCGTTGGCGCGTTCCGGGCTATTTATTAAATATGCCAGAGTCATCGCAACAACTGTGATTGTGGTGTGCGGAGCCTGGTCGATTTGGGGGATCAGCGGGATTCCAGAGCAGGGTGATGTCGGGGGGGCGGTGCTCTTCACGGCGTTTTTGATCTGCCTGTTTAGAGGTCGATCGCCGTTAGTGTATCTCGCGGCGTTTTTTATTACCACGTGGCTTGAAATACTTGGCACTGCAGCGGGAGCCTGGAAGTGGGCGTTAGTCGATCCTGTGTTCGGATTGACTCAAGGAAACCCACCAAGTGGCGTGGCCGTCTGGTATTGCCTTGTTGATGCCGTAGCTCTTAGTGGAGGTCCGCTCTTGTCGCGTGGCCTGAAGCATGTCAACGGGTGGCTTCAATCCAGGGGCTATAATCCAGATCGAATGGGGAAACTGTCAGGGCTGTTGGGCTTTCGAGGCCATGTACGTGAGGATCTTCACGCACAGATCTGTCGTACCTCGCAGGCCATCAGCACATCATTGAAGAATCCTGATCTTGCTGTCCAGCCTCTCGATAAAACCTGATTCGAGTTTCGACCTATCGGGTCAGCGTCCCAACAGCCCTTTGAGCAGGTCTTGTCCCTGTTGTATGACGTCTTCCGGTTTCGTCGTCCCTTTCAATAGGCCATCAATCGTTTCCCTCGCTTTCTTCCGCACCTGCTCCTGAACTCTTCCCGTAAGACTCTTCATATCTAACCCATAGGATGGCGCCTGTGCGCTCCCGGTGATTACCAATGGAAGACTCACGCGGCCTTCTTTCATTGCCAGCTTGGCGGCAGGCGATGAATGGGCAATCTTCTGACTCAGCTCCTGTGACAGGTTGAGGTTCACAGCGAAATTCAGTTGTTGATCGAATCCGATGGTGCCTCCTCCTGTGGCCTGAAAGTCGTGGCTGTCCATCAATAGCCGTTGGACCAAAACGGTTCCGTGCTGAATGGCGAGATCCGCCTCGATCGTTGAAAATGCCGTTGCGTTGACATGATCGAGCGCGATGCCGGAGACGTTGAGGATCGAGATAGCTTCCTCAAGCAGATTCACTCCTTCGATCTTGCCGTCTTTTACTGCCACATGCCCTGTACCTTCTAACGATTTTGTAATGTTCGGCATGGAGAATCCACGGCCTTGCATGCTGAGGTTGGCTCCCGCCGTCCCGCTGATCGAAAGTTGGGTCGTTGCCAGGGCATTGAGCGCTGGAGCGAGTTGCATCCCTTGGATCGTCACTTTGCCGGTGAAGGGCGGTGTCTCGGATCCGGACATGACCCGCCCTTCTGCCGCCACTTGTCCATCGAAGAGCTGAAAAGAGAGGCGCTGTAACAGCACGTCCTGGCCTTGTATGTTAGCGGCAATCTGGAGATTTTTTATATCAATAGGCTGTAGTAATGGTAGAGCGACCGGCAGGTTAGCTGTATTGATGACCGGTGCATTGACGTTGAGGCTGGCGTTTCGCCCGACTATTTTCCCTGTGATAGTGAAATCGGTCTTTCCCAACGCGAGTTGGAGATTGATGGCGTCGATATCCGTGGATTCTTTCAATGGGCCAAAGGTACCGTTGAGCTTCACCGGCAGGTTCAACGGTTGCACGAGCATGCCGACATGGAGGGTTGGGGTTTGGCCGAGCCGAACTCCCTGGAGGAGGATCTCCATATCTTGCACGATATACTCGGTCGCCTTGGCCGCCGACTGGTCCCGATACGTGAGTGTCCCACCCGTGATAGAGACTCGATCCACGGCCAGCAGGGCCAGGATTTTGAGTGGACCTTCAGTCGATGGAATGGGCGCTCGCGACGGGGTTCTCGGCGCTGCGACGCCTGTTCGTCCGATGGTTGAGACGTTCAGGACCCCGTTCTTATTCTTGATGACAGTGATAACAGGATCACGGAGTGCGATCTCCTCGACTTCCACCTGACCGCTCAGTAACGGCATGAGTTTGACTCCGACCTCCAGTGAGGCGAGAGAGGCAAAGGAGCTGGAGCCGAATGCCGGGTCATCCAGCACGGTAAAGCCGCCTACCCGAGCACCGATCCTCGGCCAAATGGTCAGGCGGATGTCTTGCAGCTGCACCTTGCGGTTGAGCACGTCTTCGATGAGCGGCTTGTATTGGTCTTGATACCTGTTGAGGTCAATCAGAAAGGGAAGCGCCAGAATGCTTCCGACTACGAGGACCAAGATAATCAACAGACCGATGACGATTTTCACAACGCACCTCCCTGCGAACCTCTGTCAGTATAGGAAAGGGTTCGACCACGGTCAATGTGAGTCAGAAGGTCACTGAGAAATACGGGAGGACGAGTTACACCCAACTTCATGTGCAACACGTAGAATCCTGGCTCAGGAACGGCGTCGCACTATTCCACATGAAGAATGTGTCATGTGCTTGCATCGAGTGTTCCAGATCGACTACGGTTAGCGGGATGAGTGAGCCGACTCAAGAGCAAGTAACCGGCGAAGAGCCGAGTGACAAGATCGTCATCTATTGGGAACGGGAATATTCGACCGCGCTCGCGCCTGAGCGACTGAAGCTCGATTTTATGCCGCATCGGCCGTTGTTGTCCGGGATGTCGTTGAACGAGCAGCGGACTGTGGCGGCTGAAGGCTACAAAGTGATCCCCGACGACTGCGGACCGGTGCGGGCGGTGGGTCAATACGGCTGGCTCATTCGGTCTCCGGTAGACTGTAAGATTCGTCGAACGGCTGAAGGGGTCAAATGGCAAGCGCCGCCGATCTTACCGGAAGAGCGGGTGCTCGGCTACAAATCGTTTTCGGGAACCTACGTCGATTCAATCTTAAACAGCGGGTATCCCAAGCTGTGCTGCGGCATTCGGTTCTATTATCCCAAGCTGGTAGGATTGATGATGAAAGATGTACCCAACCACTTCTACCACTATCCCGAGCGCACGTTTGTGGTGTGGGAGGGGATGAAGACCCAGGAGTATAAACGCACGCCGAATAGGTATGACTGGCTCACGGACTATGACGCGTTCACCGCTAATTTTCTCTTGCAACTCACAAAGCCGACGACTATCAAGCGAGGTGATCCCATCGGCATCGTGGTTCCGGTTCTTCTCCCAAAACAATTCGCATTAGAAGAGCTCAAGCCGCGCGGGTGACTGCTCACGGGGGCGCGTTCCCACCCGATTGTCCGCCCGCCGCACTCAACATAATCGATGCAAAAGTACCAGTTGCGAGGTGACGCTGCTGTCAGTGGTGCCTCGTGGCTTGACAGGATTCCTCCGGCTTCAGTACTATACCTGAACCTTTAATGCTCATCCTGCGAGGTGAGCAAGGAGTGGTCATGGGCTTCAATCGGGCTTGCGTCGATCGGTACATCTCAACCTTCTCGTCGGATAACGATGGGAGGGTTTTTTTATGCCAGCCAGGATGCTGAAAAAGTCTGCCAGCGGCGTTCTCGTTTCGCTCAGATCCTCAACGTACCCCAGAAGGTACGCCTCCGGTCTTCACTCGCTGCGGCCTTGCTGGACGGCCTTTTTGAGCATCCTGCGTAATGTGAAACATATGAATGTCATGCGGTGAGGATGAGGTGGTGATGCCGAGTAGCGACCGACAACTTGAACGGTTAGTCATGGATGCGGGAGATATTGCGCGAGCGGTTACTCGTATTGCCCATGAAATTCTCGAACGTAATAAGGGTATACAAGATTTGGCGCTGGTCGGAATTCGAACCGGAGGGGTGCATTTGGCCCATCGGTTGGTAAAGCGGATTCAAGAGATCGAAACGGCATCGGTGCCGATCGGCGAGCTGGACATTACCCTCTATCGGGACGACCTCTCGTTGCGGAAGGAGCAGCCAATCCTCCGCAAGACATCGGTCCCATTCGATGTGTCCGACAAAATTATTGTGTTGGTCGATGATGTGCTGTTTACAGGGCGAACTATTCGCGCGGCGATGGATGGATTGATCGACTTGGGGCGGCCCGAAGAAATTCAATTGGCTGTTCTCGTTGACCGGGGCCATCGTCAGTTGCCGATCAAGGCGACGTACATCGGGAAAAATATTCCGACGTCGCGAGAGGAAAATATCCATGTGCTGTTGGAAGAAGAAGGCGAAGACGATCGGGTGGTGATCTTGAAGCGTGAGCCCGCATAGGTTATGCGCGCGTAGGTGTGGAGGGAACGATGAGTCTCAAACGCAAGGACCTCTTAAGCCTCGCCCCCCTGTCGGTGGATGAGATTCAGTTGATCTTGGAAACCGCTGATTCGTTCAAGGAAGTGACCGGCCGAGAGATCAAGAAAGTTCCGGCGCTCCGAGGGCGTACGGTGGTGAATCTCTTTTTTGAGCCCAGCACCAGGACGCGCACGTCGTTCGAGTTGGCGGCGAAACGGCTGAGCGCAGATGTGATCAATTTCTCGCCGTCGTCGAGCAGCGTCGTCAAAGGGGAAACGTTGCTCGACACTGCGAGGAATATCGAGGCGATGCAGGCGGACATTATCGTCTTGCGTCATCCGTCGGCCGGCGCGGCCGAAGCCCTCGCAGTCGGGGTGAAGTCTTCTGTGATTAATGCAGGAGACGGGTGGCATGAGCATCCGACCCAAGCCCTCTTGGATCTGTATACGATTCGTGAGCGCGGGTTGCCGTTCGAGGGGCTGCGGGTGGCGATCGTTGGAGATGTGGCGCATAGCCGTGTCGCGCGTTCGAACATTCACGCACTCGCGAAGTTGGGCGCGGACATTCGGCTGGTCGGGCCCCCGACGATGCTGCCTCGCGGCGTGGAGAAGCTGGGCGCGCGCGTCTACTACAATCTCGACGAGGCGTTGCGCGGTGTGCAGGTCATCATGATGTTGCGATTGCAGCTTGAACGGCAGGGGATTGCGCTGTTTCCGACCATCCGCGAATATGCGCGGCTCTATGGGCTGACAGCCGAACGGGTCAAGTTGGCCGATCCTGGCGCGATTGTCATGCACCCGGGTCCGATTAATCGCGGGGTCGAGATCGCGCCGGAGGTGGCCGATAGTTTGTCGTCGGTGATTTTGGATCAGGTGGCGAACGGCGTAGCGGTTCGCATGGGTATTCTCTATCTCATGTCAGGAGCAAACTGAATCGTGGCTATTCACATTGTAGGCGGGCACGTGATCGATCCTGGGCGGTTCAATGGTATGGCCGATGTGCTGATCGACGAAGGTCGGATTGTCGCGGTGGGGCCTGACCTCACGACTCCCGCAGGAGGCACCAAGATCGATGCCACAGGACGATTGGTTCTCCCGGGGTTCGTCGACCTCCATGTTCATTTCCGGGAACCAGGTTTCGAATATAAAGAGTCGATCCAAAGCGGTGCGGCGGCGGCGGTGGCCGGCGGGTTCACGTCGGTCTGTTGTATGCCCAATACGAATCCCGTCAATGACAATCAGGCGATTACGGAATTCATGCTTGATCGTGCGCGGGCGGCCGGGCTGGCGAATGTCTTTCCGATCGGCGCAATCACGAAAGGGTCGGAAGGAAAGGAACTGGCGGAGATCGGCGACTTACGGCGCGCCGGCTGTGTGGCGATTTCTGACGATGGAAAGCCGGTGATGAACAGCTTGGTCATGCGGCGGGCGATGGAGTATGCCTTGGCCTTCGACGTACCGGTCGTCGATCATTGCGAGGACTTGCATCTCGCCGAGGGGGGCTGTATGAACGAAGGAGCCATCTCGACCGAGTTGGGACTTCCAGGGATGCCGGCGGCGGCGGAAGATGTCATGGTGGCGCGCAATGTCGCCTTGGCGGAGCTGACCGGGGCTCGGCTGCACTTGGCGCATATCAGCACAGAGGGATCGGTCCGGATGGTGCGGGAGGCAAAGTCCCGCGGGCTCAAAGTTACAGCCGAAGCCTGCCCCCATCATTTTACCATCACGGAAGAAACGGTTCGAGGCTACAACACCTATGCCAAAATGAATCCTCCGCTTCGGACCTGGAAGGATGTGCAGGCGATCAAGGACGGTCTCCGTGATGGCACAATCGATGCCATTGCCACGGACCATGCTCCGCATGCGTCCCAGGAAAAGCAACTGGGGTTTACCGAAGCGCCCTTTGGGATCGTCGGACTGGAGACGGCGCTGCCGTTAACCTTCGCGCTGGTCGATGAAGGGGTCTTATCGTTGGAGTCGGCAGTCGATAAGTTGAGTACGGCTCCAGCGAAGGCGTTTGGATTGGCCAAAGGCACGCTGGCGGTTGGAGCCGATGCCGATGTGGCAATTGTCGATCAGCAGAAACAGTGGGAGGTCGATCCGGCCAAGTTTCGTTCAAAGAGCCGAAATACCCCCTTTGCCGGATGGAAGGTGAAGGGCCGGGTGACGACGACGATCGTGGGTGGCCGAGTCGTGTTCGAGGCCGCCCAGGCAGAGCCGTAGCATTGTGTTGCGTACGTCCCAATGGGGGATGATTTGCTGCCTCACGCTCGAATGGCTGGCCCTTGGCGTATGGGTCGGCGGCGGCGTGGTGCTCATTGGAGCGGTGATCCCCGCAGTGTTTAACACGTTCGGCGGGCAGGATTTAGGCGGACTATTTGTGACGCGGGCGTTTGAGGGCTTTCATCGCTTCATGATTGGATCACTGGTGGTGTTAGGGGTGGCATTGGGGTATCGACGATGGAGTGGGACCCCGGCGATGGCGATTGGTCTGGGTGAGCTGATCGTATTGGCCGGGATGGCAGTGATTACGGGATTGATTATTCTGTGGCTACATCCCACTGCTGCAGCGCTTCAAGCTCAGGCCTTCGCGACGCACGAGGCGGCGACGAAGAAAGAAGCCTTCGAAGCTTTGTTTCGTATACTGAAGCCGATTCGCTGGATCTATATGGTTGATCTTGTCTTGGGGGTTCTCTTAATCGGCATCAAAGCAAAACGGTCTCTCCACCGGGACGGAGCACTCGCGTGAAAAAAGCCTGGCTGGCATTGGCGGACGGCACGATGTTCGAGGGCCGTGCACTCGGATACGAAGGGGAGACGGTAGGAGAAGTCGTGTTCAACACGGCTATGACCGGCTACCAGGAGGTCCTCACCGATCCCTCGTATAAGGGGCAAATCATCACGATGACCTCTCCTCATATTGGAAACTATGGGATCACACCGGAGGATGCCGAGTCGCGGCAGATTTGGGCTGAGGGATTTATCGTAAAAGAGGCCAGCCGACTTTCCAGTAACTGGCGCAGCCGGCAAAGGGTACAAGACTATTTGCATGAGGCAAAAATTGTAGGCATCGAGGGGTTGGATACGCGGGCCTTGACCCGCCATTTGCGCGAACATGGGTCACAGCAGGGCCTCATTACCCATATTGATGGAGATCCAAAACGAGCCGTTGCGAAAGCGCAGTCTGCTCCGAGCATCGTTGGGCGCGATCTGGCGACAGCGGTGACGTGCAAAGAGGCCTATCGGTGGACGGAGGGAACAGGCGAGTGGGCACCGTCGCTCGGCGACAAGCCTCGGACCGGCGTGACCAAACGGTGGCATGTCGTCGCCTATGATTTCGGGGTCAAACGGAATATTCTACGTCGGCTGGTCGATGTGGGCTGTGACGTCACCGTCGTGCCGGCCTCAGCCACTGCGGTGCAGGTTGAAGCCCTCAAGCCCGATGGGATTTTCCTGTCGAATGGTCCTGGGGATCCAGAGGGAGTGCCCTATGCCGTTGAGGCCATGCGGCAATTGATTGGACACCGTCCGATCTTCGGCATTTGTTTAGGGCATCAGATTCTCGGTCTCGCGCTGGGACTTCAGACCTATAAGTTGAAGTTCGGCCATCATGGGGCGAACCATCCGGTCATGGACCTCCTCACGAGACGAGTCGAGATCACGTCGCAAAACCACAATTTCGCCGTCGCCATGGCTCATCCGATCAGTGAGATGCCTGAACAACTGCCCGTCATCGAGACATCCTTCGGTCAAGTTCTGGTGACACATCTCAGTCTGAACGATCGCTCGATTGAAGGATTAGCGTCTGTCGATCACCCGATTTTTTCCGTGCAGTATCACCCCGAGGCGTCCCCCGGGCCCCATGACTCTGCCTACTTATTCACCCGGTTCACTCAGTTGATGGAGAAACAGCATGATTAGCAGGAGACTGAAAAAGTCCGCCAGCCTCGTTCTCGCATCGTTCAGATCCTCAACGTACCCCAGAGGGTACGCCTCGGCCCTTCACTCGCTGCGGCCTTGCCGGACAGCCTTTTTAAGCCTCCTGCTGGGTGTTTTCTCGTTGCGCCAGACCTGCTGGCTATCGAAGATGTGCCGAGCTGAAACGGTATTTTCGCAGCCTGGTAGATACCATGCCATACTGGTCCAGCTCTGCCTTCTTGCAGTCATCGGTTTGCAAGCTGGTTGTGTGACAGTCAATCTCATCGAGCCTTCGGGGCCAGTGAAGGAAACGCAGCTCAGCGGTACGGGCGATGGAAAAGTCCTGTTGCTCGATCTGTCGGGGGTCATCAGCTCGCAAGACAAAGAAGGCCTCGTTCCGCATCCAAATATGCTGGCTACGTTCAAGGAAGAGCTGACGAAGGCCGCGAAGGACGAGAAGATCAAAGCCGTGGTCGTTCGTATCAATAGTCCGGGGGGAACCGTGACCGCCTCGGACATTTTGTATCACGA
>JBGTMB010000010.1:0-2237 GCA_041743755.1 Nitrospiraceae bacterium | reverse complement strand
CGTGAGTCTCTTCGGAAAGGCTCAACAGGCCAATGAGCATGAGTAGCAGAAAGGACCAGTGTTTCATTCTGCCGCATCGTAGCACAGAGCTGGTTCGCAGGCTGCGGAAAAAAATCACCAGCGTCGTTCTCGGCTCGCAAGAATCCTCAACGGACCCCTGAGGGTACGCCTCCGTTTCTTGCTCTGCCTGCGGCCTTGCTGGACGGATTTTTGGGGCAGCTTGCGGCTTCTCTTGAAGTGCTATGCAGTATGAACTGCCGAAGCGTTGGCCTACACAATAGTGTGTCAGCATCCTGTTAGCTCTCGCTTAGCCCTCAACGGGTCTATATACTTGCACCATGTTGTGGCGTGTGATGATTGTCGTGAGCTGTCTCGTACTCGGCTGGCCCGGATGGAGCCGTGCGGATGAGCCGGTCGTGCTAGATGTTCGTGCCGAACCCACCGGCGGCGTGCGAGCGACGGCGACGATTCTTTTTCCGGCAGACTCGACGATTATTCAGCGAATACTGACCGACTATGCCCATTGGCCTGAGCTCTTTGACGTACGGATGCGGATGGCAGAGATACGGGAGGAAGATGGCAAGGTGTTCACGGATATTCGGATCATCCATGCCCTGCTTCCAGGAGAGCGACGTCTCTTGAGCGAGACGAGGACGCTACCGACCGGCGGGTTGCTAACGGTGTTGAAGGGGGGCGACTTCAAGCAGTACCACCGGCTCTGGAAACTCACCCCCGTCGATGGTGGGGCTCATACGAAAGCTGAGTTTGAATTGCTGGTCGAGATCGACATGATGGTGCCGGATTGGATGGTCATCGTGGCGATGCGGCGAGATCTGGAATCGCATTTTCGAATCATGAGGGAAAAGGCGCTCAAGCAGGCGAAGCAGGAGCTGCAATCGAGGCGATGAGTGAGACCAAAGAGAACAATCCTGCTACTGAGGAAACGTGAATTGAGACAGCTCAGCCTTCTCAATCCCTTGCTTCACTAGCGCGCTCACATCGAACATCCGTTCGACCTTCTGAATGTCAGCGAGTTTGGTCTTTGTGCTGGGGTGTGGGGGGGTGAAGAGTGAGCAGCAGTCTTGATCCGGCTCAATCGAAATGGCGAAGGTGCCGATACGCTGAGCCTGGTCGGTGATCTCTACCTTGTCCATGCCGATGAGTGGGCGCAGAATCGGCAACTCTGCCGCCTCTTCGATGACCGTCAGATTCTCCGGTGTTTGCGAGGCCACCTGCCCCAAGCTATCGCCCGTGACCAGCCCCCAGCAGTGCTCGCGTTTGGCGAATTCTTGCGCGATTCGGATCATGACGCGCCGGTAGAGCACCACGCGAAACGGGGCCGGCGCATTCGCCACGATGTCACGTTGAATCTCCCCGAATGGGATGACGTACAGCGTCGACCGGTATTGGTGGGCCGTGAGGATCTGGACGAGTTCGCGGACCTTTTCTTCCGAGGCACGGCTGACGAGGGGTCGGCCGGAGAAGTGGACGAAGAGGGCTCGGCACCCGCGCTTCATCATGCGATAGGCTGCGACCGGTGAATCGATCCCTCCGGAGATCAGACAGGCGACTTTTCCGCTGACCCCCACCGGCATGCCGCCAGGCCCCTGGATCTTTGTGGTCGCGTAATAGACCTCTTTGGAGAGGAGTTCCAGATAGACTGTGAGGTCGGGGTTTTTCAGGCTGACTTTTTTACCGGTTTTTTCGCAGATGGCAGCGCCGACGTCCCGTGCGACTTCCATGGAGGTCAGCATCAGGCGTTTATCGGCTCGTTTCGCCGAGACGCGAAAGGTCGAAAATGATTCCGATCGGAGCGCCTCGATGATCGCCTTGCTGAGCACTCCCAGGTCTGGATGGGCCAGATCGAGCGGCAATCCATGGGCGAGTGAAAAGTTGGCGATCCCGAAGACTCTGGTGAGTCGTTCGATGATGGCCTGGTCCGGAACCGTGTCAGGCAGGACCACGCGAATTCGGCTGCGTAGATTCTCGACGCGTCTGACGCCGAGGTCTCTCAGCATCCATTGGATATTGCGCACGAGCCGCAGCTCGAAATATTCCCGGTTGCGGCCTTTGAGGGCGAGTTCGTGGTAGTGGATGATGGCGCAGCGCATGATTCTAGCAGGATGCTGAAAATGGCAGACTTCTCACCCGCCCAGCCTGGATGCGTCGAGACGCGCCGTTCCGCGAGCTTTGTTCTTGACTCGACAAAATCCTCAATGTACCTCCGATGGTACGCC
>JBGTMB010000009.1:0-4574 GCA_041743755.1 Nitrospiraceae bacterium | reverse complement strand
GGCGTCTCCGCACAGGCGCACGAGGTTGTCGCAGTATTGTGAATCGCCGGAATACGCCAGGGCTTTCCCTCCATATTCGATTCGATAGCCCAGGCAATGGAGGTTCTCGGTGTGGGTCACCGTTCGGGGAATCACGGTCGTCTTTCCGATCATAAAGGCACGATCAGCCACTTCTTTGAAATGAACTGCGAACGGTGCGTGCGTGAAGCCGGGCAAGGTGGCGAAGAGGGCCTGGAAGAATTTCTTGGTCCCGCGAGGGCCGATCACCGTGAGCGGCGGCCGCGTTCCTCCTTGGTATTTCGTAAAGATCATCGCATCGAAGAAATAGGTGATGAAGTCGGAAAAGTGATCGGCATGGTAGTGGGAAAAGAGAATGTGAGTGATCCGATGCCGGTTCACGCTGGTCTTTAGTAAATTCGACAACGTGCGCGGGCCAAAGTCCAACAGGATCGTCTGGTCGGTGCGGACGAGATAGCCTGAGGCTGCGCGCGTGGGGTGGATGTTCGTGCCGGAGCCGAGAATAGTTAAGCGCATGGGCCAGATCACCTCAACTTTCTTGGCGGAAGCTGTCCCGAAGACGAAGGAGCAGCGCGCGAGTCTGGTCCACTTCTTCGCGGCTCAAGGCTCTCGCAAAGAATGGACGAAGAAAGGCCATGTGGGCCGCAAAGGTTTTTCGAAAGAGTGCATCGCCTTTCGCGGTTAAGGAGATCTTGGTGCAACGGCGATCTCGTTCCATGGTATCCCTCCGGATCAGGCCTTTGGAGACAAGGCGATCGAGGACGCCGGTGAGCGTGCCCTTGGTGACGAGCGTCTGGGCCGAGAGCTCTGAGCAGGTCATGCCCTCCGTATCCCCCAGCGTCGCAATGACATCAAACTGTGAGGGTGTGAGCTGCAACGATTTGATATGGCGGATGTCGATGCGCCAGAAGGCCAGGTACGCCTCGACGAGCGGTCGCAACACTTTCAGGTAGGGATCGTCCTTCAGATCCGGCAATTCCATGCCGGAAGGATAGTCCGTGCTAGAACAAAAATTCAAGAGGGGGGAGGGGAGCGGCCAGGTGCCCTTCTTGCTCGCAGAGCCCCCACGATAAAACTGTGGTCGCTCGATGCGCGCAGTCAAGGGCAACCTCGGCCACTCCCCTAAATAGATAATAAGACTCGGAGTCGAATGACACTCGCGTGGTCCCGCGCTCCCGGAGCGCGCACGATCGGAATGTGCTCGCTCGACGGGCGCAGTTGGACCACTACGAGTGCCATTCCCAGAGAGGTAAAGTAAACAAGTTTGGAGGAGATGGTGGAGAGTAGCCAGGTGCCCTTCTTGCTCCCGGAACGCGCGCCCTGAGAAGGGCCTCGTTCGACGCGCGCAATCGAGGATCAACCAGGCTGCCCACTAAAGGAAGTAGTGATAAAGTGGACGCGCGCAGTGGGAGATCAATCAGCCCCCATTCCTGATGAGGTAGCGAGCAAGCTTGGAGGAGCATGAGAGGGCAGACTAGACGGTCTCCTGTGCTCGTGCAACGCGCGGCCTCGGAAGACCCTCGTTGGACACGCGCAGTGAAGGGCAGCCTTGGCCTCTCCCTTTAGTAGATGGTTAGGGTAGCTGAAGGGGTGGAGCTGGTTGAACTCCTGTATGATGGGATACGGGATTGGAAGTTATGTGGCCATGATCTGAACGTGGGCCGCATAGCCCAATCGCTTCAGCAGTTCTTCGCAATCTTCCCACGTCAACCCGAAGGCGCGAACGTCAGCCAGGCCCAAGCGCGCTACGACATCGCGGATAGCAGAAAAATGCTGGCGCTCAAGCTCCCGATCCATCATGGCATATTCCGCCCAGTCGACCAGGTCTGTCAGTGACAAATCATGTTGCAGATAGGCTGCGAGTTTGTCGGCGACCAGTTGGCGGGTAATGACTTGGCTCATGACGTGACCTCTTGATGTCCGTGGTCTCGAGCCTTCCACCCTTGCCTACCCTGCACATCGAGCCAATATCGTCGTCCACCAGAAGGCAAATTCTCCCTATTGGGAAATTTGCCTTCATTCTGTTCACGCGTACTCACCTGATTTTGTAAGACCCTAATGGATCAACAGCTTGGAAAGCTTTTATAACAGGTTCTCAGATAATTTCCCATAACCGCAGAATGAGTATGAGCGGGTAGACAGTCGTCCTCCTGCTCGCAGAACAGAGAGTAGAACAGGGCCTGATGATCTCCTGTGCCCACGCAACGCGCGGTCGCGGACTCCACTCGTTGGACCGGCGCAGTGGGAGATCCTCTAGCCCGCCTTCAAAGGCAAAAGATAGGCCGCACGTTTAATTCTTTCACGTCTTCCAGTCCTAAGCTATTCTCCTCATAAAAGGCAGCTGATTTGTAGGTGTGAAAGAGGTATTCTTCGGCGCTAATCGCCTCATAGCTTTGTGCGGAGAACCCCTGCATGTTTGAGCAAGCCTTCAGAAATATCGACGATGTGCTCAGGAAAGAGGCTGGCTGCACCACCGAGCTGGATTACACTGAGCAAACCTCCTGGCTGCTGTTTCTGAAGTATCTCGATGGGTTGGAACAGGACAAGGCAGACGAAGCCAAGCTCGAGGGCAAGAAATATAGTTTCATCCTCGATAAGCCGTACCGCTGGGAAAGTTGGGCTGCGCCCAAGGGGAAAGACGGCAAGCGCGACCACAACGTCGCTATGACCGGCAGTGACCTGAGCGAGTTCGTCAACCTGAAGCTCTTTCCCTACCTGCACGGCTTCACGCAGAAGGCGACCGGGCCGAACACCATCGAATATAAAATCGGGCAAATCTTCGGGGAGATCAAAAACAAGATCCAAAGAAGGCCGCAACATGGGCAAGACCAACCCGCTGAACGACGCCGACCTCGCCGAGTTCATTAAATTGCAAAAGACCCTCGCCGACTCGCCCAAGTCCTGGACCCTGGACGCCAAGAGCATCGACCAGACGACCTTCGACCTCTCCGTGAAGAACCCGAACGGTGGCGAGATAGTGGCACACCGCAGCCCGGAGGACATCATGGACGAAATCGCCGCGCTGGATGCTGAGAGCGCGGAGGTGCTTCTCTCGATCAAAGGGATAATTGGCAATGGATAAGGGACAATGGACAGCGGACAATGAACAAAGGATAGTATTTACGGATGATTCGTTGTCCGTTCTCAATCATCCATTGTCAATTGAGCCACGGGCGTTGCTATGAAGAATGGGTGGTCAACGAGGAAGTTGGGCGATGTTTGCAAGACGATCCAAGACGGTGCGCACGAGTCTCCTCAAAAACAATTCCATGCTCCTGCTGAAGGACGATTCCTCTACATCACGTCGAAGAACATTCGCACAAACTACCTCGACCTTGACAAGGTGTCCTACGTCGAGCGCGACTTTCATGACCGAATCTACCCGCGCTGTCAGCCGCGAATCGGGGACGTCTTGCTCACTAAGGACGGCGCGAATACAGGGAACGTGACTCTCAATACGATTGATGAACCGTTCAGCCTTCTCTCCAGCGTATGCCTCATTAAGACCAACCCCACCGCGCTCAAACCAGCTTTTCTTTGTTACTATCTGCAAAGCCCCAATGGCCTCAAAAGCGTAACCGGCCAGATGACGGGAGCGGCCATCAAGCGGATTATTCTTCGGGATATTAAGTTGGCGACGATCCCGCTCCCCCCGCTCCCCGAACAGCAGCGGATCGTCGGCATCCTCGACGAAGCGTTCGACGGGATCGCCACAGCCAAAGCGAATGCCGAAAAGAACCTCCAAAACGCCCGCGCCCTCTTCGAAAGCCACCTCCAATCCGTCTTCACTCAGCGCGGTAAGGGGTGGGAGGAGATGACGCTGGAGGAGGTAGCGGATGCCGACTGCTCACTTTCCTACGGCATCGTTCAGCCGGGAGACGAATACCTCGACGGAATGCCCGTAGTCCGTCCCACGGATTTGACGACCAAGGTCATTCGCCTTAGCGGCCTGAAGCGAATCGATCCCAAACTGGCGGGCGGCTACAAAAGAACTGTGCTGCAAGGAGGTGAACTGCTGCTTTGTGTTCGAGGCAGCACCGGCATCGTGTCGATTGCTTCTCCCGAACTTGTCGGCGCAAACGTGACGAGGGGAATCGTCCCCATTCGTTTTAACCGCTCACTCCTGATGCCAGAGCTTGGTTTCTACCTCATCAGTGCAGAGCCTGTTCAAAGCCAAATCCGAGAGAAGACTTACGGCACTGCATTGATGCAAATTAACATCCGGGATTTGCGAGTCATCTCGCTTTCGTTTCCCCCGTTGAAGGAACAAGAAAAAATCGCGGCCAAGCTCGACTCCCTTTACGAAGAAACCCAACGCCTCGAATCCATCTACCAGCAGAAGCTCGCCTCGCTGGATGCGTTAAAGAAATCGCTGCTGCACCAGGCGTTCAGTGGGCAATTGACAAGGGATAATGGAGAATTGATAAGGGATAATGGGCAATGAGGGATGGCGCGCTGCAAACCAAGTCGTTTGTGTTTGCGGTGCAGGTTGTCAACCTGTGCAAGTCGCTGCGTGCCGAGAAGCGAGAATTTATCCTCTCTAAACAATTGTTGCG
>JBGTMB010000008.1:0-29772 GCA_041743755.1 Nitrospiraceae bacterium | reverse complement strand
GTTTCAACAGTTCTTGGAGCAGTTGGGGAATGCCGGCTTTGCGGTTGGCTGGTTTGGCCAGCATTTCTACAATGATGTCGGTGATGACGGTAGCCGTACTGGGTGAGACTTTGAGGAATCCCATCCAGACTCCGTGGATAGATTCTTTGGGAAGAGTGTCTCCCAATTGCTTGAGATAGATCTTGGCGTTAAAGGCCTTTCGCGAATTGGGGATGGTGCACTCGGTGAACCCGCCGAGGCGCGCATAGCTGCTTTGCTCCTGCCAATTGCTATCGACAAAAATCACGCAGTCATCCGTTTCCTGACAGAGAGATTGGGGAATGTATTTGTTGAACAGCACGTCGCCGTAGGAAACGACCGTGCTCTGTGGCGGTCCTTTCCGGGATCGAAGGGCTTTCAAGAGGGAATCCAGTTCGCCTGTGTCTGCAAAGTCGTCGTTATCGACGTACGTCAGGTTGGGCAGATTGACGGCTGCTTTTTTATATCCCCTCACCACCACGATGTCCTTGATTCCGACGGCATTGTAGGCATCGACGATGTGGGAGAGAATCGGTGCGCCCTGGATGTTGACCATCGTTTTGGGTTGCTGTTCGGTGAGTTCTCCCAGTTCTTTCCCCCGGGAGGCGGCCAGCACGATGGCACAGGTATCTTCGGCGCCTTTCGGCAGATAACGGTCTTCAGCCTCTTGTAGTTCTGCGGCGTTTTGCAGGCGGAAAATTTCTGAAACCGGCGCGACTTTGTCTTCGATGGATAGCAGCTGTTCATCCTCCTTGAGGGTCCGCGCGGTTTTCTGCATGGCAGCTACCGCAGTCCGGAGCATGTGATTGGCCCAGATGACAATTGAAATACCGTGTTGGCGAAATACATCGGTAGGCGTGGCGTAGTATTTTGTCGGCACGATGACGACCGGGCAGCGATTGCCCCATTCCTGTTTGAACGCCAGGATTTCATCTGGTACCGACAGGGCACTGTGAATGAGGATGCCGTCCGCTCCTGCCTGATGATAGGCCTCGGCGCGTCGCAAGGCTTCCGCCAGTCCCCAGCCGCAGATAAAAGCTTCCACGCGGGCGATAATGGAAAAGTCCTGGTCAGACTGTGCGTCTTTGCCGGCTTTGATCTTGCCGCAGAACTCCTGCATGTCTGCCATGGGTTGTGCGTTTCCCTTGATGAAACTATTTGTCTTGGGGAAAAGCTTGTCTTCGATGCAGACCGCGGCGATCTTGCGTTGCTCAAGTTTGCGGACGAGCCGCTGCATATTGTTGAAGTTGCCGTAGCCTGTGTCGCCATCGAGAAGAATTGGAATTGTGGTGGCATCGGACATGAATTCCAGATTCTCAAGAACTTGGGTCCAGCTGGCTTCGTTGTTGTCACGGACACCGAATTGCGCGGAAATGGAAAGGCCGCTGGCCCAGATACCTCGAAAGCCGGCCTCTTGAACGATTTTAGCGCTCAGGCCGTTATGGGCCTCACAGATGAATTCCAGCTGTTCAGACAAGAGCAGCTTCCTAAACTGACTTGATGGGGAGATACCTGGTATCGAACTCATGGATTTCCTTCCTCGTTCCCGCTGAAACGCTTGGAGGGGGTAGCTCCCTATCGCACTCGTTGGGTGTGAGAATACCGGTTTCCCCAGGAGAAATCACCTCGCACGTTTGGGAGGCGTGACACGTAGTGGGGAGGAGAGAGAATTGTGTAGTAAACGGAGTTCCCCAACTTCTGTGGATAACCCTGTGCATGACAGCCCTCTCGATTGAGAAAAGACTTCAATGGAGAGCCCTGTCAGCTGTTTGCCTGAAAAATGGGCATTGTGCCCTCTTAAATAGACCCCCCATATTTTGTGGCTTGACGGATAATTATTTCTTTTTCCCACAACCAATAGTCGTTTCTCTGTTTTGTGTAAATTTTTTAGTTGAAAGGACTATCTGATTGTGGGGTGACTCGTAGAAGAATACACTTATGCACAGCGTCAAAGGATTTGCTAGGGAATCAATTGCGGAAACTCATAAAACGTATCGCATTTTCCTTCTTGGAAGCGCTGGGCGTGACCGGTTCGATAAAGACGGCAGAAGAGAGTTCTCAATCTGGAGGGATATATGTCAATCAAGAGGGTGATTCCACGGAAGCAAGTGCAAGGTCTGGTGGTTGGTCGGGCGAAGAAGGGGTCAATTGGAAATTCAGGAAATTCTGGGCTGGACCAACGGCTACAGGATCTGCGTGAGCAGGTTGATATCGTGTTGCCGGAGATGACTGCCCGGATTGCAGCCTTGGAGCATCTATTGCTTGAAAAACAGCTCTGTACCAGAAAGGATCTGATCGAAGCACGACAGTTTGTCAGAATTCAGGAAGCGGAGATGGCGCGCTGAGGATTGCGAGGGACGAGAGATTCAAGCGATGTGTGGAGGCTGATCGCTGATAGGGATCGACGGTATGCAGGTTATTCCACTGGCTGGCCCTGCAGAAAAACGGCTTGTTCCAGTGCGCGGAAGAATTGTTGGTACGGGCCTGGTTCTTCGACGGCCTGCAAGTAGAACTGTGCGCTGGCCCGCACGACGAGTTGAGAATCTCCACGGGAGCGAATCGTGGCGGTGAACCGCACGAGATTGCTGCGGTGCTGGAATGGCCCCCACGCATGGAGATTACGTGTCAGGAGAAGGAGCGTGTCCGGGCGATACAGGAGATAGGACGGGTCTGGACCGTAGGGTTGTTCAACTTCGATAAACTTCTTTCCGGAGATGATCCCCAGCTCTTCATCCAACACTTCCACGTTGAAGTCCAGGTCCTGCATGGTGGAAATGATGGCTTCGAACATCCGCCGCCGGTCCGTGGTATCAAACGCGCGCGTTTGCGCAGCTCGGATTTTGAGTTGGCTCGCTTCCGACAGCCAGATCTGCTCGCGCGAATTCCATTGGTTCTGGTGCCGCGATTCGTAGGGGGCACAGCCTTGGATCAGGAGCGTGCAGAGGAGTGTGGCGCCGACGACGCTATGCGTGACGGCATGTTTTAGGGCAATAGGTGCCATGGCGGAACTCTTATTCCTTCGTCAGAAAAAGCGAGCGCTCGAGAGATGCAAAGAAATTCTGATACACCTTGGGGTCGTCGATGGGCTTGTTGTTGTAGATCGCGTTTGCACGGATAGTCAGACGGTCCTTCGTGTCTTGGCGCACAGTGACGGTGACGCTGATCACGTCGTAATAGTTGGGCTCGGCGAAGCGTGCAGCCGTCACAAGTCCGAGTGACTCGTTGGCTCGCTCGATGATAAACCCAAGGTCTTGCAGCGACGCGATGACGCCTCGTATGGCGGTGTTTCGGTCTTTCACATCGAACGTGCGTGTCTGGAGGCTGCGGATCTTGAGTTGCGCGTCGGTCGGCGCCAAGAGATCCTGCGGCGTTGGCGGTGTGGAACAGCCGTAGAGCAGGAGGCTTCCGGCAATGAGCAAGCCTCCCCATACGCATCGTGTGTTGGCAGTCATAGATCCTCGTCTTTGTTCGGTCATAGGGTATGCGCTTCCAAGAATACGGCTTTTGAAAGTTTGGCGAAAAATTGCTGATAGATTTCAGGGTCCCGAATCATTTCCATAGACTGTTGGCCAGGTGGAATGTATTGGTTGTCGGTTTGTCCGTCACCTTTCCATACGACGCGGTAGAACACGATACGGACTTCTTGCCTGGTGGCGTCGTGATTGAGCGGCCTGGTGATCAATCCCGCCGCGATCTTCTGATGGAGATCTACCGGGGCGAGCAGTTTGCCGAGTGAGAAGACCAAGAACAGGGCCCGTTGGATGTATTGACCGTATTCCCGCGCGCTGCGTTCTTTCGTCGCTCGCAGGAACCCGACCTCGCGTACACTCTCCTCGACTTGAAAGCCGAGATCTTGGAGCACAGCGGCCGACGCCGACAGCAGCTCTTTTTCATTGGGCGTCTCAAAGAATCGGGTCTGCATGGCCCGGTGCATGGACGATTCTGCCGTCAGCTGAAACAACTCGGCTGGCTCTGTATGAGTGACGCACCCAGCCATCAGTATGAGCGTGGTCAGGCAGATCCCTTGTATCAGGTTGCCCAACCCACCTACGACCTGCCACTTAGAATTGTGTAGAGTTGTACGCAAAGTCTCTAACTTTCTTCTCTTCGTCGTACTTGATGATGATGGTCAGGGTCCGCTGTCGCTGCGAGCTGGAGCTGCTACGTGAATTGGCGCCCAGGATGATCAGCCCGGCAAAGGAAGAGCTGGAGGTGTCGACCCGGTCGGTTGAGACCTTGTCGTACATCCAGACCTCGCGACGTTTCTCATCCGTCGTCACGATATTCGGCGAGCCGAGGAGTTCTGCGACTTGAGACGCCGCCATGCCGACTTTGATTTCGCCCTGTACCTTCCCGACGGTCAGTCGATCTTCTTTGATTTCGGCCCGGTCACTGCTACAGCCGGCCGCAGCTACCAATACACAGAGTCCGAGAGCGATCCATATGTGTTTCATCTGGTTTTTCCCTTCTGTGTGATGTCCGGTTGGAGTGTGATGCCATACAAAGTGCGCTCCGCTCCTTCAGCCGACTCGCCCAGCTGCCACTCTTCCTGAAAAGGCGGTTGGCGCTCCCGTTTCTCATTTCGTAAAGGATACACGTTTCGTGAGGAGAAAACACTCAGGCTGCGCAGGCGTGGCGATCCTGCTGGTCGAACTTACTTCGAGGCGATGCGGATGCGTACGATATCGGTTGGGACGCTACACGTGAATGTGTCGTAACAGGATTGCACGGTTCGCCCCACAGAGGCCGAATACGAAGACCGTGAAAAGTGAAACGTAAGGCGTGAGAGGTTTCAGAGAAAGTCTATCCATCCCACCGTTCACGGTTCATTTTGAGCTGAGGATCGGTAGATGAAATAGAGCGCAATGCTACCTGTCACAGCGATGATCAGGCTTGCCATATATATGGTGGTAAAGCTCAGCGGTGCGATGTAGCGGTGGTACAGGAGGGGCAGCAGAATTGGGGCTACCACGGCCACAGCAAGCCCTAGTATGTGACGTTTCAGGTAGATCGGTTCGCCCGGCTTACGCCTCATGTTCGATAAGCCCTATCATGTGTGTATCGAGCGAAGGCCTTCCGATTTTCCCCCACGTCACCCTAAGGGGAGCAATCAGACTGTCCTTCACTGCTCGCATCGGACGAGCACAGTTTCATCGTGCGCGTTCTGTGAGCAAGAAGGATGGTCTGACTGTTCCCCGCTCTTTCTATTTTACGAGAAACGGTTTCGAACTTTCTCCCGAGGCGGTGGTAATGCTGAGGAGGACCAGGCCTTTCTTCCCACCGCTCGGCACGGTCGTTGTAATGCTGTCGTTCGTCTGGCGAAACTGAGCCGGGTGACTGGGACCGAAGGAGACGCCCCGTAAACAGGCTGCCTCGCCGAAGTTGGTTCCGGTGATAGTGACTTTGTCTCCGGCTTTTCCTTCGTCGGGGGTGAGCTTGTCCAGGGTTGGCGCCTCACCGGAACAGGGTACAGCTTTTCCTGCTGTCTCTGCCGTGGTGAATTTTTTGGTGGGTACTTGGGCGGGTACGGTTGTGCCTTTCTGTGCCGGTTGTTTCGCTTTCTTCTCCTGCTTGACTGGTTCGGCGGCTTGGCTGACGACCGGCGTGATTACTGCAAGGTTGAGTGCCAGTATTCCGATTGCGACCACGATTCTGGAACCTGTTGCTGAATGCATGTTCGACCTCCGAATTGTTACTAAACGCACAGATGTCACATCGATCACGGGTCTTGAAGCCTATCGAATCAATCTTCGATCGTCGAAATATCACCAACGTCCTGCCCGAGCTCTTTTGCTTTGAGCACCCGCCGCATGATTTTACCGGACCGGGTTTTAGGGAGCGAAGGCACAATGTCGATCTCTGACGGCACGGCAATTTTTCCCAACTCCTTCAGTACTTGATCCTTAATCGATTGGATCAGGGCCGGACTGTCCACCTCCCCCTGCTTTAATATGACAAAGGCCTTGATGGATTCGCCGACGAGCTTGTGTGGTTTGCCGATCACGGCCGCTTCTGCCACGGCTGGGTGGCTGACCAACGCGCTCTCCACCTCGGCGGTACCTAGCCGGTTACCGGCTACTTTGATCACGTCGTCGGCACGGCCCATGAACCACATGTACCCGTCTGCATCTTTGTGGCAGATGTCGCCGGCGGTGTAACAGTTCGGGATCGTGTTCCAATAGGCTTCATAGCGTTCCGGATCTTTGTAGATGGTCCGCATCATCGAAGGCCAGGGCTTCTTGATGACGGCAAACCCGCCGGCGTTGGGGGGGAGGCTGTTGCCTTGGCTGTCGACGACATCGGCTTCGATGCCGAGAAAGGGCCTGGTTGCGGAGCCTGGCTTCAAGGGGACAGTCGGCAAAGGGGTAATCAGGATTGACCCTGTTTCGGTTTGCCACCAGGTGTCCATGATCGGTTTGTCTCCACCGGCTGCGCGATGGAACCATTCCCAGGCTTCCGGATTGATCGGCTCGCCTACGCTGCCAAGAATGCGAAGGGTGGAGAGATCGTATTTCCTGGGCCAATCTTCTCCATAACGCATGAGCAGACGAATGGCGGTGGGAGTCGTATAGAAAATCGAGACGCCATAGCGTTCGATCAAATCCCACCAACGGCCAGGGTTTGGATAGTCGGGCTTGCCTTCAGCGGTGAGAATCGTGGCGCCATTGAGAAGAGGGCCATATACGATGTAACTGTGGCCCGTCACCCAGCCGGGGTCGGCGACACAAAAGTAGACATCGTCTTCCTTGAGATCGAAGACGTATTTCGTGGTGATGTAGGTCCCGACCATGTAGCCGCCATGAACGTGGACCACGCCTTTGGGTTTTCCGGTCGTGCCGGAGGTATAGAGGATATACAACGGATGTTCTGCATCGAGAGGCTCGGCTGCGCATACCGCCTTTTCGCCCTTGACCCAGTTGTGCCAATCGATTTCCTTTGGCCCAGATAAGTGTATTTCAGGTGTTTGACGCCGCAGGATGATGACGTGCTCGACCGTGGGGCAATTCGCGACGGCTTGGTCGACTACAGACTTGAGGTCAATGACCTTTTTCCGGTCAAACCCGACGTCGGCTGTGATGACCAGTTTTGATTCCGCATCCTGGATGCGGTTTGCGAGGGCCGGGGCGCTGAACCCAGAGTACACAACACTATGAATCACGCCGATGCGCGCGCAGGCGAGCATGGCGACAATCTGTTCGGGAACTTTCGGAAGGTAGATTGTGACTCGGTCGCCTTTCGTGAGTCCAAGTTTCTTGAGCGCATTTGCGCAACGATTGACCTGACGGTAGAGTTCGCCATAGGTGATGACCCGTTCCTGGTCGTTTTCACCGACCCAGATGACGGCAACTTTGTTCTTGCGCCAGGTTTTGACGTGACGATCCAGACAATTATAGGCAATGTTGCAGGTGGCGCCGACGAACCATTGGGCCCAGGGATAATTCCATTCCAGCACCTTGGTCCAGGGGGAGAACCACTCGAGTTCCTTGGCAACATCGCTCCAGAAGCCTTCAGGGTCGGCAATCGATTTCTTGTAGGCGCTCTCATAATCCTGAATGTGAGCAACGGCTTTGGTTTCAGCGGTAGGCTGATACACACGGCTTTCCTTGAGGAGGGTATCGATGTTATCTGCCATGGCGCGGAAACTCCTTACGGTCAAGGTAGATCAAGGGGAAGCGAATCGCGCTCATTATGCTGGAGGGGCGGGGGGAACTCAACTGTACCTATAGCTTGCTCAAAAAGGCGATCTTCTCACCCACCCAACCCAGGCGCGCCAAGACGCGCCTTGTCCCCAGCAAGGCCGCAGCGAGTGAAGGCCCGGAGGCGTTCCCTCTGGGGCGCACGGTGCGACGATTAAGGAGCACCACGTCTGTGCGCGCCGCCGAGTTAGTGTGGCGGCCGGGTCCCCGTTGAGGACCTGTTCAAGGCGAGAACGCCGCTGGCGGACTTTTTCAGCGTCCTGCTCGACCTCGGTCTGCCGTTTCTTGACAGTGGTGCAAAGGCGAGAGTACGGTAAATTTATTGCGCGCCACACACTGAGACTGGTCTAACTGATGTTGCCGATCGCTTCCCAACGACTGCGGCTCTTCCTTCTTTCGTTTCTCACCTCTGTACTGGTCGCGACGTGCTGCCTGCCGGCGGCATTTGCCCAATTGGGCAAGCCGGAAGGGCTGTACTACAAGTCGTGGGCCATTGTCATCGGAGTGGAGAACTACCTCCTCGCGCCGAAAATTCCCGGCGCGATTGAGGAGGCCAAAACAGTGGCCCAGGCGTTCCGCCAGCTGGGCTTCGACGAGGTCGTTGAACTCTATGACAAGGATGCAAGCGCTCGCCGCCTGCAGCAGACGCTGTCAGATTTTTTGCCCCGTAAGATTGGGCGATATGATCGGCTTGTGATCTATTTCGCCGGACATGCGGGTGTCACGCAAGACCTTGATGGCAAGGAGCTTGGGTATCTCGTTCCCTGGGATGCGCAGAGGGAGAATGTGTCCAAATCGGTCACGTTCGAACAACTAAAAGAATTCAGCCGGCGTAGCGCATCGAAACACACCTTCTTCCTCTTGAACACTGCGGTTCGCGGGTGGGAGGTCAGCACGGCTCAGCCACTATCCCTGGAAGGGCGACTGTCTCCAGAAGACGAGACGGAACGACGAGCGGTGCAAGTGTTGACGGCGGGCGATAAAGGTGAGTCGTTGAGTCAGGAGAATGGAAAGAGTCTGTTCGTGCAGGTGCTGGTGAATGGGCTGAGCGGGACGGCGGATCGAAATAAAAATGGATGGCTCATGGCCTCGGAAGTTGGAGCCTATGTCAGGCAACAAGTCCTGGAACGGTCGAATGGCACCCAGCATCCTCTCTTTGTGCAGCTTGAGGGGGAAGGGGATACGGTGTTGATGGAGGGCCGAAAGGCTACTTTTACCATGGGCGCAGAGCCTCACTCACCGGCCGAACGACGACAAGCTGCAAAGATGCAATATGAACGGGCGTTCGCACTTCTTCAAACTGAGAAGTCACCGGAGGAAGCGTTGGAGAGATTGGATAAAGCGCTGGAATACGACCCCACGTTCGGCGACGCCTATGTGCTCAAGAGCTATGTGCGCTTGGAAGTATTGCCGAATCTTGAGGACGCGTTGTCCGCGGCACGGTTGGCGGTACAGTATGCCAGTAAGAATCCTGATGCTCAGTATACCCTCGGGTTGATTCTCGAAAAGCGCGGGCAGTATGCCGAAGCGGAACGTGCCATGCGCGAGGCGCTGGTGGTCAACCCCAACTATGTCGATGTCTATTTCTCGCTGGGCCTCCTCTACGCCGACAAGATACAGGATCAATCGAAATCGGTCGAGGCCTTCACACGCTATCTCGAACTCGGCGGGAGCCATGCCCGCGCCAGGGCTGCTGTCGCACAGTCAAATTCACCCGCTTCTGTAGTCCCAGCGAAACCCTAGTTGTAACAGGCGGCAACAAACCATTTACTACACGAGAACTTTGACGGTCTGCCCGTGTGGCATAACAGGACGGTCATCCCGCAGGCTGCTCAAAAAGGTCGTCCAGCAAGGCCGCAGCGAGTGAAGATCCGAAGGCGTACCCTTGTGGTACGTTGAGGGTCTGAACGATGCGAGAACGACGCACGGGAAAAGGCGCGTCTTGGCTCGCCGGGGTTGGGCGGGTGAGAAGGGCGTCTTTTTCAGCATCCTGCGTTAGGCTCGTTCGCCGCCTTTAAGATACCCCAGGCCTATCTTGACTGCCTTCCGAGTAATTTCTGCCCAGCGGGCTTGAGGATATTCCGCGAGGACCGCTGCTGCTTTGGGATCTTGAACTTCTAGACTCTGAATCTTAATGATGCCGTCATCAATCTGTACGTCTGCCACTGGTATCCTCCATTAAGGGATCCGCGAGACGGTCACCATTGGCCGTCGTTTCGTTGACTGGATTAGGGGTGCATGTTAGCATCATTTCATGTGAATTTTCGAATCATCGTCGCCGTTTCACCATCCTGATCATCACCAAGGAGGCATGCGCATGGATAGGGTACTAGGGTTCAGGTCGAGGTTGGTCGGGGGAGGGGTCGCTATTGCCCTGATGATCGGACTTGTTGCCTGCGGTGGTCCTCCAAAGTGGGTGAAGCAAGGGTCAGGGGCGTTCAACGAAAAAGACAGTAAAGCTTTTTATGGCGTCGGATCGGTGTCCGGTATGCGAAATGAACCACTGGCTTGGGATACCGCTGAAAATCGAGCGAGAGCGGAAATTGCCAAGACGTTTGAGACGTACACCGGCTATTTGATGCGCGACTATGCGGCCTCCACGACGGCAGGCGATTTTACGAGAAACACGGAAGAGCAGAACGTCGAGCGGGCGATTAAGACGGTGACGACGACAACCCTCAGTGGTGTGCGCCCCATGGAGCGTTACAAGGATGAAAAAACCGGCACGTATTATGTATTAACCAAGCTGAATCTCGATGACATGAAGGACAATCTCGAAAAGGCAAAGGAGCTGAATGCGCAGGTTCGCGATTACGTCAGAAAGAATGCGGATAAGCTCTTTGAGCGGCTTGAAAAAGAAGAAGACAAACGGGCATCGCAGTAAGGGATCTCACGAGGCCATCCCCAATAGCTGTATCTGTGAGGAGGTATCGCGAGATGATAAGGGGTAGAAGGTGGGTGGGGTGTGTGGCTTTGGCATTGTTGTCGTTGGCGGGCTGTGCCCAGGAGACAAGAATAACAAGAGTCGACTCCGGGGTTGTCACCGATCTGAGCGGCCGTTGGAATGATACCGATTCCAAGATCGTTGCGGAGTCCATGGTGAAAGAGGCATTGGAGTATCCGTGGCTCAATAATTTTTCCAGCTCGAAGCGGCGTCAGCCGGTTGTCATCGTTGGAACCATTCAGAACAGCAGCCATGAACATATTAACGTCAACACGTTTGTGACTGATCTTGAACGCGAGCTGACGAACTCACAGAAAGTGACGTTTGTGGCAGGAAAGGGAGATCGCGAAGAGCTTCGTACTGAACGCAAAGAGCAAGCGATGTATGCGCGGGAGGATACACAGAAAGCGCCTGGAAAAGAGATCGGCGCCGATTATATGATGAAGGGTACCATTGCAACGATCCTTGATGAGGCCGATGGGACAAAGGCAGTGTTCTACCAGGTTGATTTGCAGATGGTGGATTTGGAGAACAACGCCAAGGTGTGGTACGGCCAGAAGAAAATTAAGAAGGTCGTCGAAAAGAAACGTTCAATCTTTTAGGCTCCTCGATATCCGTTGAGCCCTCTTGTCTCATGCCCCACCGCCCGTATTCCGGCACGGTGGGGCTTTTTCATTTCCACCCAGTTCCTCCTTGCTACAGTGGCGATTGTGCTGCTCGCCGGATGCGGCCCCTCGGTCAACCGGTATCTCCTCATTGATGCAAGCCTACGCGCCCATGACGCTAAGGGCGCCGATGCCATTGTGCAGCAGGCCGAGAAGGAATATGGCGAGAGGAGCCGTGTCCTCTATGGCATGGATCGAGGGATGACCCTTCAACTCGTCGGGGACTATCAGCAGAGCAACGCAGTCTTGGAATTGGCCGAGGAAGAACTTGATCGTCTCTATACACGAAAGATTCGAACGCAGGCGTTCGCGTTCATGACGAATGATACGGCGCTCCCATACGAGGGTGACCCGTACGAACAGGTGCTGATCAATGTCTTGAAGGCCCTCAACTATGCGGTGTTGGGCCAGTGGCAGGATTCGCTGGTCGAAGCCCGTCGTATCGACCATCGACTCAATGTTCTGTCGGATCGAACACAGGAGAAGCATGCCTATCGAGACGATGGATTTGCGCGTTATCTGAGCGGCATTCTCTACGAAAGCACCGGCGATGTGAATAATGCGTTTATCGCCTATCGAAAGGCCTATGAGATTTTTGATGCTACCCGCGCATGGTCGCACACGTCTGTTCCGTCTCAGTTGAGGGAAGATTTGTTACGAACGTCCGAGGCCATGCATTTCACTCAGGAATTGGCTGAATACCGGCGCCTGTTTCCTGATACGGAATGGGAAACGAATCAATCGTTACAACAGCTCGCTCAAGTTGTTGTGATCAGCTATAATGGTCGCGCGCCACGCAAGGAGGATCAGTTTCTTGACCTGCCGATTAGCCTCAACGCACTTCCATTGGTGCTCCTCAACCGCGGGATTGTGCGGCAGAACCGAGGGTCGAATCGGACGATGGATACGGTCTTGTATGGGCTGAACGGCCGTATCGTTCGAGTGGCGTTACCAAGACTTATTCCGCAGAAGACACAGGTGTCTGTCGATATGGTAAGTCTTATCCCGGACAATGGTACGCGGGTGACGGTGAACACTGAATTGGTGCATAACGTGACCGCCTTGGCGGAGAAGGCGCTCTCGGAACGAATGGCCGGTATTACCGCGAAAGCTCTTGCCCGCGCCGCCACAAAGTTTGCGTTTGCCGAAGGGGCGACGAGAGGGGCTCAGCAAGCAGCTGGGAGAGATGCGGGGCCCTGGGTGGGTTTACTCGTTGGGCTGCTGACAAAAGGACTGGCCGTGGCATCGGAAGAATCCGACACACGAAGTTGGCAGACGTTGCCTGATGAAATCCATCTTGCTCGCGTGTGGGTTCCGCCGGGCCGCTATCAGGTTCAGAGCGAGCCAATCAGCGGGTTACATGACCCGTTGAACCCTGAGGCCATGCGGACTCTGTCCCTCGGGCCGGGCGAGACTGCGGTGCTCCTTCAGCGTGTGATGCCATGAGAGACGGGTCGATGTTCGTATCTCGAGCCGGGATGTTGCTGATGGGGATGGCTGCACTGTCCGGCTGTGTATGGGTTGGAGGGCACGTACAACCAGACTGGATTGAAGGTGTGAGTGCGGCGTATCCGTCCGGGGAATATCTCGTTGGCGTGGGCCAGGCAGAGAGTCGGGCGGTTGCTGAGGATCGTGCCTATGCAGCAGTGGCTCGCATTTTTAAAGCTGAGGTGAGTGCGCATGCAAAGGACTGGGAGTCGTATTTGGTGATCGAGCAGCGTGGACAGAGCAGCGCTGAGCGGCGATTGACGCTCGACCATCTGACCCGTGTGTCGACCGACAAAGTATTGGAGAATGTTCAGATCGTTGATCTATGGATTGATGTGCAGAAAGGACTGCATTATGCCTTGGCGGGGATGCACCGGCCTCAGGCGGAGACCTCGTTCATGGAACGAATTACCGATCTCGACCGATCGATCAGCGATGATGTCGAGGAGGCCCATCGTTCCTCGGATAAGCTGGGAAAAGTTAGAGCACTGAGACGAGCTGCGAGGAATCTGGTACTACGGGAGACGTATAACACCGATCTTCGGGTGATTCGCACGAGCGGACAGGGTGCCGCCGCGTCCTACCGTGTGAGTGAACTCGCGCATGAACTCGAACAGTTCCTTGCCACGAATCTGGTGCTGACGGTTACGATGGCCGGGGATCAGGCTGAACCGATGCAACGTGCCTTGACGGAGGGATTGTTGAAGGAAGGGCTCACCGTGACGAGTCGGGCGTGGGAAGGGGATCGGTCGATGAACGGTGATTCGGGCGGGTCTTCCCCGGAGCTGCTCGTGCGGGGTGTCGTGCGTGTATGGCCGATCGATGTGCGTGATCCGCAGTTCAAGTTTATGCGATGGTGCAGCGATTTCGAAGTTGTGGATGTGACCAGCCGGCGAGTGGTCGCTGCGTTGTCAACAGGCGGTAAGGAGGGCCATTTATCGGAGCGTGAGGCAACAGCCAAAGTTGTGCGTGTCATGCAGGAGACGTTATCGACGCATGTGGCAAAGGCCATAGCGAGCCATGTGTATGGAGAGGTAGAACTGCCGGTACAGGCGAGCCAGCCTGGGGGATGTCCCCGGGACGGATTGGCCTCTACGCCGGCATCAGCACCGCACTAATTCAGAGAGAGGGAGGATATGGCCAAATCGAAGTTGGAAGCAGCACAGACATCAACTCGTGCGCCACGCAGTCGTGGTCGCGGATTGACGGTGACGCAACAGCGGGTTCCCAGTAGCTTGGCGAAACGCCGACTGAATGAGCGGCTCAAGAACGACACGGCCGCGTTCAACCTAGGCAACCTCACCGACAAGTTTCGTAAGGAGGGGTACGACGACCTACCTCTGGATGAACTCCAAGATCGACTTTCGAAACTGTCCGGTCCCTTGGCGGCCATCATTCTGAAGGGGAGAGTGTGATCGTATGCCATACTACTATTTTGACTCAACGGCGCTGGTGAAACGATATAGCATGGAACGCGGTACACGCATCATCGGCAGACTGATGGTGAAGCGGGGTAAAGTGGCGATTGTCTCGACGTGGTCTGTGACGGATTTGTATACAGTCCTCGCTAATCGGGCTCACCATGGAGAAATCACCAGAGATGATTGCTACTCGGTGATCCATAAGTTTGAACGGGATTCACAGGAGGGCCTCTACAAGTTCATTGCGCCGACGATGCAGACGTTTTTAGCGACCAAAGAGCTTGCTCTGGAGTATCCTGCGCTTCGATCCCCACAGGTCCTACATTTGGCGCTGGCGTTGGAGCTGAAGCCATTGCGGCTGACCGTTGTCAGCGCAGACACACAATTACTGACGGCCTCTCGCTCGGCGGGACTTCATATCATTAATCCGGAAGAGGATTGATGGGCAAGCGCAGGAGTGTCGGCCTGATGGCCAGCAATCATCGCGTTGATGACGGCCATGGAATCAGTGGCGGCGTACAGAAGCGTAGGGCATTGTTCTAGACGCGAGTACCAACAGTGACGGATTAACCTTGGTGTTCCCAAGTGGGGTCATAGGGGCAGTGGCCTTATATCTGTACATGTGTCGAGAATGACTTCTGAGAAGAGCCTGTTCGGCCTATTGGTCGGTTTCTTCCTCTAGATCCGAGGGGACTTTTTCGTCTGGTCTGATTGAGCGAAGAGCAAAGTTGCACTGCTGCAGCAATGTCTCAAAGCAGTGCGAAGTCGGCGACGTCCCCTCCCATCCCGCCACGAGCGGATAAGAACGACTCGGTACGGCCCGTATTGTTCTTTCTCCCATTTTTTCAGAATTGAGGACTTCCTCAGAGGCGTCATAATAGATGCATATGTGTGCGAGTGCCGGCCGAAGAGGGCGAAGATCCCTGGTATGGCCGCAAGCACTGTGGCACACTAGCCCGCATTATTCACGAGAGTTCGTGACGAAACCGCCGAGACGCCATGCGAGACGGGCGCGTGGAGCCGTGAGGGAAGGAAGCATACTTGAAACAGTATGTTGACTGACTGAGCGGCGAGCCCGCCCGCCGTCAGGCTTGTCGTAGCGGCGTATCGGAGGTTGCAGTAGAAGTCTTCGTGAATAATGCGGGCTAGGATGAAGCGGTTTCGCTGTCGGAGTAGACATGGCGACACAAGAACGGTGGCAGTTACATCTGGGGGCATGGCCAATTGGTCCGTCCACAGTTCATTTTCGGGTGTGGGCTCCTTATGCCAAGCGGGTGACGGTCGATCTTCTTGCTCCATCGCAGTTACCGAGAGATCAACCCATTCAGTTGGAACCGTGCGAGCATGGATACTTTGAAGCCACGGTGTGCGGGATCGAGCCAGGCGCACGGTACCGCTATGTGTTGGATGAGCAGAAGTCACGCCCCGATCCGGTGTCCCGTTTCCAACCGGAAGGCGTGCATGGACCGTCTGCGGTCACCGTTCCTCATACATTTCAGTGGTCCGATGACCGCTGGTCTGGGGCCCCCATCGAACGATTCATCATCTACGAATTGCATGTCGGTACGTTTACCCGAGAGGGGACATTTCAAGCTATCATTCCATTGCTCGAGTATCTACAGAACGACGTGGGCGTGACGGCGATTGAACTCATGCCGATCGCCCAATTTCCCGGCACACGCAACTGGGGATATGACGGCGCGTCTCCTTATGCAGTTCAATCCTCCTATGGCGGCCCCGACGGTCTTCGAGCCTTGGTCAATGCCTGTCATGAAAGGGGCATCGCCGTCATACTGGATGTCGTCTATAATCACCTTGGACCTGAAGGAAATTATCTGAGCGACTTCGGCCCCTACTTCACGGACCGATACCGAACTCCGTGGGGCTGTGCGATCAACTATGACGGACCGGACAGCGACGAAGTCCGCTCATATGTCATTAATAATGCGCTGTATTGGGTGACGGAGTTTCATATAGACGCACTCCGGTTAGATGCTATCCATAGCATCTTCGACTGTAGCACTCGCCACATTTTGCGGGAACTGACCGAAGCCGTGCACGCTCAAGCGGAGAGGTTGGGCCGGCTCATTCATGTGATTGCTGAGAGCGACTTGAACGATGTGCGAATCATTGCTCCGATTGCCGAAGGCGGTTTTGGCTTGGATGGCCAGTGGAACGACGACTTTCACCATGCGTTGCACACAGTGCTCACGGGTGAGAGAAGAGGTTATTACGAGGACTTCGGGAGACTTGACCAACTGGCTACGGCACTGAAGGAAGGGTTTGTCTATTCCGGACAGCGATCCTCTTTTCGTCGTCGCCACCATGGAAGTTCGTCAATTTTCCGCCCTCTTTCCCAATTTATCATCTATTCGCAAAACCATGATCAGGTTGGAAACCGTGCAGCGGGAGAACGTCTCAGCACCTTAGTTCCCCGCGATGCGCTGAAAGTGGCGGCCGCAGCTTGTCTCTTGGCGCCGAATATTCCGCTGCTGTTCATGGGTGAAGAATACGGAGAAACCGCGCCGTTTCTGTACTTCATCGAGCACGGGGATCCCACCCTCGTTGACGCAGTCCGGAAGGGTCGACAGGCTGAATTCGCGTCGTTTGCTTGGGAGGGAGAGCTGCCGGACCCACAGGATCCTGCGACATTCGAACGCTCACGGGTCCATCCAGGACCGCAGACACGGGAGGAATGCGGTCAGCTCCTGCGCTGGTATCGTCGCCTTATCGGGATCCGAACATCCGTGCCCGCGCTCGGGGCGGCAGAGCGGGATCAACATGAATATGATGTATGGATTGAGGAAGGGGAACAGATACTGGTTCTTCATCGACGGGCTCTACACTCACAGGCAGCGCTTGTGATTCTTAGCTTTAACCGGGAACTGGTTTCAGTCACATTGCGACGACCTCTTGGGACGTGGGAGCTGATCGTGAGCTCGTTGGACCTAGAATTCGGAGGATCTGGCCGCAACCATGTTCCTGCCACAATAATGGTTATCGGAGAAAATGGAGAAACCATTTCTCTGCCGGCGTACAGCGTGGCGGTCTATCTGGAATGCCTCCCGTCAATGTGATCATGGCACCAATGAGCCACCTCACTCAGTCGGAAGCATGAGAGCGGTGGGTCGATCCGCAAAGACCAATCGGTGTTGGTCATCCCTTGCGGGGTTGTTCTAGACTGCCGGACGTCGCTTGCCAGAACACTTCCGCCTCTATTTTTCCCGCTATATCTTCTCCTGTAGCCTCTCGACTTGCACGCGGTCGCGGTGGAGGTGAGGCGTTACTCGACTGTGACTTCCAAGGAGTGGTTGACTTTGCTTAGGCGTGACTGACAAGGTTGACAGATCTGGGATGCCGGAACTCCATCTGGAAATGTTCGAGGATGAGCGCTTCCAAACAACCCGAGAACCTGCCTGAGAATACCATGAACCTCACGGTCTCTCACCCGAAGATTCCCACCGCGACGTACCGGCTTCAGTTTAACAACACCTTCACATTTGTTGATGCCGCTCATATTGTGCCGTATCTGCATGCGTTAGGCATTACGGATTGTTACGCATCGTCCTACTTGATGGCCGTACCTGGGAGTCCTCACGGCTATGACATTGTCGATCCGACGACATTGAACCCCGACCTCGGAACCGAACAGGACTTTCAAATCTTTGCTGGCTCACTTGCACAGCACGACATGGGGCAGATCCTGGATGTCGTGCCTAATCATATGGGCATCTCAAAATCGTGTAACGCCTGGTGGCAGGATGTCTTGGAGAACGGACCTAGTGCGCATTACGCGTCGTTCTTCGATATTGATTGGCGGCCTGTCAAGGCCGAGCTGGAAGGGAAAGTGCTCCTGCCTATTCTGGGCGAGCAATACGGAACCGTCGTGGAGAACCAGGAGATTATCCTGGAATACCACGAAGGACGGTTCTTCTTTCGTTACTTCGATCACCAGCTTCCTGTTGATCCAAAGCACTCAGCGATGATTCTTGCGCTTCGGTTGGATGAGTTGATCAGCCGGGCGCAGTCGGATGATCTTCATGTGCAGGAGCTGCAGAGTATCCTGACCGCTCTTCGACACCTGCCCGATCGCAATGAGGCGGATCCTGCCCAGGTTGCAGAGCGTTATCGCGAGAAGGAGATCATCGGGCGGCGACTCTCACGCATCATGAACGAGAGCCAAACTGTCCAGAAGTTTATTCAAGACAATGTCGCGATCTATAACGGGACAAAGGGAGACTCGAAAAGCTTCGATCTGCTGGATCAACTCCTGAGCCACCAGGTGTATCGACTTGCCTATTGGCGTGTCGCTTCAGAGGAAATCAACTACCGACGTTTCTTCGATATCAATGAACTGGCAGCTATTCGCATGGAGGATCCTGCCGTATTCCTCTCCTCTCACGAACTCATTCTTCAGCTCTTAAAGAATGGAGCGGCCACCGGATTGCGTATCGATCATGTTGATGGATTGTACGATCCTAGCACCTACCTTAGGCAATTACAGACGTGGGCCAAAACTAACCTTGCTCCTTCCGCAGGGGAGATCGAGCGACCGCTTTTTCTTGTCGTCGAAAAAATCCTCACGAAGGAAGAGACGCTGCCTGTTCAATGGCCGGTCTATGGTACAACAGGATACGACTTCCTCACCCTGGTCAACGGGTTATTTGTGGACGGATCACACGAACAGGCGTTCAATCGGCTCTATGCCCGTTTTATCGGCAATCACCTTTCCTTTGAAGACTGTGCCTATGAAAGTAAGCAGCTGATTATGCGAGCGTCCATGTCGAGCGAGATCAACGTGCTTGGGTATCAGCTTAATCATCTCTCGGAAATGAACCGACGATTCAGAGATTTCACGTTGAACAGCCTGATTCACGCCATTCGTGAAATTATCGCCTGTTTTCCTGTCTATAGGACATATGTGACTCCGGGCGAGGAACCGGTGATGGATCGGGATCGGTCCTATATCCGGCTGGCAGTCTCTAGGGCTAAGCGCAAGAATCCTGCGCTAAGCGGTCTTGTGTTCGACTTCGTCCAGGACATTCTGCTCAAGCAGGCCAGCTATCACCACGAACGGGAGCGCCATGATCAGCTGAGGTTTGCAATGAAATTTCAGCAGATCACGGGCACGGTCATGGCGAAGGGGGCCGAAGACACGGCCTGTTACGTATATAACCGGCTTGCGTCACTGAACGAAGTAGGTGGCGATCCTCTGCAATTCGGGATTTCGGTGCAGACCTTCCACGAGCGCATGCGTCAGCGTCGGGCGCATTGGCCGGCAAGTATGTGCACAACTTCGACTCACGACACGAAACGTAGCGAAGACGTGCGAGCCAGGATCAATGTCCTTTCAGAAATCCCGCAAGACTGGAAAGCGCGTATCCTTCGATGGAGCGCACTCAACAAAGGGTATAAAACCGAAGTGGACGGGATGCTCGCTCCTGATCGCAACGAGGAATACTTGCTTTATCAAACCTTAATCGGTGCCTGGCCGTTTCATGCAATGGACGAAGACGAATGCAAAAGCTTCAGTGATCGAATTCAGGCCTATATGGCAAAAGCGTTGAAGGAGGCCAAGATTCATACGAGCTGGGTCAACCCAAACCATGCGTACGACCAAGCTGTGCGTGATTTCATTGAACGTATTCTGGTTCGTGCGTCGCCCAACCCGTTCTTGGCGGATTTCCAACCCTTTCAACGAGAGATCGCGCGTCACGGTGTCTATAACTCGCTTTCGCAAGTGCTACTCAAAATTGCATCGCCCGGCATTCCGGATTTTTACCAGGGCACGGAACTGTGGGATTTTACCCTGGTCGATCCGGACAATCGTCGGCCGGTGGATTATAAAATGCGAGCCGGTTTCTTGGCTGGCTTTCAGTCAATCCGTGGAATACAAGGATCTGATCAGCGTCGGTTCGTTCAGGAATTGCTTGCGACGGTTTCAGACGGGCGGATAAAAATGTACATGACGACGGTTGGCCTACACTATCGTCGTGCGCATGCGTCATTGTTCTTAAGCGGGGAATATGTTCCGCTCAAGGTCGAAGGAACGAAGAAGAAGCATGTATGCGCGTTTGCCAGAATTTATGAGGATCGGGCTGTCGTTGCAATCGTTCCGGTTTTGCTCAGAGGACTGTGCCGAGAGACCGAATCCTTTCCGTTCGATCCAAGTTTATGGGAGGACACATGGGTGATCGTGCCGTCCTGGAGACCAGCCTCCTGTTATCAGAACCTATTAACCGGGGAAATTCTATCCTCGACCGAGACTGAAGGCAAACAGAGCCTCCGTCTGGCTGAGATCTTGGGCTCCTGTCCGGTCGCACTGCTCGAGCGGATGACTTGAGGCTCGGCACATTGTCTGCGCCGCTGGAAATCTCTACGTCACTGCGGCATCATTCACGAAGATCTGCCAGGATGCCCCACTCGGAAGAGCGGGGAGGAATGGCAGCCCGCAGCGTAGCGGAGGAACAAAAATCCTCCTGGTTCAAAAAGCCCCGCCCGGAAGGGAGGGGTTCTTTACTGTGGCAGTTCAAATTTGAAGCGGCCAGCCAAAAATCTCCCATAATTTTCGGTTGGATGGTAGGATGGCGACCTCTGAAGCGTATCATTGCGGTGAAGATTGGAACGGTTAAGGAGGAGAGTTGTGCGCAAAGCTGACAAACCGTTTTGTTTTACCGGGTCAAGCGAGCTGCGAGAGAGTCTAGGGAAGGAAGCGGAGGATGAAAAGCGGTTGGTCGAATTGCTCGAAGAGGTCCCGCTCGACTCTATCTATTATCATACCCACACCTGTTTTCTACGGCACAGTCAGGTCGAACAGCTGTATCCCAATGACTTTGCCCAGTGGGTGGCGATGGAAGTCCGAGATCATGTCCTTGGTGAGCGGCTTGCCGTCATCGACCCATTCGAATTTCAAGGGCTTGAGCTGTTACGGGAAGAGCTGATTTCAGTCATCGACGATCACTTGTCGCGCACACCGATTGTGCCTCGAGTGATCTTCGGCAAGCCGTTCAGTTTCAATCAGTCCAGAATTTTAGAGGTATCCACTGGTCTGGAGGCTTGGACATTACAAGAGTTTCGGAATGCATTATCTGAGGTAGATGTAAGCGCGATCTATTATCATATGTTTGAAGCTCGTCGCCGTCTCAGCAAGCAGGAGGGCGACTTTTCAGCCTGGATCGAGGAGAGTCTGGGTATGCCGGAGTTGGCTGGGAAGTTTCGCGCGATCAATCCGTATCGAGGAAGCCTTGAGCGGCACAGATCCGCGCTCTTAACCGTGTGTGATGAGTTTCTAGTGAAGCATTCCGACTCGTAGAGACGAGGATATTTGCTGTGACGAACGTCGACCCGCTGTGGTTTAAAGATGCCGTGTTTTACGAGCTGCACGTCAAAGCATTTTGCGACAGCAATGACGACGGGATTGGAGATTTTCGCGGCCTGACAGCAAAACTTGATTATCTTGAGTGGTTAGGGGTCACCTGTCTTTGGCTCTTGCCATTTTTTCCTTCTCCGTTGCGCGATGATGGCTATGATGTCGCGGACTATCGCGGCGTGTTTCCGGATTACGGCTCACTCGAAGACCTCCGAACCTTTCTTGATGAAGCACATCGGCGTGGGATTCGCGTCATCGCCGATCTCGTACTCAACCACACGTCCGATCAGCACGCATGGTTTCAAGAGGCGAGACGATCTCCCGAATCGCCCCTGCGCAGCTTTTATGTGTGGAGCGACAGTGAGAAAAAATACGGGAAGGCCCGAATCATTTTTATCGATACAGAGCGATCCAATTGGACCTGGGACCCCGTCGCAAAACAATACTATTGGCATCGGTTTTTCAGTCACCAACCGGATCTGAACTATGACAATCCTCAGCTGCGTAAGGCAATGCTGGAGGTCATGGCCTTTTGGCTGGATCAGGGACTGGATGGGTTCCGGTGCGATGCCGTGCCGTATCTGATTGAGCGTGAGGGCACGATATGCGAGAACTTGCCGGAGACACACGAGTATTTGAAGGATATTCGCAAGTGGATCGATGAGCGCTACCCAGGGCGCATCCTGCTGGCAGAAGCGAATCAATGGCCGGCCGATGTCCGGCCCTATTTCGGCGATAACAATGAATGTCACATGGCCTTTCATTTTCCGTTGATGCCAAGGCTATTCATGGGCGTGCGAAGCGAGGATTGGCATCCGATCGTCGACATGTTCACGCACACGCCGGCCATTCCCGATGCGTGTCAGTGGTGTTTGTTTCTCCGCAATCACGATGAGCTGACGTTAGAGATGTGTTCCGGTGAGGAACGGGACTACATGTACTATGCCTATGGGCGGGATCCTCAGATGCGGCGCAATATCGGCATCGCGCGTCGGCTCGCGCCCTTGCTTGAAAATGACCGGCGCAAAATCGAGCTCCTGAACAGCCTCGTGTTTACGCTACCTGGCAGTCCTATCATTTATTATGGGGACGAGATCGGGATGGGAGATAACGTGCATTTGGGGGATCGTAACGGTGTGCGCACACCGATGCAGTGGAACGTCGACCGGAATGCGGGGTTTTCCAAGGCCGATCCCTCAAAATTGTATCTTCCTGTCATCACCGATTCGATCTATGGATATCAAGCGACCAACGTAGAAGCCCAGCTCCAAACGCCGTATTCCCTGGCGCACTGGATGAAAAGCATGATCGCCATCCGCAAAAAGCATCCGGCATTCGGGCGAGGGACGATCGAGTTTCTCCGTCCTCGAAACGACAAGGTGCTGGTGTATCTCCGGCAGTACCGGGATGAGACGCTCCTCATGGTCCAAAACCTGGGCGGGTCAGCGCAAGCGGTGGAGTTGGATCTCGTAAAGTTCGCCGGGGCTGTGCCGGTCGAATTATTCGGCGAGACTCGGTTTCCATCGATCGGCGATAGACCCTATATGTTGAGCCTTGCGCCGTACGGGTATTACTGGTTCAAGTTGCGTCAGGCGTTTTCTGAGGAAACCGCCTACGGAATCGAGGGAAGTGTGATTTAATGGGTGCATGATTGGGGGCGAAACGAAAGCTATGCGACTGGAGTTGGATGATTATCGGGATAGCGCGACGAAGGGGACGGTCGATTTCCTGTATCGGCTGAGCGATTTGGTCAAAGGGCGAAGCTTTTTGCAGGTCAATGCCGTCCGATACGGGGGCGGTATGGCGGAGGTGTTACGTCGTCTTGTGCCGATGTTGACATCGTTGGGGGTCGATGCCCGTTGGGAAGTCCTCGCTGGCGACCAGGAGTTTTTTGACGTCAGCAAGCGGATCAGCAACGCGCTGCAAGGCCAGGAACAAGTGTTTACTGAACAGATGTCTCAAGTCTATCTCAAGATCAATCGTCAAAATGCCCAAGTGCTCAATCTCGACGCCGACCTTGTGATGGTCCATGATCCTGGGCCTGCTGCACTGATCGAACACCGTAAGGGCGGGAAATGGATCTGGCGGTGCTATCTGGATCTTTCGCAGCCTCAGCGCCGAGCCTGGAGCTTCCTTCGCCATTTTGTTGTCCGCTATGACGCTGCCATTTTTTCCGTCACCGGATTTGCCCAACGGCTTCCGATTCCCAAGTTTCTAATCTATCCCTCGATCGATCCGTTAAGCGAAAAAAACCGCGAGTTATCACGAGCAGAAGTGTCCCACACGCTGGATCGCCTTGGGATTCCAAGGGACAAGCCGATTCTGTTGCAGGTGGCGCGTTTCGATCGTTTCAAGGATCCGGTCGGCGCCATCAAAGCCTATCGGATGGTCAAGAAACATTACGATTGTCGACTGATTCTGGCCGGCGGAGGCGTGGCAAACGATCCGGAAGGAGAAGCGGTGTTGGCAGATGTGAACACCGCTGCCGGATCCGACGCCGACATCCATGTGTTGCAGTTGCCTCCTGAAGCGGATCGGGAGATCAATGCGCTCCAGAGAGGTGCGACGATTGTCCTTCAGAAATCCATTAAAGAGGGGTTCGGTTTGGCGGTCTCAGAGGCGATGTGGAAAGGCAAGCCGGTTGTCGGTGGAACAGCAGGTGGGATTGCCGATCAGATTATCGATGGTGTAACCGGCTATACGGTACATTCTATAGAAGGGGCTGCATTCAGAGTCAGGCATCTTCTGAATAATCCCGGTTTGAGTCAGCGGATGGGAGGCGCAGCCCGAGAGCATGTGCGGCGAAACTTTCTCATCACGCGACTCCTGGCGGATTATTTGACGCTCTTGAAGATATTCACGCAGTGATGGCGGGATGGCGACTGTCAGATTCACAGCGTGTCGGCGTGGATAATGAGTCGCGATGACGATGATCAAGACAGTCTTGAGCCAGGTTCGCCAGCAAGTAGGAGACATCGAAAAAGTCGAAGTGCTGGTGGGAATCCCCACGTTCAATAACGCGGCGACGGTGGGGTCGGTGGTGAACGCGGTCAAGGCTGGTATACGCAAGGTGTGCCCCCAGGCTTCTGTTATCGTGGTGAATGCGGATGCTGGCTCACAAGACGGCACACCGGAAACCATCACACGCACGATAGGGTCTGATCTTTCGACCGTGTGTATCCAGCACTTGGAAGGTGGTGTGTTTCCGAGTCCGATCTCTCTCCAGGCGCTGTCTGAATCGGGTGTGCCTGGCCGCGAGCATGCATTTCGAGCCTTTTTCACGATTGCAGAAGCATTGCAGGCAAGAGCCTGCGTTGTGATTGACGCAAATATTCGCTCCTTTACAGCCGATTGGTTGGACGTCTTACTTCATCCTATCCTTGAAAAAAACGTCGACTATGTCGCCCCTCTCTTCCGCCGGGCGAGATATGAGGGCAGCTTGACGAATTGCATCATCTATCCCCTCAATCGGGCGCTCTATGGCAAACAGATCCGTTATCAGAGCGGCGGAGGCTATGGCTTTTCCGGAAAGCTTGCACACCTCTACTTGGCGAGGAACGTATGGGAGGGAGTGGGGGCACGGTATGGGATCGATAGCTGGTTGACCACCGTTGCCGTTGCCGAAGGATGTGAAGTCTCTCAAAGCTTTTTGGGAGACAGGGTTCAAGATATCAAATTGACCGGAGTCGAACTCTCAGTGGTGCTCGCCCAAGCTGTGGGGGGACTGTTTTATCTCATGGAAACGTATCAGGATGTGTGGGAAGGCAGAGTGGGGTCTGTGCCGATCCCGCAATTTGGTTTTCCTTATGAGTCTGGACCAGTAGGTGGCGCAATCAATGTTGAACGGATGGTGAGAGGATTCCGACAGGGGTTACGAGATCTTCTGCCTATCTGGGAGATCATTCTGGCTCCAGAGACGCTGGCCGGAATCCTCGCCTTGGGCGTAGTCGAGGAGGAAGAGTTCCGTTTTCCTGAGGCATTGTGGGTTCAAACCGTTTACGATTTCGCTCTGGCCTATCATGAAAAAGCGCTCCATCGCGAACACTTGCTCAAATCTCTGACCCCTTTGTATCTCGGGCAAACCGCCTCGCTTGTCCTGAGGACCAGGGATGGGCCGCCAGAGGATGTCGAACGCGCCATCGAAGCACTGTGTAGGACATTTGAGAGCATGAAACCGTATTTGACGCAGCGATGGCGATTCCTGTGAGCAGAATGCGCCAGGGAGCCATTGAGCTTGATGCGGAGCCTTTTGCACGCGTCGAGGTCGTCCATAGGGAACACATGTGATGGGAGTCAGGATTGGAAGGGAGCTGACAGGAGTGGAGGAAAGACGTCGAGTCGTGGTTGAAAAAGTGACGCCTGCAGTCGATGGAGGCCGTTATCCGATCAAGAGAACGGTAGGGGAAGATGTCGTGGTCGAGGCGGATGTTTTTGCAGACGGTCATGATTGTGTGGGCGTGGCGCTGCTGTTTCGCCGATATGGTGAGCTGGAGTGGCATGAGACACCGATGACGTTTCTGACGAATGACCGATGGCAGGCATCGTTTCAGACGGCCGAGCTTGGCCGCTATGTGTATACCGTAATCGGTTGGGTTGATCATTTTCAGACGTGGCGACAGGGTTTTATGAAGAAGGTAGACGCAGGCCAAGCAGCGCCCGTGGAGATACTCCAGGGAGCCGGATTGATTGATGCGGCAAGTCAGCGCGCCTCGGGGGCGGAAGGACAATCGCTGAAAGAATGGGCAGACCGACTGAAGTCATCAGATGAGTCAGAGCGAAGGCGTATCGAACAGGTATTGGACCAGAATCTGGCGGTCGTAATGGCGAAGTATCCGGACCGCCGCTTCGCGACACAGTATGAAAGAGAGCTCGGAGTGGTTGTGGATCGAGAGAAGGCCAGGTTCAGCGCCTGGTATGAGATGTTCCCACGTTCATGTTCTCAGGAGGGTAGGCACGGGACATTCAGAGATTGTGAAGCCCGCCTACCATATATTGCGTCCATGGGGTTTGACGTGTTGTATGTGCCTCCTGTCCACCCTATCGGCATCACGCATCGGAAGGGTAAGAATAATGTGCCGACCGCAGGGCTGGATGATCCAGGAAGTCCATGGGGAATCGGTTCATCGGACGGAGGGCATGAGGCAATCCATCCACAACTAGGAACCGCGAAGGATTTTAGGCGGTTTTTGGAAAAGGCGAGATCGTTCGGGATCGAAATCGCGTTGGATCTTGCCTTTCAGTGTTCTCCCGACCACCCGTACGTCACGCAACATCGTGAGTGGTTTAAGGTCAGATCGGACGGGACGGTGCAATATGCGGAGAATCCACCTAAGAAATATCAGGACATCGTTCCGTTAGATTTTGAGACGGACCAGTGGGAGCCGCTCTGGCAGGAGTTGAAGCGCGTCGTGATCCACTGGATTGAGCAAGGGGTGCGTATCTTTCGCGTGGACAATCCACATACCAAGCCTTTTAGTTTTTGGGAATGGCTGATTCATGAAATTCGCGTGGACTATCCAGATGTCATTTTCATGGCCGAAGCGTTCACGCGGCCCAAAGTGATGTACCGGTTGGCGAAGTTGGGTTTTACCCAGTCGTATACCTATTTCGCCTGGCGTAGCTCGAAAGCGGACCTTACGGAGTATTTCACCGAACTGACTCAGAGTGAGGTGCACGAGTATTTCCGGCCCAACCTTTGGCCTAATAGGCCGGATATTTTGACAGAGGAGCTTCAACAGGGAGGGCGGCCTGCCTTTATGGCTCGATTGGTCCTGGCATCGACGTTAGGCGCGAGTTATGGGATTTATGGACCCGCTTTTGAGCTGTGCGAGAACCGCCCGAGGGAGGCGGGGAGCGAGGAGTATTTGAATTCGGAGAAGTACGAAATCAGGCAGTGGAATACCGAACGTGACGATAGTTTGAAAGAGTTCATCGGTCTGGTGAACCGGATTCGTCGTGAGAATCCAGCGCTTCACAGCAACGAGAGGCTGCACTTCCACAGGACAGATCATGAGCGATTGATCTGCTATAGCAAAAGCACTGCGGATCGATCCAACGTCATTGTGGTTGTCGTCAATTTGAGTCCGCATCATACCCACTCCGGCTGGGTTTTCCTGGATCTCGACTCGTTGGGGCTCGATGCACAGCATCCCTTCCAAGTGCAAGATTTGTTGTCGAATGTCTCGTATCGTTGGGATGGATCGCGCAACTATGTCGAGCTCAATCCGCACGCCGCACCCGCCCATATCTTCCTTGTGCGTCGCTGGCTTCGCAGAGAAGAAGACTTCGATTATTACACGTAAGAGGCATGAAGCCGATTATGCTGATTGTCGCTGACCGATGGGAGCGTATTCTGGAAAGAGACTCCCGTGTTTCCCTGGAGGTATGCTTGCAAGAATTCTTGAAGCCACGAAGATGGTTTGCAGGAAAAGCTCGTGCAATACATGTAGTCTGTATCCTCGAGTTCGTGCCCATCCTAGACCGATCGGGCGGAGCGGTCCTACTATTCCTCCGGGTTGACTATGTGGGTGGGGCTTCAGACATGTATACGCTCCCCCTCACGGCGGCATTCGGTGAACAGGCGGCTCAGATTCAGCAAGACCTACCCGGTGCTATTGTGGCGCCGCTGAAGATTCAGACCAAAGATTCTGAACAGATCGGGGTCTTGTACGATGCACTGTGGAACTCAGACTTTTCGAGGACGCTGTTGTCTGCCATCGGGCGTGGTTGCCGTTTCACCGGCGAAACGGGCGCGCTGATCGCGTCCCCCACGCAAGCCTATGAGGATCTGATAGGCGGCGGGGTCTCCCTGGACCCTGCGGTCTTGAAAGCAGAGCAGAGCAATACATCGGTGGCCTACGGTGATCGTGTTCTTCTGAAAGTCTATCGACGTGTTGAGACTGGAATCAATCCGGATCTGGAGATCGGCCGAATGTTGACGGCCATGAATTTTCCTCATAGCCCCCCTCTTGCTGGATCCCTCGAGTATGTCCGTGCAAATAACGAGACTGTGACCGTCGCGATCCTTCAGGGTTTCGTGCACAACCAAGGCGATGCATGGAATTATACCCTTGAGGCGTTCGATCAGTACGTCGTGCGTTGTCGGGCTCAACCATCTGGATCAGCGCATGAACTGACGTTTGCTGGATCGATTCTGGAAGCAGCACAGGGAGACATTCCCCTTGTCGCGCGTGAATGTATCGGTCCGTATCTGGACTCAGTCTCCCTATTAGGCCAGCGTACCGCCGAACTTCATATCGCACTGGCGACCGTTCAAGATAACCCTGATTTCATGCCCGAGCCGTTCTCGTTGGAATACCGTCGATCTCGCTACGAGTCCATGGGCCGGCTGGTTTCGCAAACCTGTTCGCTGTTAAGGAGTCGACTCAACGATTTACCTTCGAGCACGGAGCAGGAGGCGCGACGAGTACTGAACAATGAGTCTCGAATGCAGAATCGATTTGGAGCATTTTCTGAGTTAGAAACCCGCGCACGACGAACTCGATGTCATGGGGATTATCATCTCGGTCAAGTGCTCTGGACTGGGTGGGATTTTCTGATCAGCGATTTCGAAGGTGAGCCGGCCCGCCCGCTCAGTGAACGACGCATGAAGCATAGCCCGATCATGGATGTGGCGGGCATGTTGCGGTCATTGTATTACGCGCCGTATGCCACGCTCTTGCGTCAACAACCGCTTTGGCATGCAGAGGGCGCCGGCGCAAGCCTCGATTCCTGGATCCGGTTCTGGTGTGGCTGGGTTAGCGTAGCGTTTCTGAAGTCGTATCTCAAGATTGCAGAGAGGGCTTCGTTCTGGCCTGGAACCCAATCAGAATTCCACGTACTCCTGGATGCGCATCTGCTCGAAAAGGCCGTCTATGAAATCGGGTATGAACTCAACAATCGACCGCATTGGGTGAGGATTCCCATTCGTGGAGTCCTGGAAATATTAGAGATGAAAACACGTAAAGCGATGTAGCCGCACCGTACCAATGATGAGTGGCGCTCTATTGTCTTGCCACTCTCCCACTCTGCTAGAAAGACAGAGATCTTCACTCGCACGAATCGTTCTCCCGGCTTCTTACGGTACCTGTGCCAACAGCTCCAGGACCGCTTCGTTCCACCCCACCGGCCCTATTCCTGGTGCATGAATCATCCGAGGTAGTTGGATATC
>JBGTMB010000007.1:0-11179 GCA_041743755.1 Nitrospiraceae bacterium | reverse complement strand
AAATATTCCTTGACATCACCCATCTTATTATTGACCAACACTTTTCGCATACCCTTCACGAAACCATCGTACGATACTTCGCCATCGATCTCGCTAATGACGGCCGTCTCCTTTGGCTTCCTAGCCTCGAACAACTCAGCCACGCGAGGCAAACCTCCCGTGATATCCTTTGTCTTAGTCGTCTCTCGAGGAATCTTGGCCAACACATCGCCAGGAGTGACCACTGCGCCTTTTTCGACAAAGATATGCGCCCCAACCGGGAGCAGATAGCGAGCCACGTTTGCCGCCGCGGCAACCTTGGCAGTCTTTCCACCCTCATCCTTGATCGACACACGCGGACGCAACGTTGCACCACTATGCTCAACGATGACCTTGCGGGAGAGGCCTGTGACTTCATCGAACTCTTCCTTCATCGAGACGCCTTCAATGATATCTCCGTACGCTACCTTACCTCCGACTTCGGTGAGAATGGTCAGCGAGTATGGATCCCATTCGACCAATTTCTGGCCCAGCGCGATACGACCACCGTTTTTCACCTTGATCTTGGCGCCATAGACGACTCCATACTTCTCACGCTCACGCCCCGTCTCATCGACAATGGCAATCTTGGCATTTCGATTCATGACCACCCATTCACCCTCTTTATTTTGCACTGCAATTCCGGGGTTAGGGAAGTCGGCATTTTTCTTGGCATCGAAGCTCATGAACTTAATCGTGCCGGCATGTTTAGATTCGGTCACTGTCTGCTCAACCACCTTGCTCGCCGTTCCCCCGATGTGGAACGTCCGCATGGTCAACTGTGTTCCAGGTTCACCGATCGACTGCGCCGCAATGACACCGACAGGTTCGCCTTTTTCGACCAACCGTCCTCGGGCCAAATCCCGCCCATAGCAGGACCGACAGACTCCACGGCGAGATTGACAGGTCAGCACTGAGCGGATCTTGACGTGGTCGACCGCAGCTTCCACGATCGCCTTAGTCCGATCCTCATCAATTTCCTCATTAAACGACACAATGATCTCACCCGTGACCGGATCGCGAATATCTTCTGCAGCCAACCGTCCCAACACTCGCTCTTCTATCGGCTGAATGATTTCGCCCCCCTCGACCAATGCGCTCACAATGATGCCATCAGTGGTGCCGCAATCGATTTCGTTAATAATCACATCTTGCGCAATATCCACCAGGCGGCGCGTGAGATACCCGGAGTTTGCAGTCTTCAGCGCTGTATCGGCCAACCCTTTGCGGGCACCGTGTGTCGAAATGAAGTACTGCAACACCGTCAATCCTTCACGGAAGTTGGCGGTGATCGGAGTCTCAATGATTTCGCCGGATGGCTTCGCCATCAAACCGCGCATACCACCCAACTGACGGATCTGCTGTGAGCTTCCGCGAGCGCCGGAATCCGCCATCATGAAGATCGGGTTGAAAGACTCCGCCTTGTTCGGATCGCCACCCGCGCCCAACTCTCTCATCATTTCATTCGCAATCTGCTCAGTCACATGCGCCCAGATGTCGATCACCTTGTTATAGCGCTCACCGTTGGTGATCAACCCCTCGGCATACTGCCGTTCGATCTCCGTGACCTCTTGCTGGGCCTTCCCCAGCAATTCTTGCTTCTTGGTCGGAATATGCATGTTATCGATACAAATCGAGATGCCGGCTCGCGTGGCATACTCGAACCCCGTGTCCTTGACCTTATCGAGAAACGTGACAGTCTCACGATGACCGCATTGGCGATACACAGCATCAATGAGCTTGGTCATTTCCTTCTTGGTCATCAGCTTATTCGCATTGGCAAACGGCATTCCAGGAGGGAGCACGTCCGACAAAATGACTCGCCCGACGGTGGTCTGAACGAGGCTTCCCTCGATTCGCACCTTGATTCGCGCATGCACTTCCAATTCTCGCGAATCGTATGCGATGCGAACTTCTTCCGGCGAACCGAATACTTTTCCTTCTCCCTTGCATCCTGCACGTTCTTTAGTCAGCCAATAGCAACCAAGCACCATGTCTTGAGACGGCACCGCAATCGGTTTACCGTTGGCTGGCGAAAGAATATTATTGATCGACATCAACAGCACGCGCGCCTCAACCTGCGCTTCGACCGACAGCGGCACATGGACTGCCATCTGATCGCCGTCAAAGTCGGCATTAAACGCGGCACAGACAAGCGGGTGCAGTCTGATCGCCTTGCCTTCGACCAACACGGGATCGAATGCCTGGATTCCAAGACGGTGCAACGTCGGGGCACGGTTCAGCAGCACAGGATGCTCGCGAATCACTTCATCGAGCACGTCCCACACTTCCGGCCGTTCTTTCTCGACCAAACGCTTGGCACTCTTGATGGTGGTCGCTGCGCCACGCTCCTCCAGCTTGTGAAAAATAAAGGGCTTGAAGAGTTCGAGCGCCATCTTCTTGGGTAATCCACATTGATTCAACCGGAGCTCTGGCCCCACGACAATGACGGTTCGACCGGAATAATCGACCCGCTTACCGAGCAGGTTTTGGCGAAAGCGTCCCGGCTTCCCCTTCAGCAGATCGCTCCACGCCTTGAGCGGCCGCTTGTTGGGTCCACGAATTGCGCGACCACGACGGCCGTTGTCGAAAAGCGCATCGACCGCTTCCTGCAACATCCGCATTTCATTTCGAATAATCACGCCAGGAGCTTTCAGCTCAATCAGACGTTTCAGACGATTGTTCCGATTGATCACCCGACGGTACAGATCGTTTAAATCCGATGTCGCAAAACGCCCGCCGTCTAGGGGGACGAGCGGGCGCAACTCCGGTGGCAGCACCGGAATGACGTCCATGATCATCCATTCAGGCATGTTTCCTGATTTGCGGAACGCCTCGATGACTTTCAGCTGCTTTGCATATTTTTTCTTGAGCGCTGCAGAGGCCGACGTCTTCGCCTTGGCCTTGATCTCATCCCACTTGGCATTAATGTCAATCTTTCGGAGCAACTCCCGAATGGCATCGGCACCGATACCAACTTTGTACGAACCTGGACCGTAGGAAGACTGGAGCGCACGAAGCTTTTCCTCCGAGACCAACTCCTTCTCCGTCAAATCCGTCGATCCTGGATCGACACACACATAGCTCTCAAAATAGAGAATCCGCTCCAACCCTTTGAGGCTCATATCCAGCAAAGTACCGATCCGACTCGGCACACCCTTGAGAAACCAAATATGCGCAACAGGTGCCGCGAGCTCGATATGCCCCATGCGTTCTCGGCGGACTTTCGACTGAATGACCTCGACACCGCACTTGTCGCACACAATGCCGCGGTGCTTCATGCGCTTGTACTTGCCGCAGTTACATTCCCAGTCTTTGATCGGGCCGAAAATCTTTGCACAAAACAGCCCGTCTTTTTCGGGTTTAAACGACCGGTAATTGATCGTCTCCGGCTTTTTCACTTCGCCATATGACCACGAGCGAATTTTTTCGGGTGACGCAATCCGAATCCGCATCGAATCAAACGACACGGCATCGCGCGGCTTCTCGAACAATGTATAGACGCCTTCCAAGGTAGTGACCTCCTCTGATACCGACCACTAGGGCCGGCACACAAATGGGTTTGTCTTGCGACTTGACCAGTTCGACGTCGAGTCCCAAACTCTGCAGCTCTTTGACCAACACGTTAAACGACTCAGGTAATCCAGGCTCCAGGAACGGCTCACCCTTGACAATCGCTTCGTACATTCTCGACCGTCCAGGCACGTCGTCAGACTTTACCGTCAAGAACTCTTGCAGCGTGGACGCGGCCCCATAAGCCTGCAACGCCCACACTTCCATTTCTCCCAATCGCTGACCGCCGAATTGAGCCTTGCCGCCAAGCGGTTGCTGTGTGACGAGCGAATAGGGCCCGATCGACCGCGCGTGAATTTTGTCGTCGACCAAGTGGTGAAGCTTTAAGACGTACATATAGCCGACCGTGACGGGGCTGCCGAACATTTCCCCAGTTCGGCCGTCCATTAACATCGATTGCCCACTCGTCGGCAGATTTGCCTTCTTGAGCAGTTCCTTAATCTCCGTCTCTGATGCGCCATCGAATACCGGGCTCGCCACCTTAATACCCAATGCCTTGGCAGCCCAACCCAAGTGAGTTTCGAGAATTTGACCGACGTTCATACGTGACGGCACCCCGAGCGGATTCAGCACAATTTCCACCGGTGTTCCATCGGGCAAACAGGGCATGTCTTCCTCGGGTAACACCCGAGAAACCACGCCTTTGTTTCCATGCCGCCCAGCCATCTTGTCGCCGACTTGAATCTTTCGCTTCATCGACACATAGACCTTCACCAGCTTAATGACGCCTGGCGGAAGCTCATCGCCCCGTTTTAAACGCCCAACCTTTTCGTCATACAGTGTCTGAAGAATTTCGATTTGTTCCTTCGCCCGTCGCTCGACGTCTTCCAGCTCTTTCTGTTCATCAGGGTCGCTCAAAATGATGTAGCGAACGGTCTCATCCGGCAACCGTTTGAGAATCTCTACGGTCAGCTTGCCCTTCTTCTTCAGAATGACATCGCCGCTCTCCGGATCCATCAAGTCACGGCCAACCACTTTCCCCAGCAGCAACTTTCTAATCTCCTTCGTCTTTTCTTCGTCGATGATACGGAGCTCTTCGTGGTGATCACGCTGGAGCTTCATGGCATCGTCGCTTTCTATGCTCTTGGATCGTTCGTCCTTGTCGAGTCCCTTACGCGAGAAAATCTTCACATCAACGACAATGCCCTCGACGCCCGGCGGCACCGTCAGCGACGTATCCTTCACATCGCCCGCCTTTTCACCGAAGATGGCCCGCAAGAGTTTCTCTTCCGGTGTCAGCTGCGTTTCGCCTTTTGGCGTCACTTTGCCGACCAGGATATTCCCAGGCTTCACCTCGGCCCCGATACGAATAATCCCGCTCTCGTCGAGATCGCGCAGCGCTTCTTCTCCGACGTTCGGAATGTCACGAGTAATGTCCTCTTTCCCCAACTTAGTATCGCGGGCCTCTACCTCGAACTCTTCAATATGAATCGAGGTGAATGCATCTTCGCGTACCAGCTTTTCGCTCAACAAAATGGCGTCTTCGAAGTTGTATCCCCCCCAAGGCATGAACGCGACGAGAATGTTCTTACCTAATGCTAGTTCACCGTGATCGATGGCGGGGCCGTCGGCTAAAACCTGTCCTACTTTCACCGGCTGCCCAAGCCGTACTACCGGCGTCTGTGTGATGGTCGTGCTCTGATTCGATCGCTGGAACTTGATCAGATCGTATACATCCAAGCCAGCATCGTTCTTTTTCCGACCTTCTTTTGAATCGGCACGAACGACGATCCGTGTGGCATCTACGCTTTCCACCACACCGGCCCGCCGAGCCTGCACGACATAGCCCGAATCGCGAGCAACCACGGTTTCCATTCCCGTTCCGACTAAAGGAGCTTCCGACTTGAGCAACGGCACCGCCTGCCGCTGCATGTTCGATCCCATCAAGGCACGGTTGGCATCGTCGTGCTCCAAGAACGGCACCAGCGCCGTGGCCACGCTCACCACCTGCTTTGGCGACACGTCCATGTACTCAATTTTGTCCGCAGTGGCTGTCACGAAATCTCCGGCAGCTCGTGCCGAGATGTTTTCGGATACCAGGCGACCAGACCCATCCACTTTGGAGTTCGCCTGCGCAATGATGTACTTGTCCCCTTCGATCGCGGAAAGAAACTCGATTTCGTCAGTAACCCGTCCCTTCACCACTTTGCGATAGGGCGCTTCAATAAACCCAAACTTATTGATACGCGCATAGGTCGCCAGCGACGTAATCAAGCCGATATTCGGGCCTTCCGGTGTTTCGATCGGGCAAATACGGCTGTAATGTGAAGGATGGACGTCGCGAACTTCGAACCCTGCCCGCTCTCTGGTCAACCCACCGGGACCGAGCGCGGACAGCCGCCGCTTGTGGGTAATCTCTGCAAGTGGATTCGTTTGGTCCATAAACTGAGACAACTGGCTGCTGCTGAAGAATTCTTTTACGGCAGCGACCACAGGTTTTGCATTGATCAAATCATGAGGCAGCACCGTTTCCATATCCAGCAGGTTCATCCGCTCCTTGATGCTGCGCTCCATGCGGACGAGTCCCAATCGGAATTGATTTTCCAATAACTCGCCAACCGAGCGAACCCGGCGATTGCCTAAATGGTCGATATCGTCGATTTCACCCTTACCCAGCTTCAAATTCACGAGATAACGGATTACTTCGACCATATCTTGCGCTGTCAGCGTCCGTTGCTCCAGCGGTAGATCGAGGCCCAATTTCTTGTTCAATTTCAGGCGCCCTACCGGCGAGAGATCGTACCGCTTGGAGTTCGAGAACAGATTGTCGAAAAGCGCGCGTGCCGTGTCGACAGAGGGTGTTTCTCCCGGCCGTAAGCGACGATAGATCTCGACCATAGCCTCCTCTTTCGAGGTGGTCTTATCCATCTCTAGCGTGTCCATAATCACTGGCGTAGACGTGACCGTATCAAAATAGATCGCCTTGAATTCCTCGATGTCACTCTCGAGCAGCGCTTCGACGATCTCAGCAGTGAGCCGCTGATTTTTTTCGGCGATCTTGTTCTTCTTTGAATCCACCAGTTCGGTCAGGACTGCACGACCGATCAACTCACTTGACGCAAGCGGGATTTCTTTCACACCAGCGGCCTTGAGCTTTGCGATAAGCCCCTTCGTCAGCTTGGCACCTTCCTTTATCAGAGGCTCCTTACCACCCTTCTCAAGTACTTCCGCCGAGCAGCGTAGACCCTGATGGATCTCAGGGTCGAGCTTTCGCAGCATCTTGCCCTTGAGGACCCGAATTTCTTCAACCGGATAGTACATCTTGAGCAAATCGTCGCTCGAAAATCCGAAGGCCTTCAGCAGAATAGTTGTCGGCATTTTCCGCCGACGGTCGATGCGTACATAGAGGATGTCTCGTGAATCGAACTCGAAGTCGAGCCAGGATCCTCGATAGGGAATGATCCTGGCAGAGTACAGCACCTTCCCGCTGGAGTGCGTCCGGCCCTTATCGTGCGTAAAGGACGCACCGGGAGATCGATGCAACTGGCTGACCACCACGCGTTCCGTGCCGTTGACAATGAAGGTGCCCCGCTCCGTCATGAGCGGCAGCTCGCCGACGTAGACTTCCTGCTCCCGAACATCGAGCACCTTTTTCTTGGAGCCCTTGTCTTCCTTATCGAACACGACCAAACGCACCCGAAGCTTGAGCGGAACAGCAAAGGTCATCCCCTGCTCAAGGCATTCCCGCTCATCGTATTTGGGGGTGCCGAGCGTATAGCTCGTAAACTCTAATACGGCTGTATTGTTGTAATCCGGGATCGGGAAGACGCTCGCCAAGGCCGCCTGAAGCCCATGATCCTTGCGACGTTCAGGCTCAACCTCCCGCTGAAGAAATTCTTCATAGGAGTGCTTCTGGATCTCAATCAGATCAGGAATTTCGATACTACTGTGAATACGAGAGAAGTCTTTCCGCTCGGTGAACTCTTGGAGAGTCGTTTCGGACATTCGCCGGTCCTCCACTACAATGGTCATGTCTGAGCGCCCGCCTATAGCAGGTACACACAGATGCTAGAAACTGGTCGAATCGAAGCTACTTGATCTCGACCTTTGCGCCACTTTCTTCGAGCTTCTTTTTCATGGTATCGCATTCTTCCTTCGTGACACCAGTCTTCACCGGCTTTGGCGCGCCCTCGACCAGATCCTTCGCTTCCTTCAACCCGAGACTGGTAAGTTCTCGGACAACCTTGATCACTTGAATTTTCTTGTCGGCAGGGGCCGAGACAAGCACAACATCGAATGAGGTCTTCTCTTCAGCGGCCGCTGCCGCTCCACCACCCGCTGCAGGAGCCGCAGCAGCAACCGGTGCGGCAGCCGTGACACCGAATCGGGTCTCTAGCCCCTTCACCAGCTCAGCCAAATCGAGCACACTCATCGTCTCGATCGCCTTGATTAAGTCTTCCTGTGATAATTTCGTCGTAGTCGTTGACATATCCCCTTCTCCTTTTCGTTTATCCTGAATGGCTGCAATGACTCTCACAAATTTCGATAAGACCGCACTGAGCGTATACACCAAGCCACGCGCCGGTCCTTGCATGGCCGACAACAACATCGCAATGAGAACGTCTTTTTTCGGCAGCTTCGCCACAGCCGCCAATTCAGCCGGCTGCACGACCTTACCCTCCAGCACACCGATGGTAATTTTAATCTTCTGCTCACGCTTCTCCGCCAGAATAAAATCCCGAAGGATCTTAGCCGGAAGCACCGGATCGTCATAACCGATCACCAAGCCTGTTGGTCCCTTTAGGTAGGTCGTCAGCCCGGAAAGGATCGTGCCTCCCGCAGCACGGACAGCCAACGTATTCTTGACGACCATGTATTCGGCTTTGGCACCACGCAATTGCTTGCGAAGTTCCGTCACTTGGTTGACGGAGAGCCCGGCACTTTCGGTGACGATGGCAAGTCGTGCTCGACCGAATGTCTCCGTCAACTCTGCAACGGCTGTGGCTTTTTCGTCCTTATTCATAATCGAACCCTTCCCCTTCCGCGCGACAACACCTCAACTAACTCCACTCTTTGGCTAACGCAATGGCATCGAGCCTCACTCCAGGCCCCATCGTGCTGGAAAGAGTCGCACTCATCAGATAGCGTCCTTTGCACGAGGCAGGTTTTGCCTTGATCACCGCTTCGAGAACGGCTGCGGCGTTGTCATACAACTGCTCAGGTTTAAACGATACTTTCCCGACAGGCACTTGCACGATCCCGGCTTTTTCAACTTTGTACTCCACTCGGCCTTTCCGAATTTCCGACACGGCTTTGCCAACATCAAAGGTAACGGTCCCGGTCTTCGGATTGGGCATGAGCCCACGCGGCCCAAGGGCCTTTCCGAGCTTCCCGACGGCCGCCATGAGATCCGGCGTTGAAATCGCGCAATCGAAGTCCATCCACCCGCCCTTGATCTTCTCCATCAGATCATCGGACCCGACATAATCAGCGCCGGCTTGTCGCGCCTCCTGTTCTTTCTCTCCCTTGGCAAAAACCAATACACGGATCTTCTTCCCCGTGCCATGCGGCAACGAGGTTGTGCCGCGCACCATTTGGTCCGCCCGCTTCGGATCGACGCCTAATCGAAGCGCCAAATCAACAGATTCATCAAACTTGGTGAAGGCCGACCGCTTCACCGCGTCGACCGCCTCGCGCAACGCGTAGGCCCGAGGCTCAAGCTTTTCTACTGCTGCTCTCATCTTCTTTCCCATGACACTCTCCATTTCATCCTGCGCAACCCACAGTACAGACGCCCACCCACTCCGTTTCGATTACCCTTGAACCACCACTCCCATGCTGCGCGCTGTCCCTTCAATAATCTTGATCGCGCCTTCGAGATCCACAGCATTGAGGTCCGTCAATTTCTTTTGCGCAATCTCGCGCAACTGCGCCTTCGTGATCTTACCGACCTTGTCCTTCTGGGGCACGCCAGAGCCCTTAATGATTCCAGCTGCTTTCTTCAAGAGGTCAGACGCCGGAGGAGTCTTCATCACAAAGGTAAACGACCGGTCCTTATAGACCGTGATGACCACCGGGATGATGCTATCGCCCTCTTTCTGGGTTTTTGCGTTAAACTGTTTGCAAAACTCCATAATGTTAACACCGTGCTGACCCAACGACGGCCCGACCGGGGGAGCGGGGTTTGCTTTCCCCGCTGGAATCTGCAATTTAATCTGCGCCGAAACTTCCTTAGCCATGTCCTACACTCCTACGCACGTTCGACCATTTCAAAGACTAAATCCGCTCCACTTGCAAAAACCCAAGTTCCACCGGAGTGGAACGTCCAAAAATACTAACCAGAACTTTCAGTCGGCCGTGGTCCTGATCCACTTCGTCCACCAGACCATTAAATCCGAGGAAGGGCCCGTCGATGATCCGCACATTATCCGTCTTAATAAATTTAACCTGTTCGCGTGGCCCGGCTGCCCCCACATCAACCTGTTTGAGTAACGACTCAACCTCATCCATCGACAAGGGAGTGGGCTGCGCACCGGCGCCGACAAACCCCGTGACCTTCGGCGTCTCCTTGATCATTTGCAAGGTTTCATCGATGACTGGGGACTCCAACTCCACAATCACATATCCCGGGAAAAACTTCCGACGAGAAGTTCGGCGCTTGCCGTCCTTGATCTCGATCACATCCTCCGTCGGCACGAGTACCTGTCCCAGCTTTTCCACCAATCCCATCTGATTGGCCCGCTCCAGCAAGCTGGTCTTCACCCGCCCCTCGAAGCCTGCGTAGGTATGAATGACGTACCAGTTTTTTGCCATGCCCTACCCTCGGATCATTGGTTGATTGCGTGTCATCAGGCGGCCCTTACATCCAGATACCCGACTCATAGAATCTTACTCACGGCCCATACAAGAACCGAATCGACGAACGACAAATACAGGGACATGATGATGCAAAAGACAATGACCACCGTTGTGGACCCGATCGTCTCAGCACGTGTCGGAAACGATACTTTCTTTAGCTCTCCACGCACATCGCTGAAGAATTCTTGAATGGAATTTATAAAATTCTTGAACATGTGCCCCTCACATCCCCATTGAGAAAGAAGACGCCTTCCGCTCCCTCATCTCACCTAACTTCCCTACTTGCTACAGAGCCACTCGCAATCTACCGTCGGTATTGATCCTGACCCATCCACTACCCAGCGATTGGCAGGGGCACTAGGATTTGAACCCAGACTCTCGGTTTTGGAGACCGATGTGCTACCATTGACACCATGCCCCTACGACAGCTGGCAACCCTACCATTGAGCCGGCCGCCCAACTACTTCACTTCCTTATGGGCAATGTGCTTCCGGCAGAACTTGCAGAACTTATTTCGCTCCAGCCGATCCGGATCATTCTTCTTATTTTTCATAGTGGAGTAGTTCCGCTGTTTGCAGATCGTGCATGCCAAATCAATGATCTCTCGCATCTCAACTCTCCCACGCTGTCATGCGACAGCCATCAAATTTATGCCAGAATTTCGGTGACGACGCCGGAGCCGACCGTCTTGCCCCCTTCGCGCACCGCAAACCGCAACCCCTGATCCATCGCGATCGGGCTGATCAACTCCCCCGTCACACTCACATTATCCCCCGGCATCACCATCTCT
>JBGTMB010000006.1:0-8198 GCA_041743755.1 Nitrospiraceae bacterium | reverse complement strand
CGGAAAATCTTATCAAGATGGCGCAAATAATACTTCGGGTCGAAACAGGATTTTATCTCTGCTGCCGTGAGATGTTTCGCCACGAAGGGATCCCTGCCGACTAATTCTTGCAATGCCCCCGCTCCTTTCCATGAAGCCATGGCATTCCGCTGAACTGCTTCATATGATTCCTTACGCTGCGCGCCCTTCTCGATAAGCCGCAACAGCAGCCGTTGCGAATAGACCAATCCTCCGGTGAGATCGAGGTTGCGTTTCATATTGGCGGGGTAGACCACCAGATGCTTGATGACATCGGTGATCCGCGCCAGCATATAATCGATCAAGATCGTGCTGTCCGGCATGATGACGCGCTCGACGGATGAATGGCTGATGTCGCGCTCATGCCACAGCGCGACGTTCTCCATCGCCGCGACACTATTGCTCCGCACGATGCGCGCTAGCCCACAGAGATTCTCCGAGGCGATCGGGTTCCGTTTGTGTGGCATCGCCGAGGAGCCTTTCTGCCCTTCCGAAAAATACTCCTCCGCTTCGAGCACCTCAGTCCGTTGCAGATGGCGAATCTCAGTCGCAAATTTTTCGATGCTCGCAGCCAACAGCGCCAACGCCGAGGCATAGGCGGCATGGCGATCTCGCTGCACGATTTGATTCGAGACGGGGTCCGGCGTGAGCCCCAGCTTGGCACAGACGTACGCCTCCACTTCAGGTCCTTGATGTGCGAACGTGCCCATCGCGCCGGAAAGCTTACCTACCGCAATGTCCTGCCGGACGTGCATCAATCGCTCTCGGTGCCGACAGGCTTCTTCGTACCAAATAGCCAGCTTGAAGCCGAACGAAATCGGTTCGCCATGAATGCCGTGCGACCGGCCAACCATCACCGTATGTTTGTACTTCAACGCTTGCCGCTTCAACACAGCGATCAGCTCGTCAAGGTCCTCGAGAATGAGGTCGAGTGCCTCCGTCATCTGCACAGCCAAGGAGGTGTCGACAATATCCGATGAGGTCAGCCCCATGTGGAGAAACCGATGCTCCGGCCCAACCGATTCCAGCAGCGATTCGAGAAAGGCAATGACATCATGCTTCGTCACCTTCTCGATTCTGGCGATGCGTTTCACATCGATGCTGGCCTTCTTCCCGATACGAGCCGCGGTGCCGCGCGGAACCTGTCCCGTCCGTTCAAATGCTGCACAGGCGGCCAGTTCGACAGCGAGCCAGATCTCGTACTTCCGTTTCAACTCCCAGATGGCTTTCATCCTGGGACGGGTGTAGCGGTCAATCATGGCGGCCTCGTGAAACGTGAAACGTGAAGCGTGAAACGCAAGAGAAAAAACTGTTCGTTCGAGATTTCAACGTCTCACCTTTCAAGGTTTACTATTCACGCCTGCCGCTTCGGCTCGCTTGGCAGCCAGCGTCAATTCCTTGTTCAAGATTTGATCCAGAATGCCGTTCACGAACTTCGACGCATCGTCATCGCCGAAACTTTTTGCCAACTCAATGGCTTCGTTGACTGTGACCTTGGCCGGCACATCATCCATCCACAGCAACTCATAGGCGCCGGCACGCAAGATATTACGGTCCACAATCGGCATACGGCTGATTTTCCAGTTGGTGGCATATTTGCCAATGACGGCATCCAACTCATGTTTCTGTTCCAACACTCCGGACACGAGCCGTTCGGCGAAGGCCCGCACTTCATCCGTCGCCTCATTCTCCTTCCAAAACACATCCAGCCACAGGCCCGGCTTGCCGTGAATATCGTACTGAAACAGAATCTGGAGCGCGCGCTCCCTGGCATGATGGCGTGATCCCATACTAGGATTTACGCTTTCGCGGCGCCCGTGTCTTATCTGACGTTTCACGTTTCACGCTCGGCGGAATCTCCTCGCCTGTCCGCAAAAGACGCATGACCGTCGCCATTTCGATCGCGGACTTGGCCGCCTCTCCTCCACGATTGAACTTAGCCGGATCAGACCGTTCGATCGCCTGTGCGATCGTATGCGTCGTCAGCACGCCGAAGATGATCGGCACGTTGGCATCCAGCGCCGCCTGCCCAATCCCGCGACTGGCCTCTGCGCTGATGTAATCGAAATGCGGTGTGTCTCCTTGAATGACCGCCCCCAGACAAATGATCGCATCGAACCGCTTCGTCTGTGCCATCGTCCGAGCCACCAAGGGAATCTCGAACGCCCCTGGCACCCGCACCGCTTCGATGTCATCCGGCTTGACCCCGTGGTTGGTCAGCCCGTCGACACAGGAACTCAGCAACTTGCTCGTGACGAACTTGTTAAACCGCGCAACGACAATCCCAAACCGCAACCCCGTCGCATCGTGAGAGCCTTTATGCAGTTTCATTCCTCTGTACTTTTTCCCTTCCTCTCTTCCCCTGCTTGCGCATCATTCTGCATACCCGTGGGTGGCAGGGATGATCTCGACTGCGGCCGTCGAGCGAGGCCCTTCCTAGGGCGCGCGCTCCGGGAGCAAAGAGATCGTCCATGTCACCCACTCCTAGACCTTCTTCAGAATATGCCCCATCTTATTCTTTTTCGTGCGCAAGTACTTCACGTTCGCCGCGCGCGGCTGAATCTCGATTGACACACGCTCCACCACCTTTAATCCATAGCCTTCGATGCCGACGATCTTGCGCGGATTATTCGTGATGAGCCGAATCTGGTGTAGCCCGAGGTTAACGAGAATCTGCGCCCCGACCCCATAATCGCGCAAGTCTGCCTTGAATCCCAGTTTCGCATTCGCTTCCACTGTATCGCACCCCTGATCTTGCAACCCATAGGCTCTGATCTTGTTGAGCAAACCGATGCCGCGCCCTTCCTGATTCAAATAGAGCAGCACCCCGCGCCCTTCCTTCTGAATTACCTCCATTGCCTTATGGAGCTGATCCCGGCAGTCGCATCGCAACGAGCCGAGGGCATCGGCCGTCAAACAGCCTGAGTGCACGCGCACCAGCGTCGGATCGCCTCCCTCCACACGCCCTTTCACCAAGGCAATATGCGTGACCCCATCTAATTCGTTTTCGAACGCCACGGCTTCAAAATCGCCGAACATCGTTGGCAGCCGCGCACTGGCCATCTTCCGCACAAAGGGCTCCCGCTGCATGCGGTATTCGATGAGCGCCTTGATCGTCACCATCTTCAACTTGTGCACTTTTGCAAATTTCGCCAGTTCCGGCACGCGCGCCATTGTCCCGTCCTCGTTCATGATTTCGCAGATTACGCCGGCAGGAATGAGCCCGGCCAACCGCGCCAGATCGACAGACCCTTCAGTCTGCCCCGCCCGCTTTAGCACTCCGCCTTCTTGTGCCTTTAACGGAAAAATATGGCCAGGTCGGGCCAAATCTCCGGGTTTGGACTTGGGGTCGATCGCCACATGAATCGTCGTGGCTCGATCCGCAGCCGAGATGCCCGTCGTAATATCTTTCCTGGCATCGATTGACACCGTAAAGGCCGTGCCGAAGGTCGCCGTGTTCTCCACGGCCTGCTGCGGGAGATGGAGTTCCTCCACACGCTGGGGCGTCAAGGCGAGACAGATCAATCCTCGGGCATGGCGGGCCATGAAGTTGACGGCTTGCGGGGTGACGTGTTGGGCAGCCATAACCAGATCGCCTTCGTTCTCGCGATCTTCGTCATCCACCAGGATGATGAGTTTGCCCTGCTTGATGTCTAGAATGGCGTCTTCGATGCTATGAAAAGGTGTGGCCATAGGTCCCATACGATTTGATCGTCAGTGATTCGTTCTCAATGGAGGATCAATTTATCATTTAACTTTGCAGATGTAACATGATTTTTTCGCCTGCCACGATCAACAAGGATCTCCTTCAGGAAGACGATCCTGCCACAGAGGCGACCCGATTCCGCAATGCGACGATCACAGTTCCCCAGGCACAGACACCACATCCCGCGAAGAGCCAGAGACCCGTATCGTAGCTTTCGGTAAACCCCTTCATGGTTGCGGTGACGATGGGCAAGAGAAATCCCCCGAAACCGCCAGCCGCTCCCACCACACCCGATGCCAGGCCAATGTCTTTCGGGAACCATTCGGCCACTAATTGAAAGACCGCGCCGTTCCCAAATCCCATCGCACCGGTCGCGAGCACCATCATGGCCACAGCCAGAGGGAGCGATGGACTCGTTACGGCCACCAACGACCCGACAATGACCGGTAACGCATAATAGAGGGTCCGGAGTCCCCCCAGCCGATCGGCAACATAGCCCCCCACGGGGCGAATCAGGCTACCGAACAGCCCACATACCGCGGCGATGGTGCCGGCCATGACCGCATCCAGCTGATACAGGTCGTGCAACAACAACGGCAACAGGCTGCAGAACCCGACAAACCCGCCGAATGTGACGGCATACAAGAAGCAGAGCCAATAGGCAGACCGGCGGCGGATGAGTTCCGCCGCATTGCGCCACCATTCGGTGCGACTGGACACCACGTTCGACTGCCTCTGCGGCACAAGAAACATGAACAGCACCAGTGTGACGACGACAATGCTGGCCATCACCGCGCAGACCTGGTGCCAATCCATCACGGCAACCCATCGCGGTGCAAGAAACAGGATCAGCACAGTGCCGACATTCTCTGATGCAGCCAGACCCAACACGAAGCCTTGCGCAGCCGCTGGATAGGCTCGCCCGGCAATCGGCAACGAGACCGCAAAACTTGCACCGGCGACGCCAAGCAGCAGCGCAAAGATTAACGCCTCGTGATACCCAGATACACCCAGCCATCCCCATAGCAATGCCGCCAATTCCGCGAGGAGAATCACCAGGGCGGTGGGCCATGCGCCTACCCAGTCCGCGCTCCATCCCGCCAGCATTCTGAGGCCTGCCCCGCCAAGAAGCGGCAATGCCACCAACCACGCCACTTGCTGATCGCTCAACTGGAGATCGTGCGCGAGCGAAATGCTCATTGCGCCGATCAACAGCCACACCATGAAGCTGACCGTCAGATGCAACCATGCTCCAGCCAAAGATGGCCAGTGCCCACTCCGGAGTATACCCAGAATCGCCATGACGCCCTTTCCACTCTCACCCATTCCGCTAGCCTATTTCATTGATAGAATCTCGCCATCATAGGTGACACCCTTTCGTTCGCGCAAGGGAGCATACACCACCTCATTCATGAAGCGTGGTTCGCATCTCATCCGAGATACGCCAATCGCTACCAGCACAATTGTCCTGCGAAATACGCTTCACGAGTAATACGTCTCTTCAGGTGGCCGACTTTTTCAGCACCCAGACTGCAGGATCTTATGATAATCTCGACCGGTATGAGTCCCCGCAATAAGAATCTCAACGAAGAACCCATCGAACCGGAGGTCCTGGACCCATCCGATGAAGAGATCGCCGAGATCGGCCCACCTCCCGAGACCTCTCACCCTACAGCCAAAGAAGATCCTCACACCGCCGAATCCACCGCCGTGGTGCCAGTCACGGCTCTTCAGCAATACCTGGCCGAGGTCCGTCTCCACCCCTACCTCTCCAAAGAAGAAGAGCTGCGCCTCTTCCATGAATATAAAGTCCAAGGCAGCCGGGATGCCGCGGTCAAGCTCATCATGGCCAACCTGCGCGTGTCCATCTCAATTGCCGCCGAATATCTCCACACTGGCGCCGACCACATGGACCTCATCCAAGAAGGTAATGTCGGACTGATGCATGCCATCAAAAAGTTCGACCCGTCGAAGAACGTGCGCTTTTACGCCTATGCGGCCTGGTGGTCCCGGGCCTACATCCTTCGCTATTTGCTGAACAACTATCGACTGGTCAAGATCGGGACGACCCAGGACCAACGGAAGCTGTTCTATAACCTCAAAAAAGAGAAGGCCAAACTTGAGCGAGAAGGATTCGCTCCAGACACGAAGCTGCTCGCTGACCGCTTGAACGTCCGGGAGCGAGACGTCATTGAAATGGGGCAGCGGCTTGGTAACTGGGAGCTCTCGCTGGACCAGCCCCTTGGCGAGGACCAGGAAGGCAGCCTGCTAGACGTCCTCCCCGCCCAGCAGGTCCCTGCCGATGAGCAATTGGCGCACACCCAGCTACAGACACTCTTCCGTGCCAAGCTCGCGGAATTCGTCAAGACACTCAACGAACGGGACGAAGACATCTTGCGGAATCGAATCCTCTCAGAAACCCCATTGACTCTCGACGACCTCGGCGCGAAGTATTCCATTACGAAAGAACGGACCAGGCAACTCGAAGCCCGCATCATTAAGCGCTTGCGTGATTATATTAAGAAAGACATTAAAGATTTCGATCACTTGAGAGTCTGACGATACCTGCTTCATTCCAAAAAATACATTCTGGCTTATCGAACCCTTGATAGGTTATGATCCCCTCTATTGGTGTGCTAAGGGTGCGTAGAAGAATTTCCTCGTTGCCCCCCTTGACTTGGACAAACACGGGGCTATCTTCACTCCCGTGCCCAAGGATCAGGACTTCTGCTCGTTCTGGAGTACTACCGTTACACCATCGAGTCCGAACCTGTTCTACATCGTCACTATTCATTGGTCTAACTTCATGAGGAGGGTGTTGCTATGAGCACTGCAGCTAAGGAAACGACAGAAAAGAAGAACCTATCCAAGGGGTTTCAACCTCTCGGTGACCGGGTGTTCGTCACCTACACCGAGGAATTGGATCGGACCTCCGGCGGGATTTACGTGCCGGACAGCGCAAAAGAGAAGCCACAGCGGGGCATCGTCCAAGCCATCGGCAAGAAGGTTGAGAATGTAAAAGTCGGCGACCAGGTTCTCTTCGACAAGTACTCAGGCAGTAAACTCCGCATCGAAGACGAGGATTGTTTGATCCTCAAGGAAGAAGACATCCTCGGCGTCTTCACCAGCTAATCATCATCACACACGACGACGATATTTTTTAAGGGAGGCATACCATGGCAAAGCAATTGATGTACGGTGACTCAGCGCGCGCGTCCATCCTCAGAGGGGTGAACCAGCTCGCCGACGCCGTCAAGGCAACACTCGGCCCCAAGGGCCGTAACGCGATTCTCGACAAGAAGTTCGGCGCTCCGACCATCACCAAAGACGGTGTGACCGTTGCGAAAGAAATCGAACTCAAGAACCCGTACGAGAACATGGGCGCCCAACTCGTGCGCGAAGTCGCGAGCAAGACCAGTGACACAGCAGGTGATGGAACCACGACCGCAACGGTACTCGCGCAAGCCATCTATCGTGAAGGGGTAAAGAACATCACCGCCGGCGCGAACCCGATGGAAATTCAGCGCGGGATCAACAAGGCCGTCGAAGTCGTCATTACCGAACTCAAGAAGCTGAGCAAGCCCTGCCAGAATAAAACCGAGATCTCCCAAGTCGGGACGATTTCAGCCAACAACGATAAGACCATCGGCGACCTCATCGCGGAAGCGATGGAGAAAGTCGGCAAAGATGGCGTGATCACGGTTGAAGAAGCCAAGTCCATGACCACCTCGTTGGATGTGGTCGAAGGCATGCAGTTCGACCGCGGCTACATCTCCCCGTACTTCGTCACCAACGCCGAGCGGATGGAAGCTGTCATGGAAGATCCGCTCATTCTCATTTCTGAGAAAAAGATCAGCAGCATGAAGGACTTGCTGCCGGTCCTCGAGCAGGTTGCCAAGATGGGCAAGCCCCTCGTCATCCTCGCGGAGGACGTGGAAGGCGAAGCCTTGGCCACCCTGGTGGTAAACAAGCTCCGCGGCACGCTCAACGTGGCGGCCATCAAGGCCCCTGGCTTCGGCGATCGCCGCAAGGCCATGCTGGAAGACATCTCGATCCTCACCGGCGGCCAGGTGATCTCGGAAGACATCGGCATCAAGCTGGAAAATGTGAAGCTCACGGACCTTGGCCGCGCCAAACGTGTCACGGTTGACAAGGACAACACCACGATCGTGGAAGGCTACGGCGATCCGAAGAAGATCGAAGGCCGCGTGAAGCAGATCAAGGCCCAGATCGACGAGACAACCTCTGACTACGATCGTGAAAAGCTCCAGGAGCGCCTCGCGAAGATCGTGGGCGGTGTGGCCGTCATCAATGTCGGCGCCGCGACCGAAACCGAAATGAAGGAAAAGAAGGCGCGCGTCGAAGACGCGTTGCACGCCACCAAGGCAGCCGTCGAAGAAGGCATCGTCCCCGGCGGCGGAACAGCCTATCTCCGTTGCATCGGCGCGTTGGATTCGCTCAAGCTGGTGGCAGA
>JBGTMB010000005.1:0-40490 GCA_041743755.1 Nitrospiraceae bacterium | reverse complement strand
TCTCGTACGCGATCATCTGCCTGCACCTTCTCGACGGTGCCTTCGCAAATCACGGTGCCTTCGTGCAACACCGTCACGATGCGGGCGATCTGCCGGACAAACTCCATGTCGTGCTCGATAACGATGATCGCGTGCTTCTCCGCCAACGATTGGAGCAATTGCCCCGTCTGCTCCGTTTCCTTGTCCGTCATCCCCGCGACCGGCTCGTCGACGAGGAGCAACGAAGGATCTTGCAAAATCACCATGCCGATTTCGAGCCACTGCTTCTGACCGTGCGACAGCGAACCGGCTCTGGTATGCGCATAATCTTTCAGACCGATCGTTTCGAGATTTTTCTCGATCCTTGCCCGTTCCTCTGCCGTCGACTTCCCGAACAACGTCGGAAAGACGCCTTTGCTGCTCCGTTTCAACGACAAGTCGAGGTTTTCCCAGACGGTCAGATTTCCATAGATGGACGGCGCTTGGAACTTTCGCCCGATACCGAGCTTCACGATTTCATCCGCATGTTTCCCGGTCAGTTCCTTGTCTTGGCCAAAGACGACACGGCCGGCAGCCGGTTTCGTCTTCCCGCATATCACATCCAACAGCGTCGTCTTTCCCGCCCCGTTCGGCCCGATGACGACGCGCAATTCCTTGTAGTCGACCATGAAGGTCAAGTGGTTCAACGCCTTGAAGCCATCGTAATCGACGGTCACGCCATAGAGATAGATGATGGAATTTTGAAAGGAACTTGGCTCGGCCATCTTAGCGCTTCGCCTCCGGCACGGCCACTTTCCGATCCGGCACAGCCGGTTTTTCTTCAGAGGCTTTCCGTTGTGTCAGGAGGCTCTTCCCTTTTCGAATCATGCCGACCATCCCATCTGGAAACAACAGCACCACCAGCACGAAGAGTCCGCCGAGGATGAAGGGCCAGAGTTCAGGAAAATAATTCGTGAGTATGCTGCGGCCGTAATTCACGCTCACAGCCCCCAATACAGCCCCCGCCAGACTACCGCGGCCACCCACCGCCACCCAAATGACCATTTCAAGCGACGGCAGAACCCCGATCTGCGCCGGTGTGATGATGCCGACCTGAGGGGCATACAGCAACCCTGCTAATCCAGCCAAGCCCGCAGATACGACAAAGACGAACAGCTTGTAGTTGGCCGGGGTATACCCGGAAAAGACCACGCGCTTCTCGCTGTCCCGCACGGCGACCAGCACCCGTCCGGCCCGTGAACGAATGATCCACCGGCATAAGAGATACGTCGCGCCGAGACAGAGCACGGTAATAACATACAACGCCCGCTGCGTACCGGGTTCGGAGAGCCGATACCCAAGCACCTGCTTAAAATCGGTCAATCCGTTCGTGCCGCCGAGATTTGTATCGTTCCTGTTGAAGACCAGCCAGGCGACGAGGGCCAACGCCTGCGTAATGATCGCAAAATAGACGCCTTTGATGCGGCTGCGGAAGGCGAAAAATCCGAACACTAATGCGAACAACATGGGCACCAGCATCGCGCCGATGACCGCAACCGGAAAGCTATAGAACGGCTTCCAGAAGAGCGGCAGCTCTTTCACCTGGTTCCACACCATAAAATCCGGCAGATCGCTGCCATAGACACTCTCTTTACCAATCGTGAGCATCATGTGCATGCCCATGCAGTACGCGCCTAATCCAAAAAAGACCCCTTGTCCCAAGCTCAAGATGCCGGTGTAGCCCCAGATGAGATCGAGCCCGAGAGCCAGAATCGCAAAAGCGAGGAATTTCCCGAACCGGTTCAGACTGAAATCGGAGAGGTGAAACCAGGAATCTTCCGGCGGCAAGAGGTTCAAGAGCGGCATGACCACGAGCAAAATGCCGCCTACGACCGCGAAGCCTAAACCTCCACTGCGATTCGTGTCTGTTGTTCCGTCACTCATCGTATTCCCTATTCTCAATCGGCATCTCGCCCCTTCATCGCAAACAGTCCGGACGGCCGCCACTGCAAAAACAAAATCACCATCACGAGGATGAAAACCTTGCCGTACACAGCACCTAGCCCCGGCTCGATCAGTTTGTTCAACCCGCCGATTCCCAACGAGGCCACGATCGTACCGGCCAGTTTCCCAACCCCTCCGGTGACCACCACCATAAAGGCGTCGACGATGTAGTTTTGACCGAGACCCGGATCGACGTTCCCGACCATCGTGAGGGCCCAGCCCGCGATGCCCGCCAACCCCGACCCGAAGGCAAAGGTATAGGAGTCGACTTTTCTGGTTGGAATGCCGAGACAGGCACTCATATTTCGATTTTGCGTCACCGCCCGCACGCGCAATCCGAGATTCGATTTAAAGAGCGCGAAGTAAATCCCCAGCACGCAGACGATCGAGAGCGCGATGATAAATATGCGGTTATACGGCAGGTAGACCCCCACCAACACTTGCGCGCCGCCTCTGAGCGGCCCTGGCGCAACCACGGCGGTGAGGTCACCGAAATAGACCCGGGCCGCCTGCATGAGAACCAAGCTTACGCCCCAAGTCGCCAACATCGTTTCGAGTGGCCGCCCATAGAGAAACCGGATGACCGTCGCCTCCAGCAGGAATCCTGAGCCGGCGGCCGCAAGGAACGCGACCGGCAATGCCACGGGAAAATACCAGTCGAACACATCTGGCGGAAACCAGGCCGTGAAACATTGCTGCGTGACAAACGTGGCGTAGGCGCCGACCATCATCAACTCGCCATGAGCCATATTGATGACGCCCATCAAACCGAACACAATTGCCAGGCCCAACGACATAATCAAGAGGATTGAACTGAGGCTGATTCCGCGGAAGATCGTTTCAATCGCATTCGCCCAATCGCCCCATGTTTCAATGCGGTCAATCGCGGCGTCGGCAGCTTTCGCCAGTACCTTCTGCTGTTCAGTCGCCTCAGCGACGGCGCCAGCCTCGACCAGCACTTTCAGGGCCGGCACCGCATTTCCACTGCGGAGTTCACCGAGCTTCTCGGCCGCCGCCACTTTGATCGATGGATCGTCCGACGCGAGCCTGAGCAGCGCTGCAGACTCTTCCATCGTATAGCGCACCCACTTGTTCGACTCGTTCACCTTGGCGGCATCCAGCCATGCAATCGCCGAAGGATTACCGGATGAACCGAGATCTGTCGCCGCCGAACGGCGAACGTCACTGTTGGAGCTGGCGAGTTTCTCTCGATTTTTGAGAAGGTCCATGAGCGGCTTGATAGCCTGCCGGATGCTACGGCTCGCACTGGCGCGTATCCCTTCCAGTCGCGGAACCAGGCCGGCATCGCCCTGTGAAATCAACACGCGAATGGCTGCGTCGCGAATGGATTCGTCTTCGCTGGTGATCTGCGTGATGGCTTGCTCGATGGAAGAGATCGGAGGTGCGGCGACAGGGCCATCCGCCGCGATCGCCCGACTTGGTCCGAACAACAGGAACAGTCCCACGATACCTAACGTGGCAACAGTATGTTTCAGAGAAATCATCATAATGGTGAAGTACCCCCTCAACAAGACACACGAATAACGTAGACTTCTCGTCCCGTCACCCGCATTTCTCACTCACGTGAGAGGGGGCGCATCAGTCGCTCCCTCTCACGTGACGGACTATTTTTGATAGGTGCCTTGATGACCGACCCAGTCGCAGCCCTTGTCCGGATTCGTAAATTCACTCCAGGGTTCAGGCTTCACCAGCCCCGGTGAACGGGAGACCACCTTGAACTGCCCGTCCGCCAGGATCTCACCGATAAGCACCGGTCTGTAGGTGTGGTGATTGGCGGCATCCATCATAATCTCGCCGCCCGGCGCCATGAACTTGCTGCCATAGACCGCTTTTCTGACCTTGTCGACGTCAGTTCCTCCGGCCTTCTCTACGGCTTGCTTCCAGATATACACGCCGAAATAGGCGGCTTCGATCGGATCGTCCGTGACCCGCTTGTCTCCGTCCGGCAGGTTGTTCTTCTTGCAGTAGGCCTTGAAATTCGCCACGAATGTCTTGTTCTGCGGCGTATCGACGCTTTGAAAATAATTCCACGCCGCCAGGTGACCGACCAGCGCGGACGTGTCCATTCCGCGCAACTCGTCTTCCGCCACGCTGAAGGCCATGATCGGAGCATCTTCGGCCCGCAACCCTTGGTTCGCAAACTCCTTGTAGAACGGCACATTGCTGTCGCCGTTGATCGTGCTGATCACGGCAGCTCCACCGCCGGCGGCAAATTTCTTCAGTTTGCCGCAGATGGTTTGGTAGTCCTGATGGTGGAACGGCGTGTATTCTTCCATGATCTTGTCCGCCGGGACTTTCTTCGCCAACAGCATCGCCCGTAGGATTTTATTGGTGGTGCGGGGATACACGTAATCGGTGCCGAGCAGATAGAACTTCGTGAATCCGCCGCCTTCTTTGCTCATCAGATAATCCACCGCCGGCACGGCTTGCTGATTCGGGGCGGCGCCGGTGTAGAAGACGTTACGCGAACATTCTTCTCCCTCATACTGCACGGGATAGAACAGCAGACCGTTGTTCTTCTCAAAGACCGGCAATACCGACTTGCGGCTGACCGAGGTCCAACAGCCGAAGGTGACAGAGACCTTATCCTGTAACAACAGTTGCTTGGCCTTTTCGGCAAAGAGATCCCAATTCGAGGCCGGATCGACGATGACCGGCTTGATCATCCGGCCCATCACCCCACCCTTCGCGTTGATTTCTTCGACGGCCATCATCACGGTGTCCCGCAACGACACTTCGCTGATCGCCATCGTGCCGCTGAGCGAATGCAGGATACCGATCTTGATCGGTTCCTTGTCCGCCGCATAGGACAAGGCCCAGTTACCCAAGTTGCCGAGCAGGGCGGCAACCCCAATGCCGGCTACGACCTTGCCTCCCTTAACCAAAAGCTCACGCCGCGAAGGGCCAGACTCGCTCTCTACAGTACCGCCCGGTTCAACCGGGGTTGCCTCATTAGGTTTATCCGTTGCCATGGTCTGTCTCCTTTCACTCACACATAGATGTTAGGTCGGATCAACAGATGCACACGTCGCTAGCGCATTCCTCTGAACCACCTTGTGTAGCCCAGCCTTCACCCATCTCGTCATCAGATGGCTCCGTTCCAGCGACGTCTCAAAACCACTCACGATTTTAATACTGAAGCTGTAAGGCCACATGGAACGAATCGACGTGCTGACCTGTCGACCCTGGAGCGTAGTTCAAGTTCTGCCCGTTAAATGTGCTAGTGCCGCCGATATTGCCGGTTCGCCAATATGTCGAGATACGCGCATTGTGGCCGGCAATGACATAGTTCATGCCGAGTTCAAATTCATTACGTGCGCCGGCGAACTGACTATTGAGGCCTGTATATCTCCCATAGGGCTGGAATCTCCCGATCCCGACCTCCTGCGGAAACAGGTACAGAGCGTAACCCGTCCATGACGTTCCGCTAAACATACAGAAGCAGTCTGCATTCCCAAAGGCGGCGACATCCTGTGCCCAATACCTTTTAAATTCCGCGTTGACCGTGAACACACCGTTGTTGTTCGGGAGTACTTTTTCAAACAGGAGATCGGTGACGACACTCCCGAAGATGCTTTTATTTGCCAATGAACCGGAGCCGGCATTCTGATACTCTCCCCCGACCGCGAGCGCGAGAATATCGCCGGCTGTCCCGTAGTAGGTACCGCTGGTGTAGTACCCAGGATTCGACTCATCGTTCAGCAAGTTCCACGTCAGACGGCCGGCATACTTCAGACTGTTCCGTTGATTTGGTCCTGCCGTCGCACTTGACTGCAGTCCCGTGAACACCGATGCGACATATTGCAAATGGGTGCCGCCTGGATGAATTTTCCCGAAGAAGACCGCACCATTGTCACGGCCATAGAGACCAGCCCCTCCAGCGCCGAAATTCCCACTGAAGTCGGCTTGGTTAAACGGTGTCCGAAAGCCATCGAAGACCGCGTGGTAGTACGGACCATTCAATTCGCCTCGCTCTGTCGGCACCAGGGTACGCCCGATCCAGAAGTTCACGAGCTCATTAAACTCGAACTGGCCGATCGCGTCGAGCAAGCCGATGTTCGCGTTAGACCCGAAAGTATTTGTTCCAGCCACGTTTCCTCCACCGACCGAACAATTAAAGCATTCGGTGTTGAACGCGAACTTGACGTATTTATGGATCCCGCCGTTGATATAGATACGAGCGTTGTTGATACCGAAGCTGTTGCTGTATTGTGCCCCGCTCGCCGATCCATCTTCTACCATATTGAAACTTTGACGGATGCCCATTCCGATGGAAATATACTTGTCGTCGTCCACCTTGATCGTGCCACCGGCGTAGGCGCTAGGGACCGTGGATGCCATCCCAGCCACCAGTGCCATGGCGACCCCGGTCACCACACACATTTTCCACTGTCTCTTTAGATCTATCTTCATAAGTGACAGCCTCCCATGCCCTGTTGAGATTCCATTGCTCACTCATCTTGGAATTTCTCACCTCGACGACGTCGTCGCTTCGCACGCCATTGTGCGCACCCCCAGCCCTTCGCCGCTTATGTTTCTCTCACCGTACCTTGAGAGTAGCCGTACCGAACCACCGTCAGACCAATGGCCGGTATCTATAAGCCGAGAGGCACGATAAACACACTAGGCATCTGCCTAGGTACATGAAACAATATCCCTAGGGCCGTCAGTACATATTTTTCATGGCTATTTCAGCTGTAGGCGCGGATCTTCAGGCGAGAGGTGCGGGACTAGTCCGATGCAAGGAGGCCGTGGACAAGGGCGTATTTGGTAAGCTCGGCCGTCGTGTGAAGATCGAGGAGCGTCATAATCTGCGATTTATGAAATTCGACCGTCTTTGGCGAGAGCGTGAGGGCCGACGCAATCTCCTTTACCGTCTTTCCCTCTGCCACGAGCTGCAATACTTCACGTTGGCGCCCGGTTAAGGGTTTGTCGGTCAGAGCCGCAGGCATCTTTCTTGTGATGGCCGACTCCACCAGACCTTTTGCAACCAAGGGGGTGACATAACATTGTCCCTCCATGACCGATTGAACGGCTTGAAGCAATTCTGTCCCGGCGGATCGTTTGAGTAGATAGCCGGAAGCGCCGGCCTTGAAGGCTTCGTTCACATAGGCCTGATCGGCGTGCATCGTCACAAAGATCAGCTTGGTGTCAGGCAGAATCTTCTTTAACTTCCTGGCAGCATCGACCCCGTTGAGTTCCGGCATCGAGATATCGAGCGTGATAATGTCCGGCTTCAGCTCGTAGGCCTTTCGAAGCAGCGTGCGGCCATCTTCCGCCACCCCGACGATCTCGCACCGATCCTCCAACAGTTTCCGAAATCCTTCCAACACCAGGGTATGGTCGTCACCCAACAGGACCCGAGGCTTACTCATGCGACCTCCGCTGGAACGAGCACCACCACCTGTACCCTCGTTCCCTTCCCCACTGCAGACACGACGTGTAAGTTCCCGTGAACCAAAGCGACTCGCTCTTTCATGCCGAGCAGCCCCAGTCCATGCGATCCGTTCCGGAGTTGTTCGGAGTCAAATCCTACTCCATTATCTGTAATCGTCACCACCAGCTCCGATTGAGCCCCGGTCAGGTCCACATCGACTTGAGACGCCTCCGCATGGCGAACCACGTTGTTGAGACTTTCCTGGGTAATGCGATAGAGACAGGTCGCGATCTCCTGAGGGACCGCTGCGGGGATATTCTTATGCTCAAAACTCCCCCGGATATGGCTTCGAGCGGTGAAATCTTCCACGAGCCGCTGCAATGCAATCGGAAGCCCGAGATCATCGAGAATAGACGGATGAAGCTGATAGGCCAGGTGCCGCACCACATCGGACAACTCCACCACCCGCTCCTGTATTTCTCTGACAGCCCGGCCCACATGATCTGCGGGTGAATCGAGCTTCCGTCCTACCGCTTCGATATCCATGGCAAGCAACGCAAGCCGTTGATTGATGTCGTCATGCAGATCACGCGAGATACGACGCCGCTCTTCCTCCTGCACGCGTAACAACTGAAACGCCAACTTTTGCAGGGTCTGCCGGCTCTGTTCAAGAGACGCCGCGGTCTGCATCCGTTCAGTCACTTCAGCAACCAATGAATCGTTGACGGCGGCCAACTCTTGCGTGCGGGCCTGCACACGCCTATCCAAGGCCTCATTGAGTCGTTGGAGTTCCTCTTCATGCATGTGGCTCTGCCACTCCGTCTGCTTTCGTGCCGAAATATCACGCACGAAGGCACTGAACGTGTAAATGCCTCCCTGTCTCAGGGACGGCGAAATCGCTAGTTCAATCGGAATCTCGTGTCCGTCACGATGGACACCGGTGATCTCGATCCTGGTGTTCAGCATCGGTCCTACGCCAGTTGCAAGAAAACGACGCAATCCCTGTTCGTGGGCGTCCCGTTGTTGTGCCGGGATGATGGTGGCTGAAAGGAGCCGCCCAACTGCCTCTTGCCTGGACCACCCGAATATCTCTTCGGCTTGGAAGTTCCAGTCGGTGATCATTCCCGCTGTATCCATCCCGATGAAGCCATCAAGCGCCAGATCGACGATACTCCGCGTATGCGCCTCGCTCTTTCGCAGCGACGCTTCAGCCTCCCTGGCGAGCGAGCGCTCCTGTTGCGCGCGCCGATATTCCCTTCTCACACGTGTTACGGTCCAGACCAAGAGCGCAAACGTTGGAACCACCACGACACTCCCTGCCAAGCCAAGATTCCAGAGGACTTCCCGAATCGGCATCAGAACATCGCGCCGATCCATACGCATCAGCACCGTCCAATGTAAACCCTTATAATTACCTAGGCCTTGGGTCCTGGCATAGCCGGTCACAACAGGAACATGGCGATGTCCGTGCTCCTCTTCGACGTAACCGGACAAGGCCTCTTCTCGTAACAGCGCCGACGGGAGTCCGAGTAGTTTGAGATTGACATGGCCTTTATGCTCAAGATCCGAATCGATGAAAGCCACTCCCTTTTCAGACAGGAACTGATACTCCAGCGCTCCCCAAATTCCCTCTCGCTGCCGGAATGCCAGTAGGGTTCTCGTCATGACGTCTTCAAGTCCAGGAATTCCCACCCGCGTTGTCACGACCCCCAAGAATTCTCCGCGCGGTCCGGCGATGGGAGCCGTCACGGCTATGGCGTCAGGACCGCCCATCACAGCGAATGGCTCCACGTCCCCCATATGGACCCCTTGCCCGTCACGCACGGCCTGAAACCAGGGTTCGGCGCTGTAATCACGCCCTACCGTGGCCGGGTCGGTTGCTAAGATAATCTTTCCTCGTTCGTCAGTGGCGCCGATCCATATGTAATCCGGGTATGCGGCCCTCAGCCCGGCGACATAGGCCGACTGAAATTCCTGATTGTATGACTGCACGCTGAATGTCCTCGCCATCATCAACACATCGCCATGCCGTTCAAAGAGAAATCGGTCCAGTTTGTCAGAAACTTCGGCGGCTGTCTGGGCCAGGGTTTCGCCTGCTGTCGCAACCATGCGTGTTTCGATGTAGCGGAATGCGATTGTGCCGATGCTCAGCGTGGCGACCGTCAGCACACCGAGAAGGATCGGCAGCCAAGAATAGGGCCTGGGATCTCTGGACTCAGGATGGTCATTCATCCATTTCGCCTCGTTACTGCACCGCACTCATTACGTTACGACCGGGACGTTCACTCGCTCACGTGAAGCTCCCCGTAACAGGCGACGGGAATGGTCCTGCTCATGCCGGTGACTACTGCTCGTTTTGATATGCGTGAACGACCGCGGAGGGCTATGCTGTGGCAGAGGAAAAGGCCCTTCCGGTCATTCTGTCAATCCCGACAGGACGCCATTGTCCTTTTCTTACACTTCGTACAATCCGGCTGAATCGTCGGACGTCGTTGTCCAATATTCAGCCCATAGCGTTATGTGGGCCTATATTCGGAGTCTCTTGTCCTCCTGTCAAGTAGAACTCTCTCTCAGCATCTGAAGAATGTTACCGGTGTCCTCGTCCTGTCTAACTATGCTAGACTCGCGACTTCTATTCACTTTGAGAATTGCCGTTGTCTCATCGTCCGCAACTCGCCCTGCTTCTTCTCACCGGGATGACCCTGGTCGTGTCTGCCTGTGCGTCCAAGCCTGATCTGGATATCACAATCCATCAGTCCGAACGCGGCGCGGTGTTTGTGGAACGTATTCCCGATCGGTCTTTTCAAGCCACCCACCCGATGACATTATCGTCGGATACGATGGCTCGAGTTCTGCGCGGCGTGATTCTCAAGGACGGCCGAGGCGTATTAGGAAACCTTGCCTCAGACAAGACTGAGACCATTCGAGTGTTTGGGGATGACGACGTTGAGTACCTGGCGCCGCTCCTCGTCGAAGGGCTCACCAGAGCTGCGTCAGACCAGCAGGTCGGCTTTCATATCGTCAAACACAGCATGCCGGTCCAACCGCCATCTGCCGGAGCGGTCTTTTGCTTGTCGGACGTCCGTTTCCCCGGCGTGTGTGAGTCAGAGCAGGTGGGAAGAGGGGCATCCGTAGAAGCAACGGGAGGCTCCCTCTACAGTTATGAACGGTCGCTGTATCTGACCTTGACCGGGTATCGCCAACGGACAAAACGGACCGACGCGAATACCATAGCCGATCGGCATCCATTCAATCCGACAGGATTGGCCAATCGCACAGTACACTTCGTTCCAGAATCCGCCAAGCGCCCCGATAGTTATCGGACGGCCCGTTCAACCGACACTACTCTCGTAATCGACTACAGCCTGCTTGCCACAATGCCTACGGCATCGGACATGCGATCGACTGCCGTTCAACCATCGAGGTCTGTGAAGGAAGACTCTGCTCAGAGAGATACCGATCTAGACGAGTTACGGAAGGAGTTGAAGGAAATCAAAAAGAAACTGGCGGAACAAGAAACGGAACGGACACGTCAGCCCCCCTCGACCTCTCCAAAGTGACGCCTCAATCCCTTATCCTGCCACGCCCGAGGACGTCCCTGGCTGATAACACCTATCCACGCTGCTTCTCAACCCGTTGATCGAGTTCTCCAGCGAGAAGCACCGCCTCAGCAATCTCGCGCATCGACTTTCTAAAATCCATACTTTGCCGTTGAATGAGTTTGAAAGCCTCTTCTTCGGTCAGCTTCTTCGAACGCATCAGGTAGCCTTTGGCCCGCTCCATAAGCTTCCGAACCGCCAGGGCTTCCTGCATCTCATGAGACTTCTCAATCAGGGTCGTATGCTCGATAGCCACGGCAGCCTGATTGGCAATGGCCTGAAGCAATTTGACCTCTTCGCCGGTGAATACATGCGGAACGGACGTGTAGCTATTGATCACGCCCAATGCCTTATCACGCACCATCATCGGGACTGAAAGCAAAGAGCACAGCCCCTCCTTCTTGGCCATATCCGGATACATATAGTCCCGCTCAGTGGACACATCGAGCACAATGATCGACCGTCGGTCTTTCACTGCACGCCCGCTAATGCCTTGCCCGATCTTAAGATTGGGTTTCCGGCGATACTGCTCGCTGAGGCTTTGTGTTGCCGCAATCCGCAATTCCCCGCTGGCTTCGTCCAACAGCATGATCGAGCAGATCTTCGAGTTCATCATCTGCGCCGTCATCGTCACAAGAAGCTGGAGGACATCCTTGATCAATCGATTGGATGCCACTGTTTCCGAGACCTGCGACAGTGTCTCTACCTGTAATGCTTTGCGTTGCATTTGATCGTACAGCCGCGCATTTTCAATCGCTCCTCCAACTTGAGTGGCGATCGTCGAAAGGAGCGCGATCTCATCAGGTTGATAGCGCCTGGGACGCTTATGTTGGACATTGATGACGCCGACCACTTCCTTTTTGGCCATGATCGGAACAGAGACAAATGCTTGATAGCGGTCTTCCGGAAGGTTATGAAAAAACTTGAACCGTGGATCGTCGTTCGCATTACTCGGAATCACAACGCGCGTCCGTTCCTGCGCGACCCACCCGGTGATGCCCTCGCCTAATCCAATTGTGATGCGACCGATCAGTTTGGGATGAGGATTTTTCGATGCGCGAAGAATGAGTTCATCTTGACTGTCCGACAATAGATAGAGGAGGCAGGCATCCGCCTTCGTGACTTCTACGACGACGTCGACGATATGTTTGAGAATGGCTTCGAGATCCAATTGATTGCTGATCGACGCAGAGATCCGATGGAGGACATCGACTTCGCGTGTTTTTTCCCGCAATGCCTGTTGCAGATACGTCACAGATGGCGTGCGTTTCATCGTCATTGAGATGTACCTTTGCGTGCGACCCTTTCGCCGGATAGCCTGCCTGGCCGATGGCCGTTCGATACGCGGTTCCCACGGCCATACATGCACCGAAACCACTCGGCACACACCTGCTCCTCGATTGGTCGAATCACCACTTCCCCAATCTTAACCGGCCACACTCCGACGACCTGCCCCCCAACCACTTTTTTGTCATGCTGCATGGCACTCCAAAGGCGAGAAAAGGATGACGGTGAAACGTGATCGGACAGCCCGGCACGCTGCACCAGGGTTCTGATCCGTTCAACCACGTCGCGCCCGCAGAGACCCATATGGCAAGCCAAATCCGCTTCTTGCACTAACCCAATCCCCACCGCTTCACCATGAACCAACCCACGATAGCCTGAGAGTGCCTCCAGGGCATGTCCGATCGTGTGACCATAATTGAGAATGCGCCGACGGTTCGACTCCCGCTCGTCAGCGGCAACTACTTCCGCCTTGATCTCGCACGATCGTTTAATCACGTGGAGAACCGGCTCTTTTTCCAATTTCAACAGCCCGGAAATCTCTCGTTCCAAAAACGCGAAGAACCCTTCGTCGGCGATAATGCCGTATTTGATCACTTCGGCCAAACCGGCAATCCATTCGCGGCCTGGCAGAGTGCGCAGCGTGAGCGGATCGATCAATACTGCACGTGGCTGATAAAACGCTCCGATGAGATTTTTCCCCAACCGATGGTCCACACCGGTTTTGCCCCCCACACTGGAATCCACTTGAGCCACAAGCGTGGTCGGCACTTGCACGAACGGAATTCCTCGCTGATAAATCGCGGCAGCAAAACCTGTCACATCGCCAATCACTCCACCACCGAGGGCCAACAACAGTGATTGGCGTTCGAACTTATGCTTGGCCAACGCGTCGAGAACCTTGGCGACTGTTCCAAGCGTCTTCGTTTGCTCTCCCGGAGGCAAGATAATTTCCGTCGAGTCGTATCCTGCCTTGCGAAGCGATCGGAGCGTCTTGTGAAGATAATGGCTTGCCACATGCCTATCTGTCACAACGGCGATCTTCGGAGAGGTCGTAAGGGTATGCAGCCTGTCGCCCACTGTTGAAAGTAAGCCAGGATGGAGGACGATGTCATAGCTTCGTGGCCCCAAGACCACCGGCACAATCTGTTCTGCAATTCCAGCCCTGCTCAAAGATCGCCTCTCCTGACTCGATACACCAGCTCCACATCTGACTCTTTGTGTCTAGGAACGCTCAGATTCATGGCCTACTTTGCCGATGGTGATGATGAATTGCGATCGGCGACAACAGGGGGAATGGTATCACAACGGCCTGGAAACTAGAAGGTTTCCTGGGCCGCTCCATGGCGAATAGTCGCATATGACAGCTCAGATGTACCCTCACTAGGCCTGCTGCATCTTCTTGAGAAGCCAGGCCCGCTGAAGTCTTTATCTAGCCTCGAAGCACAAGATCGTTGAGATATTACACACCGATGATGTGAGGTATAGGCTGGAGACTGGAAAATGTACCGGTGGATTGAGATAGTGCATGAACCGAGAAAGTTCACCACTCATAAGTTCCCCATCCATGGAGGACTCGAAGTCGGTTCCTAGCAGGTTTTTAAAACTGCGTGGGTATGCTAAATCGTGATTGGCTGGTACGTTGGAGGCCGCCCCGGTCTGTATAGACCGTTGGGTTGGTCTAGGCGATATAGGGTTAACTGGTGAGCTCGTGTTCCAGTGAGTTTCGCTCAGGCGATACACTCACCCACCCAGACAAGGGACTGTGTATTGAGTATGCTGACTGACTTTTCCTACATCCTGCTAGCTCTTCACGATACTGGGTGTCAAGAAGATGAGCAGCTCTTGCTTCGCGACAGCCTCGGTCTTTTGTTTGAAAAGCCATCCCAAAACAGGCACGCGTGAGAGATAGGGAATCCCAACGACGCTGTTGTTCTGCGTATCGATAAACACCCCGCCGATCACCATGGTCTCACCGTCGCGGATGATGACCTGAGTATTGGCTTCGCGTCGGTCGATACTGGGCCCGGCCGGATTGCTTCGCGCGCCGACAGCGTTTCTCGTGGCGCGAACCTTCATCATGATCTGCTTGCCGACTTCCTTGGGATCTCGCGAAGTAATCTGAGGAGTCACATTCAGTTCCAGATTCGCATCCACAAAGGTCGTCTGTGTTCCCTGGAGAGAGGTAGTCTGGAACGGGATCGATTCTCCCTGTGAGATCTTGGCCTCCCGCTTGTCCAAGGTCGTGACTTTCGGTGCGGCAATGACTTTACTCAGTCCAAGCAACTCACCTGCCGATAACCGGACATCCAACAATGCTCCATCAGTTTTCCCAATCGTGAACCCGACACCGGGAGTCGACGTCAACCCACCGACTGTAGCGGGAAGATTTACCAGGAAATTCGATGTTTGTGCTCCAAATGATCCCGTATTACCCGTCCTGAAGTTCGCCACCCCACTACCCGCGAGCTGGTTCAGGTTTTGGATACCCCACTGAACTCCCAGCGAACGGGAATAGGTCGTATCAGCCTGCACGATCCTCGCTTCGATTTGGACTTGCGGCACTTCGAGATCGAGCCCGTCAACCAGCTGTTTCATCACTCCAATCTTGCTTTCCGTATCTCTGACAATTAAAGCATTGGAGCCCAAGCTCATTTGCATCAACCCTCTCGGGCTCAAATACTGCCGAAGAGAAGTCATGAGTTCCTGCGCTTGCAGATTCCTAATATAGAATACTCTATCAACCAGTTCTTCCGCTTTTACCTTGGCATCCTTCGCCTGTGCCTCTTCATTTTGCTGTTTGGCGATGTTCGTCAGCGTATCGATCCACAAGATATTGCTCTGCCTGATCTTGCCTAGCCCATTCATTTTTAAAATCATATCGAGTGCCTGATCCCATGGCACACTTACGAGCTTCATCGTCACCTTGCTCTTAACCCCTTCACCGACCACCATGTTAAAGCCACTGACCTCAGCAATGAGGCGTAGCACGTTACTGATGTCGGCCTGCTGAAAATCGAGCGAAATACGCCGACCGACATAACGGGTTTCTCCAACGACCAAATCTTCCTTTGGCGTGCTTTTCTCACTGCTATCTGGATCGGACGTCATCTGGACAGGCCGCACATGAAACTTCATCGAAGACCGCTGAACCGCAGCCATTGCCCGATGGGCCACCGGAGAAGCGACATCCGCCTGAATCGGCAGCAGCATAGGATTCTCTGGCCTTGTGTCTTTAGCGGTTTCACTGCGGTAAGAGCCATCATTTGCGCCTATATCCGTACTGGCACCTTCTCGAAGCGTTACAATAAGACTCGCACCTTGCGATTCAACCGAGTATGTTGCTGCACCGGTAAGATCCAATACCACTCGTACTCTATCAGCATGATAACCTAGACGCACTTGCTTCAATATTTGGTGATTCACCGATATGACCGGCTTATGTACGGCAGAAGCCACTCCTGGAATATCGATCATGAGGCGTCGCTCATCGAGACGTACCACCTCATGGGCCAGCCTTCCATCCCCTGAAATAATGACCCGGATGTCGTTCGTACCCCGTTGAACATCGAGACGAGTCAAGGTCTGCGCCAGATCTCTTTCAATGATCGAGGGCGAGACTGAATCGACAGCTGGGACGTCGGTCGACGCCTCTATCGGCGGTATGGCTATCGGGACACTGAGCGCTCCCACCGCCGAGAGTACGCCAATAAATGTTGTCGTTGTCGTGTTCAGCTTAGGTGTCATTCTGGGCCCTCTTTCGGGTGAAGGAGCTTGACATATTCCCGCTCCTGTTTGCTCCCATACACATCTGTAAACCGTTCTTGCACCACAATACCCTTCTCCGTCACAGCGCTCACCACGCCATTGTTGGGACCGATTCGCGTTCCCCGACGCACCGTATACCCGTTTCCATCTGGAGTCTGAACCATAGCCGTATAGCCGTAGGCCCCCCATATCACGGCGATCAAGTTCATCTCCGTAAGTCCGACACGTTGGAGCGGAGGTAATGTGGGATCAATAGGTCCAAGTCCCAACAATTGCAGCACCGGGGCGAACGGATCGCGTCGGCCAGAAGGGTCATAGGAGCGAACACCCACCGATTCCAATATTGAATTGGGGTCGACTGCTTGGACATCCCCATCGCCGGCTGCCGCGGTTGGAGCTGGAGATGACACGTGCCTCGGCACATCGTTGAGAGAAGGGACTTTGAGGGAGTCCTGCCGCATTGGGCTAATCTGTCGAAGGTGGCCGCTCATACTTGTCTCAGCAAAGCCCTGGCCAGCTGCCACGAGCAGTCCAGCACATCCAATCAGAATTATGCTTGTTGTCTTCATGGTTGACCGCCGGTTCTCACAGATGGCATTCACTGTTCATGGCCGCACACTCATCCAAGACTTTGCACCTTATTTCTTCTGCGAAATTGCTGGAGCCGCTGCAACCAACTTGGTCTCATCCGTTGCTGCATAGGCGACAAGATCGAACACCGTCTGTGTGACGACACGCCCCTTCTCAAACTTTGGAGCGCCCATCTTGAGGCCTGACACAGTCACAATCCGAGGCATCGCGTTGATTCGATCAAAAAATAAAGCGGCGGTATGGTACCCTCCCGACACCTCCACGTTCACCGGCATCCGCACAAATAGCTTCGATGGATCTTCGCTCTTAGGACTCGGTTTCCACAGCTTAATGTCGAGCCCAAGGCGAATCCCTAAGTCTGATACCTGCTTGAGCAGCATAACGGCTTCCCCTTCAGGCGGCAGCCGTTCTTGCTTTTTGGCAAGCTCAATCTCGAGTTGCTTACTGGCCGCAATAAGCTCATCAAGATGTTTGACTTTAATGGTCAACGTTTGAATCTCGCTGTCGAGCGTGCCGATCGCTCCCTGGAGCCCTGCAATCTCCATAGATTTTGGTTCAGCAACATAGTAATAGAACCCGACAATAATCCCGGCAAGAACCATCAGGAGAAGCCCCAGTTTCTGAACCAAGGGGATCGCCCGCAATAGCTCAAGATTCATGGAAGGCAGCTTCATCATTCTTACCCTTTGAGACGGAAACCAAGTTTAAACTGGTAGATATTGAGTTGATTCTCCACTGCCGCCCGACTTTCTTGAAGATTGATATTCGAAAAATAATCGGTACGACGCAGGTTGTTCACGAATTCCACCACGTCGTCGTTGGTCGCAGCACGACCTTCAAGATCGATATCCTTCCCCGTGACGGCGACTCTGAGGAGCCACACTTTCAAAGGTTCTAAGCTGTGACTGACATGGTCAAGTACCTTCACGGGGCCGACACGTGACTTTTCCAATTCATCAATAATACGATTCTTATCCTCTAGTACCTTCTTTCGGCTCTCAAAATCGGAGACCTTCTTCACTTGTTCTTTTAACTGCGCGACCTGCTTCTCCTTGTCATTTTTTTCAGTCTGTCGTGCAGCGATCTCTTCGTCGAGCGAGGCCGAGTACCACCAACACCCTGCCAGGGTAATGAACAGTATCCCCACGCCTAACAGAGCTTGCGCCCTCACATCATACTGGGGCTTCGCTTTGTGCCCCTTGGGGCCCGGTAATAAGTTAATGCGAATCATCGATCCCCTACCGTTCTCAGTGCCAATCCAACACCGACGGCGGCCAGCGGAGCAAGTTCGGCCAACGTGTCCTGATCCAAACCGGCTCCTGAAGTGTCAATTTCACCAAATGGGTTCGCGACCTCGACCACTGCCTGCATTCGATCTTTCAGTTGTGGCACTAAGCCTTTGACCTGCGCCCCCCCTCCGCACAAGAGAACTTGCTGAACATCGGCCTCCGGCATCGTGGATTTAAAATAATCGATGGTCCGTGCGATCTCTGAGGCAACCTCAGCGTTGACGCTATCGACAACTGTGGTTAACGCGGCCTGATTGCTCCCTGCCGAGCGTTCATTCTTTTTGGTTTCTTCCGCCTCTTCGTAGGACATGCTCATTTCACGCTGAATGGCTTCTGTATAACGGTTCCCCCCGATCGGAATGTCACGTGTGAACAGGGAAGTGCCGCCTCGAATAATGTTGATATTCATAACACTGGCGCCAATATTCACGAGAGCGGTCGTCTCTTCTTGCGCGCCAGGATAGTTGATTGCGTGCATGTTCTCGATCGCAAATGCATCGACATCCATGACGATCGGAAACAGCCCCGCACCTTTGACAAGCTCAGTCAGCTCATTAATCTTGTCTTTTTTGGCCGCGACCAGAATGATCGACATCTCTCCCTGCGTATCACCCGCAGCTTCGGAAGACGGCAACACACTGAAATCGATGTTCACTTCATTGATATCGAAGGGGATGTACTGCTCCGCAGCCAGCCGTACCTGCCCCTCCAACTCCTCATCAGGCATTGGAGGCAAGCTAATCTTCTTAATGATGACCGCATGGCCAGAAATCGATACCGCCACCTGTTTCACCTTGATCTTTGTTTCTTCGAACAATTCCTTGATCGCCGATACCACACGTCCCTCATCCATCACCGTACCATCGACGATGACTTCCGGCTCGAGTGGCTTAAAGCCAAACTTCTGGAGAACGTATCGGCCTCGGTTTTCCTTCAGCTGGACAAGCTTGATCCCGCTCGACCCAATATCCAACCCGACGAGCTGCCGTTTTGGGGTGAACATCGAGAACAGGTCGGTTTCGGAGAGACTTTTAAATGAGCTCAGCATATGTGCCTCTGACTGTACATGACTATCCGCACAAGACAAGTTTTTCTGTAAATTCTGCGCGGATTGCAACTCACGCCCGCACCCCCACCTTCGTATCTGCACTGAAGAATGAATGACTAACGGAAGATTTCCTGCCATTCATCTGCGTCCTAATTTCCATTCTGTACTCCACTGTAAGAGTTTGTGCAGACCTACATCACACATGCTAACTATAGTCCATACACTCTACCTGTCAAGCAAATCGCTTTTCGCGCACGCAGAGAGATGAAATCGAGGAGTAGGGTGCGGGGAAATGTACGGAGTAGAAATAGGTGTTATTGCCTACTGATATCGCGATGAGTCACCGTCGCTTGGTATCCGAGCACTGAAAAACTTTCCTGGAGTCGGCCGGCAATCGCCACGGACCGATGCCGCCCTCCGGTGCAACCGATTCCAACATTTACATAACTGCGACGCTCTCGCTCAAAGAGTGGAATGAGAAATTTGAAGAAGCCTTCTAATTGCCCAACGAACGCAACGGCGTCCGGATCAGCCAACACATAGGTCCTCACCCGTGAGTCTTCCCCAGTCAATGGTTTCAGGTCAGGAATAAAGAACGGGTTCCGCAGAAATCTGACATCGAACAGAAGATCAATGTCGTACGGCACACCAAACTTATAGCCGAAGGTTACGAGAGAAATGGTTAATCGACGCGGCGCCCCCTCCTCTCTAAACTGCCGGCTCAATAACTCTCGCAACTCATGCACCGTCAGATCGGATGTATCAATAATCCGGTCGGCGTGGCACCGCAAGTCGGCGAGACGCTCCCTTTCGACTCGTACTCCCTCCAGTACCGGAAGATGCGGGAGAAGCGGGTGAGGCCTCCTGGATTCCGAGAATCGACGAACCAGCACCTCTTCGCGAGCCTCGAAGAATATCAACTCAACCGCATGCCCAAGCGCTTTCACACGCTCAAGAACCCCTACGAGGTCGGAAAAGAACACGCGCTCCCTGACATCGATTCCAAGCGCGACATTCTTAATCTCCCCTCCTTGCTGATGACACAGCTCAACAAAGGTCGGCAGAATAGCGGGAGGCAAATTGTCGATACAGAAATACCCGGCATCTTCAAAGCACTTGAGCGCATGCGACTTCCCTGAGCCGGAAAGACCGCTGATGACGACCAGCTTGAGCGCAGCCATGCCCGCCTACCCTTTACGGATCGATCAGGACTACTCGATTACGATCGAGCCGTTGTAGAATTTGCAATTTGCCAGAAGACCGTGCCGTGAAGACCACCAGTGAACCAGGCAGAGAGTCGAGCCGGCGTTTCGCATCCTCCAAAGTCAGCATCACCTTGGGGGGGCAAATGATTTCGATCATCTCCTCATCATCTTCCTTACGAGCAACTGGGCTTAGAGCCTTACGAGCCAATCTCTTCACCGGTTCTTTATGGTCGGTCTGGCGTTCCTTATACTTTCGTATCTGGGTGGCCAGTCGATCCACAAGCTGGTCGATCGTCGTGTACATTTCCTGCGTCGAAGCTTTAGCCTGAATCCGTCTCCCTTGCATCGTACACACAACCTCCGCATGATGCTGAAGTTTGTTCACACCCAAAATTACTTCCAGGTGGGTCAGCTTCACGTCGTACCGCACAAGCCGCTCGAACCGACTTTCTACATGCTGTCTGAGTGCCGACGTAATTACGAGGTGACGTCCGGTAATTTTTATCGACATGTATCCTTTCAAGCCGAGCAACCTCAGCCCTTCTGCTATTCAGCTATGATTGTTAAATCTATGCATCTACAACACTAGAGGAGACCTTTGATAGGAACCTACGACACACGCAGCTGGAGAGGGAAGATCTCACACGCTCCAGAAAACTATGGGGCACCTCAACACGTCGATGATTCAAGGAGGTGAGCCATATCCTGTCGCAGTGATCTGCTCACCTACCAGAACCTCTCTGCAACCAGCCGACCGGTGCGCCACATGAAGAAGGCCGGCTTGAAATTATTTCTGCACCCATTAAAAAAATCGTCTCCGCTGAGTGGCAGAGGGAATATGTTCTTCCGCCCGATATTTCGCCACGGTTCGGCGGGCAATCACAACCTGCTGTGAGAGCAGCCGTGCAGCAATCTCTTCATCTTTTAGAGGGTGGCTCGCATCCTCCTCCGCCACCATTTTCCGAATCATCTCTCGCACTGTCACGGACGACATCATGTCGGAAGGCTGATCTGCTCGTTGCAGGCCGGCGTTAAAGAAGAATTTCAATTCCAACATTCCCTGCGGACAATACATATATTTGTTCGCCGTCACACGACTAATGGTCGATTCATGCATCCCTATATCTTCAGCCACCTGTTTAAGGACTAACGGCTTTAGGTGCTGCACACCTTTTTCAAAAAACTGCTCCTGAAACTTCACGATACTCGACACCACCTTGACAATCGTCTTATTCCGTTGTTCGATGCTGCGAATAACCCATTGCGCAGCCCGAAGCTTTTCGTCAAGATAGGCCTTGGTCTCAGCTGATCCGTTCTCTCCAGGCCCCATCAATTGTTTATAGTACGGACTGATTCTCATACGCGGCAGTCCGTCGTCATTCAATAGCACGATCCACTCCCCTTCATTTTTCTTCACAAACACATCAGGGACAATCGCATAGTTCTGAGTATTCGCATACGGTCGCCCCGGCTTTGGCTCAAGCACTTCGATGACCTTTGTGGCTTGGAAAACCTCTTCTACTGTGACGCCTAACGCTTTCCCAATTCTTGCATATTGTTTTTTCTCCAAGTCTTTCAGATGATGTTGGACAATGGCTTCAACGATCGATCCTTTTAAAGCGCCCGGCCGAGCCCCTAATGATCCCATGGGACTCTTCCCTAAATGCCCAATTTGTAAGAGTAGGCATTCCACAAGATCTCGCGCCGCCACGCCTGTTGGATCAAAGCATTGAATATCCTTTAAGACTGATTCCGCTTCCGTTTCTGTAAAGTCGGTTCCTCCGACCATCTCTGCGAGAGACATGCGCAGATACCCATCATCGTCAAGATTCCCGATGATCAATCGCCCAATTTCCTTTGCACGACCCGATAAACCTGAAAACGACAGCTGCCAAAGAAGATGGTCTTCCAAGGACGTGGCTTTCGCCATGGTTTGTTCATAGGATGGGAACTCGTCCTGCGAAGGTGTCTGAGACCCGGGTCCCCCTCGACGGTCGCTGTCAAAGTACTCTTCCCACCCTCCCAGCGAAGCTTCATCCGGAGTGTCTCGTTCCTCCGGAGTGGACTCATCCACATTCGTTGGCTCACTGTTTGCCGACGCCACCGCGTCTTCCGCCTTTTCCTCCGGACTCTCAGCCTCGCTGTCCTCTGCCTCGGCAGGGAGATCCTCCAAGAGCGGATTTTCCATCAAATGTTGAGTGAGGCTCTGCTGGAGTTCAAGTCTCGACAGCTGCAACAGCTTAATCGCCTGCTGCAATTGGGGAGTCATAATTAGTTTTTGACTGAGCCGAAGGTCAAGCCTGAGCTTCATACGCACACACTCTTAAGAGTCATAACTTGAACCGATCTCCCAAATAGACCGCCCGTGCGGTCTCACTCTTGACGATCGATTCTGGGGACCCAGCCTCAAGAATCAATCCTTCGTTTATGATGTATGCCCGATCTGTGATGGACAAAGTCTCCTGAACATTGTGATCGGTAATTAAAATACCGATCTCTTTCTCCTTCAATCGGATAATGATGTGTTGGATATCGGCGACAGCAATCGGGTCGATCCCGGCAAAGGGCTCATCGAGCAGCATGAACGAAGGGCTCGTCGCAAGTGCCCTTGTAATCTCCAGCCGCCGACGCTCACCACCCGACAACGCATAGGCCATGCTTGTCCGAATATGGCTAAGATCCAATTCCTTGAGAAGGGCATCAACCCGGTCGCGACGCTCTGCCCGAGAGTAGTCCAGCATCTCAAGAATTGCCAGAATATTATCCTCAACGGACAACCGTCGAAACACTGACGATTCTTGCGGAAGATACCCAATTCCTTTGCGCGCCCGTCTATACATCGGCAGGTCTGTGATCGCCTCTTCCCCGAGCGAGATCGCGCCTTCATCAGGCTGGCACAGGCCGACAATCATGTCAAAAATGGTGGTTTTGCCAGCCCCATTGGGTCCTAGCAGGCCCACGACCTCACCGGCATGGACTTCGACTGAGACGCCTTTCACAACCTTGCGTCCACGAAAACTTTTCACCAATCCTACTGCACGTAAACAATCGCCCGTCGGCCTTTTCATCGAGAGGCCGGTCGGTGGCGCGTTTCCCTGAACAGCCTCGATCACTTCGCCATCCCTCCATCCGGTTCGATCCGCACATGCGAACCGCCCTCCACCACACTTCGATCCTCTGCCAAAAACATCGTGATTTGTTTGCCGCTGACCCTTGTTCCTTTATCCCAAGCCACCGGGTCACCGGTCAGAACAATCTTATCGCCATCATGGTAGTATATGGCTTTGTCGCAGGTGGCACTCCCCGAATCCTTCTCAATTCTCACTCGCCCAGTTGCCTCGATCCTGTTGACCGAACGATTCGAGACAGCTGGTACAGTATCGGACCCTCTCGCAGGGATGCCACCTTTGACAGCCTCAGGCCCTTTCTGACTATCGATCGCAGGTGGATCTTGTGCTCGGAACATCACAACCATGCGATCGGAATAGACCTGTAACGATCCACGAGTCAATACGACGGCACCCTCAAAAACAGCTTGGCTATCTTGATTTTTTACGGTCATCTTCTTGGCCGTAATCGTGGTGCTGACGGTGTGATCCGCACCGGCTTTTGGAATAGCTGCTTCAGCCGACTCGCTTAATGAAGCCATCCCAAGCGGGAACAGATTAAGAAGCAGGAGCCAAATCCACATGGACATCCTCAAGTACTTCAAACTCTTCGCGATCTAAATGTCCCAGCAACCCACGCCCTGTCACCTCTAATCCGTGCCCAACGATACGGACAGGATCATGTGTGCGGATTTCTCTCGTCTGATCAGTCCAAGTAAGATGGTTGGTGTAGATGACATACCCACTCTCGGTGCGAATGACAAGAGGCTCTGATCGGTTTGCGAGCACAAAGTCCTTCGTCTCCGTATTCAATGTCCCCTCATCTCCAGTGACCGTCATATCCTTTCCTTGCTTGCCGAACAACGTGACAGCGACGACCTGAAGTGTCGCCCGCCTGTCCCGCTCAAAAAGCCGTGCCTCTTGCGCCTGCACTTTCCATTGAACTGTGTCGCCCTTCGTTTGAGTGAATGTGAATTGAGAAATCTTCGCATCAGCTGGGTCCATGGAGCCTGGCGCAGCCGTGGTTGGCGCAAGAACCATTGTCGAATTGGTCACGAGCAAATAGACAAGAACACAGGCTAACACCGCACTCAGCGCTAACAAACCTCCTCGCACTGAGCGTTGCCACACATTGCCTCTGTTTTCAAAGTGAACAACACGATATAGACTGGCACGATAGTAGCATGAGCCCCATATCAAGTAAACGCATACCGGAAGCCCGATATTGTCTACCCGCTAGCAATGGAGTCAAAAATGCCCCGCTCTTAAGAGCGGGGCTTTCTGTAGATCTTAGTGAAGAAGAGAGAACTGATAAACATGATACTGCATCACACGTGCAACTCGCTCTGCCGAACAGGAGGCCTAGGTCGAAGCGGGAGTCGCAGGAGCCGGCGCACCAGAGGCAGGTTTCTTCGCGTGCACTGTATCCGGACGCATGACAAGCTCAATCGCGACGAGCTTTGCCGCATCCCCAATTCGGCGTCTGGTCTTCACCATCCTCGTATAGCCACCCTGGCGATCTTTAAATCGAGTCGCCACGTCGCTGAATAGCTTGGAGACGACCTCTTTGCTTCTGATAAATGCAAGGGCTTGACGCCGAGCCGGCAATGTCCCCTCCTTGCCAAGTGTAATCATTCGGTCCGTGAATCCTCGAATTTCTTTTGCTTTAGCTTCAGTTGTCTCAATGCGCTCATGTTCGAGGAGCGAGGTCACGAGACTTCTGAACAGCGCCCATCGATGTTTGGTCTGTCGTCCGAGCTGTCTGCCATTTTTTCTATGACGCACGGGTTCCCTCTTGTTTCGTTACTCGCTCTTCGGACTTCCACTAACCGGCTGCACAGCATCAAGCTTCACGCCAAGCCCCAGTCCCATCTCCGTCAAGATTTCCTTAATTTCGTTGAGCGATTTCTTGCCGAAATTCTTGGTCCTCAGCATTTCGCCTTCTGTCTTCTGGACCAGGTCGGCGATAGTCTTGATGTTCGCATTCTTCAAACAATTTGCGGCACGAACCGACAACTCCAGTTCGTTGACGCTACGGAACAGATGTTTATTGACCTCACGTTGTGCCTCATCACCCCCGAGATCGGCACGTCCCTCCACCCGCTCATCGGGATTGATAAAGATATCAATGTGATCACGCATAATGCTGGCTGCCGTAGACAAGGCATCTCGAGGCGAGATGGTCCCATCGGTCCAGATTTCCAAGGTCAATTTATCATAGTCAGTCATGCGACCGACACGGGCATTCTCTACGTGAAAATTCACACGCTTGATGGGTGAAAATACCGAATCGATTGCGATCACGCCAATCGGGAGCCCCTCCTCTTTATTGCGCTCGGCAGGCACGTACCCTCGACCATGCTTCACCGTCATTTCCATATCGAATGAGGTATCCTTGTCCAACGTCGCAATATGGAGGTTCGGAGTCAAAATGGTCACATCGGCATCGTGAATAATATCGGATCCCTTGGCTTCACCAGGTCCCTTCTTTTTGAGACGGAGCGTCTTTGGCTTATCCGTATGCACAGCAAGCCGCAACCCTTTCACATTCAAAATAATAGAGGTGACATCTTCCGTGATGCCTGGAATCGTGGAAAACTCGTGCAGGACCCCTTCGATCTTCACAGTGGTCACTGCCGCACCCGTGAGTGACGATAACAGCACACGCCGTAAGGCGTTACCGACCGTCGTCCCAAACCCACGTTCATAGGCCTCTGTCGTAAACCTACCGAACGTTTGGTTTTGTGTATCTTTGTCGACCTCCACCCGCATCGGGATCTGAAAGTCTTTCATCGCTTTAATCATGACTCCCCCTTCATCTCATCGAGTAGCCAACCCCTGAGCAGCATCTGTTTGCCGCAGAGACTAACTGCCCTTCCCCCAGGTCCGCTTCTATCTAGAATACAACTCCACCACCATCTGCTCGTTGACTGGCAGCGAAATCTGGTCTTTCGACGGCAAAGCACGTACCATGCCTTTAAACGCTGTCTTGTCGAGCTCTAACCAATCAGGAATGCCTCGACCGTCAACTGCATCTAACGCGGCCTGGATCGAAATCAGCGTGCGACTTCGCTCACGAATGCTGATGACGTCTCCTGCCTTCACCTGCGCACCGGGCACATTAATTTTCCGACCATTCATGGTCAAATGTCCATGGCTCACAAGTTGTCTGGCTTCTTTCCGCGAGGCACCGAATCCTAGTCGGTAGGCCACATTATCCAGCCGGCATTCCAGCAACCGCAAGAGCACTTCACCGGTAATACCAGACTGGCGTTCCGCACGCTCAAATACGCCACGGAACTGGCATTCCATGAGGCCATAGATTCTGCGTAGCTTTTGTTTTTCTCTGAGCTGTGTACTGTACTCTGAGTTCCTCGGGCGTTTTTGACCATGCTGTCCAGGAGGATAGCTCCGTCGCTCGATGGCGCATTTTTCTGTCATACAGCGTGAGCCTTTCAAGAACAACTTCTCACCCTCTCGCCGACACAACCGACAAACGGGGCCACGATACTTTGCCACTGCTCTACCTCCAGTTACCGGACATCACCATGATGGTGTGCCCAAGAATTCTTGTACCTTCAAACCTCTCGATACACGGAACTACACACGACGCCGCTTAGGTGGGCGGCATCCGTTGTGTGGAATTGGGGTCACATCGCGAATCATATGTATCCTCAATCCGGCAGCCTGAAGAGATCTGATCGCCGATTCACGACCAGACCCTGGACCATTCACATAGACATCCACCGTACGCATTCCACTCTCCATCGCCTTCCTGGCTGCGGCTTCACCAGCACGTTGAGCGGCAAACGGCGTACTTTTTCGAGAACCCTTGAATCCTTGGTTTCCCGAACTTGCCCACACAATTGTGTTGCCACTCATGTCGGTGATCGTGACAATCGTGTTGTTGAATGACGCCTGGACGTGGGCGACCCCGCTCTGCACGATCCGACGCTCTTTCTTCTTTCCTTTTTTAATGCTCATAGGGCTCCCTGCTCAAATATCGGCTGTACGTTATTACGAACGCGCTGGGGGCTTTGGCTTGCTTCCCACACCGGAGCGGCGGCCTTTTCTCGTCCGCGCATTCGTCTTGGTCCGCTGACCGCGGACGGGTAACCCCTTGCGATGGCGAAGGCCACGATATGTACCACTATCAATCAATCGTTTGATATTCATCGAGAAGGTTTTCCTCAGATCACCTTCGACCTGGTGTCCCTCCTGAATAATTTCTCGAATCTTGACGATATGCTCTTCGCTCAGATCCTTAACACGAATAGCTCCATCAATCCCAGCCTTGGTGAGGATAGAGAGTGCCGATGCGCGCCCAACCCCATAGACGTATGTCAGGCCAATGTCCACCCGTTTCTCTCTCGGCAAATCTACTCCCGAAATACGCGCCATAGTTCCTCCTACCTTCTTCTTGTCGTACACTCACCGGCCTGAGTTGGGTGAACATCGACGACTCGGATCATTTCACCCGCCACTCTTGAGCGCACGGCTATCCTTGACGCTGCTTGTGGCGCGGATTTTCGCAGAGAATTCGCACCACTCCTTTGCGCCGAACCACCTTACATTTCGCACAAATTGGCTTGACTGACGATCTCACTTTCATATTCAGTTCACGCTCCTACTTAAACCGATAGGTGATCCGACCGCGCGTCAGATCATAAGGCGATAACTCCACCGTCACCTTGTCGCCAGGGAGAATACGGATAAAGTGCATACGCATTTTGCCTGAAATATGTGCAAGAATCTTGTGGCCATTGTCCAATGACACACGAAACATCGCGTTCGGCAACGTTTCGTTTACCGTGCCTTGTATCTCAATAACATCTTCTTTCGGCACGTACCTCTATCCTTTCTCCCCACACCACGTCACAGCGCGTGCGTCTTCTTCAGAGCTGGCTCAAAATATCGGGCGACCCACTCGACGTAATTGCTATCGTATGTTCAAAGTGCGCCGAGAGACTCCCATCTACTGTCACCGCAGTCCATCGATCCTCAAGAACTTTGACGGCTGCACCGCCCATATTGACCATCGGTTCGATGGCAAGAACCATCCCTGCCTGCAACCGAGGCCCTTGCCCAGATTTCCCGTAATTCGGCACTTGCGGCTCTTCATGCAACTGCCGACCGATCCCATGACCGACAAATTCCGTCACAACCGAGTACCCTGAAGATTCCACGTGCTGCTGAATCGCATGTGAAATATCAGACAACCGTTGCCCCACCACTGCTTGTTTGATTCCTAAATACATGGCTTCTTCGGTGATTTGAACCAAGCGTGCATTCCGTTCTGTTGTCTGCCCCACAGCAACCGTGATCGCCGAATCTCCGTAAAACCCACCGACAATCGCCCCGAGGTCGAGACCGATGATATCTCCCTCTTTCAGCACTCGCTTGGAGGGAATCCCATGAACAACCTGGTCATTTACCGAAGCACACAGCGTCTTCGGGTAGTTTCGATACCCTTTAAACGCTGGCCGCGCACCACGTGATCGAATCTCTTCCTCGGCTAAACGGTCCAACTCATCAGTCGTGATACCTGGTCGAACAGCTTTCTGCAATATCTGCAATGTCTCTGCCACTACTTTTGACGCCTCAGCCATCACCGCAATCTCATCCGGCGTCTTGAGAATGATCATATCGCCTGGTACTGCGCAAGCTCCTGTGAAAGATGTCCAAAAACGACATCCACTCCGCCCGATGCATCCATCGGAAATAATAACTGCCGTTCGTCATAATAGCGGACGAGCGGAGCCGTTTGTTCATCATAGACTTTTAATCGCATCTCAATGGCTTCACGGCGATCATCGCTGCGCTGCACGAGTGGCTCACCACACCGATCGCATATCCCATCAATCTTAGACGGGGCAAAGTCTAGATGGAAGGTGGCTTGACACTTCGGACAACTTCGGCGCCCGCTCAATCGCCGCACAACATCCTCACGAGAAACCTGAAAATTCACAACCCGATCCAGCGTGATCCTTTTTGAAACCAACACTGTACCCAAGGCTTCCGCCTGCGGAACTGTCCTGGGAAAACCATCTAGGACAAAACCATTCGTGCAACTGGGATCAGCTAACTTTTCCCGTACCAGCCCTATCACCACGGCATCAGGAACCAACCCCCCCTGATCCATATAACTCTTCGCCTCCAGACCCAGTGTGGTTCGAGTGCGAACCGCTTCGCGAAGAAGATCACCTGTTGAGATCTTCGCTACGTGGTACTGCGCGGCAATACGGTCAGCCTGAGTTCCCTTGCCTACTCCTGGTGCGCCAAGAAATACCACGCGCATGGATTCCCCGTCACCCGCTCCGTCCACGAAGGGGGGCCATGCCCTTGCCGAGAAACCCTTCATAATTCCGCATGAGCATATGGGATTCAATCTGTTGTGCGGTATCGAGACCGACTCCGATCACGATCAGCAGCGACGTACCGCCGAAATAGAACGGCACACCTAGCTTATAGATTAATAGTTCAGGAATTACACAGACGATCGCAAGGTAGATCGACCCGGCAAACGTAATTCTCGTCAGCACCTTATAAATATAATCAGAAGTTCGTACCCCAGGGCGAATCCCGGGAATGAATCCACCGTACTTCTTCATATTGTCCGCCATGTCCACTGGGTTTAAAACCACGGCTGTATAAAAGAAACAGAAAAACAGAATAAGGCCGACATACATCAGAGTGTATAGCAGCGATCCAGGTGCGAGTTGCGCGCCGATATCCTTGATCCATGGCGTCTCGAAAAACCCGGTAATCGTCGCAGGAAATGCAATAATGGACGATGCAAAAATAGGGGGAATCACCCCTGCTGTATTGATTTTCAGTGGAATATGCGTACTCTGCCCCCCGAATACTCTGCGTCCGATGACCCGCTTTGCGTACTGAACCGGTACTTTCCGCCTCCCGCTTTCCAGAAAGACGATGGCACCCACCACCAGGACCATGAGCAGGGCCAAACTGATCAACAAGAACGCATTCAACTGACCGATCTCATACAGGTTGTACGTCTGCCCGACAGCCGAGGGGAGACGCGCGACAATCCCCGCGAAGATAATCAAGGAAATGCCATTTCCGATCCCCCTCTCGGTAATCTGCTCACCGAGCCACATCAGGAAGCCGGTACCGGCCGTCAAAGTGATGACCGTCATCAGACGGAATCCCCACCCGGCATCCATCACAAATGCGCCGTTATTCATTTGTTCAAGACCGATGGCGATCCCGAATCCTTGAATGAGCGCAATACCGATGGTGCCAAATCGAGTGTACTGAATAATTTTTTTCCGACCGCGCTCGCCCTCTTTGGCTAACTTCGTGAGATGCGGGACCACTACGGTGAGCAACTGAAGAATAATCGACGCGCTGATATACGGCATAATGCCCAGCGCTAAGATCGTCAATCGTGAAAGCGATCCGCCTGAGAAAATATCTAAAAATCCGAGTAGCGCGCCGCCTTCCTTTTGCAGAAACTCTGAAAGGGCCTCGCCATTGATCCCAGGCGTAGGAATATGCGCCCCGATCCGATACACCACCAGCATCCCTATGGTAAAGAGGATCCGGGTACGTAACTCGGGAATTTTAAGAATATTCTGAAAACTGGTCAGGAGTCTCTCAAACACCGGGAATGACCTCGACTCTCCCTCCAGCTGCTTGAATCTTTGCTTCTGCAGACTTACTAAACTTGTGCGCCTGCACCACAATCGCCTTGGTAAGATCTCCGTTTCCTAGAACCTTGATCGGCAATGACTTCCGCTTGACCAGGCCGGCATCGACCAATGCTTGTGGTGTGATGGTACCAGACACCATCATGTCACCCAAGCTCTTCACATTGACAATCGAATATTCTTTGCGAAATATATTGGTGAATCCATGCTTCGGTACTCGACGAATGAGGGACATCTGTCCACCCTCAAACCCTCCGGCCTGGCGGCTTCGACCTCCGGATCTGGCCAGCAAACCCTTATGCCCCTTGCCCGATGTTTTCCCATGGCCAGAACCTGGGCCACGACCAATCCGCTTTCGTTTTTTTCTGGATCCTTTTGCAGGACCAAGCTCATGTAAGTTCATTGTGGCTGCACTTCCAATAGATATCCCACTTTACCAATCATCCCTCTGACTTGTGGAGTATTGGGGCGAGTCACCTGCTGCCTGATCTTCCTCAAGCCAAGGCCAGTCAACACAAGTCGATGTTTCTGCGGTGTGCCAATTGGGCTTCGCCGTAAGGTGATCACAAACCCCTTCGGGGCGGCCACGGTAGTTTGCACTGTAGACATCAGACTCTAACCCTATTCTGTACCTCACCGACCTGGGTACGGCGCATATGAAGAACGTCTTCAGCATTGCGGAGCTGGCAAAGACCGTTGAGCGTGGCACGAACCGTATTAAACGGATTTCCTCGGCCGAGCGTCTTCGCAATGATGTTATGGACACCGGCAACCTCAACCACCGCACGGACAGCGCCTCCGGCAATAATTCCCGCCCCCTTCTTTGCGGGCTTGAGAAGGACATGTTCGGCACCAAACAGCCCATGCACCTCGTGCGCAATTGTCCCGGATGTGAGGGCAACGTGCACCAGGTTCTTCTTGGCCTGTTCGACCGCCTTCGAGATTGCGACAGGTACTTCAGCAGCTTTGCCTTTCCCAATCCCAACCCATCCTTGTCCATCTCCGACCACAACCAAAGCACAGAAATTAAAGCGTTTTCCGCCCTTTACGACTTTCGCGACCCGGTTGATAAACACAACCTTGTCTTTCAGGCTTAGTTCATCTGGATTAACTCGCACCTATCATCTCTCCTCTTTGTTCCCCTCGCCCTCATACCGCAACGGAAGCGAGGTCTGACTCAGAACTGCAACCCGCCTTCACGCGATGCCTCAGCCAATGCTTTGACTCGCCCATGATACATCCGACCACCACGATCAAATACCACTGCTTGCACCTTGGCGACCTTAGCCCGTTCGGCCAACAACTTTCCGACAGCCTTTGCGCCATCAATGCTACCGGTAGATTTCACAGATGTGCGCAGAGACTTATCCAGAGAGGATGCGGCCACCAACGTAGCGCCTTTGAGATCATCAACGATCTGAGCATAGATATGAGAGCGACTGCGAAACACATTGAGCCGTGGGCGTTCCGCCGTTCCAAACACGCGCTTTCGCACCCGTTGCTTCCGCCTGGTTAACTGACTGGCTTTATCGGCAATATTCATGCATCACCTTACTTCCCGGTCTTTCCGGCTTTCTTGCGCAACACTTCCCCGGCATAACGAACGCCTTTTTGCTTATAGACGTCCGGAGGCTTGATAGCTCGCAAATTCGCCGCAACCTGACCCACCAATCGCTTGTCAGCGCCCTTCACATTAATCAGCGTTTGCTTGTCCACCTTCACGTCGATTCCAACTGGAATTGGGTAGATAACTGGATTGATATAGCCCAAACTGAAGCTCATGGTTCGACCCTGTACTGCAACCTTATATCCAACCCCAGTGATTTCCAAGTTACGCTCGTAACCCTTTGTCACACCGTGAACAATGTTACTCAGCTCTGCACGAGTTAATCCATGCATGGCGCGGACCTGACGATCCTCATTCGATCGATTTACCACAAGCTGTCCACCTGCCATCGAAACCCCTAGGCCCGAAGACAACGACCAATCGATCTTCCCGAGCGGCCCCTTTACAGACACGATAGGCCCTGCAACTTTGACATCCACCCCTGATGGAATATCAATTGGCTTCTTTCCTATACGCGACATCGATGCCTCATTCCTCTAGACAACTTTCGCAGTGACAATCCAACTTGCTCTTCTCATTACCATACGGCGCACAGCACTTCTCCACCCAGTCCCGCACGGCGAGAGTCCTGATCTGTCATCAGCCCTTTCGAAGTCGATAAAATCGCCATGCCAATGCCGTTCTTGACCCGTGGAATGTCTTTGATCCCTACATAGACACGACGACCAGGCTTGCTCACCCGCTGCATACCTGTCACCATAGGTTGCCCCTCTACGACATAGCGCAGTTGCACTTTCAGTACAGGGTGTCCATCCTCCACCTCAGCTTGAACGCCTTGAATATAACCTTCGTGCTGGAGAATTCGAAGGATCTCACGCTTGAGACGGGAGGCAGGAACGCTGACAGTGTCGTGGCGCCGCCGAAGTCCGTTTTGCAATCGTACTAACAGGTCACTAATGGGATCTGTAACCATACTAACCCTTTCACCAACATTCGCCGTATAATCTGATGATCATCATCAGCCCGGTGGCGCGAAAAATGGATGTCCTACCAACTCGACTTCCGAACCCCAGGGATCTCACCCTTCAGGCTCAGCAAACGAAAGCAAATTCTACACATGCGAAACCGACGCAAGAACCCTCTCACACGCCCGCAAATCTCACATCGGTGATAGTCTCTGACCGGAAACTTTGCCTTGATAGCTGATTTATTTCTTAGCGCTAATCTCGACACCAGCAACTCCTTCGCTAGACATTACGTCCGAAATGGCATTCCTAAATGTTTTAACAGTGCGCGTCCTTCATCGTTGGTCCTCGCGGTCGTGACAATCGTAATGTCCATTCCATGGATTGAAGCAACTTCGTCGTATTTAATCTCCGGAAAAATCAATTGCTCTTTAAGACCAAGCGTGTAATTGCCTCGACCGTCAAAAGACTTTGGCGAAACGCCCCTAAAGTCACGAATCCGTGGTAACGACAGCGTCACAAGTCGATCAAAGAACTCCCACATTCTGCGGCTCCGCAACGTGACCTTTGTACCGATCGGCATGCCTTGTCGCAGCTTGAAGGAGGCAATAGCCTTCTTAGCCTTTGTGATCAGAGGCTTTTGGCCTGTAATTGCACCCAGCTCTCCGGCGGCGCCTTCTAGCAGCTTCACGTTCTGAATCGCTTCACCCATACCTACGTTCAGCACGATCCGTTCAAGCTTTGGAACCTGCATGATGTTTTTGTAGCCGAACTCTTTCATGAGCGCAGGAACGACCTTCTGCAGATAGGTTTCGCGCATCCGCGGAGCGAACTTCGACTCATCACTACCCTGGTCAACTGCCTGAGGTGCCGACGACCCCTCTTTTTTCTTGGGTACACGGCGCTCTGACGATTTACCATCTTTTCCTGATTCAATCTTCGCCATCCGGCGTCCTCACTCCTACTCGACTGAGTCGTTCGATTTTTTACTGAACCGGACCCGCCGGCCACCATCAAGCGTGCGCACCCCGAGCCGGGTCGGCTTCTGCGTCACAGGACACAGATACATGACATTTGAGACGGCAAAAGGGGCTTCTCGTTCGAGAATACCGCCTTGCTTGACCTTCTGATTCGGTTTGGTGTGGCGCTTGATCATATTCACCTTTTCGACCACGACCTTCCCCGCTCCAGGATCAACCGAAAGCACTTTCCCCGATTTACCACGATCACGACCGGCGATCACAACCACAACATCGCCCTTACGAATTCGATTCTTTTTCAACTCCTGCTTACTCATCTCGCCGTCTCCATCCCCGCTACAGCACTTCCGGAGCAAGGGAAATAATCTTCATGAACTTTTTCCACCGTAGTTCGCGCGCGATTGGTCCGAAGATACGAGTTCCAACCGGATCACCATCCTTATTGATCAAGACACAGGCATTCCGATCAAACTTGATATAGGAACCATCTTCCCGGCGCACTTCCTTGGTTGTTCGCACAACCACGGCTCGGCTCACATCACCCTTCTTGACTGTGGCTGCAGGAATCGCCTCCTTGACAGCGACAACAACAATGTCTCCAAGAGAAGCGTACCGACGCCTGGTTCCCCCAAGCACGTGAAAACACATGGCCTGCTTGGCGCCAGAGTTATCGGCCACATCCATGTAGGTATAGCTTTGAATCATAATTCGAGTCTTCCCTCTATCCCTTACCCAATGACAACCTATTCATTACGTCACTTATCCACCACTTCAATCACTCGCATATGCTTGTCCTTACTAATCGGCCTTGTTTCAACCATGCGCACACGGTCACCAATCTTGCAGACGTTGGCCTCATCATGGGCCTTGAATTTAGTGACCCGACGAAGCACCTTCCGATAGAGTGGATGAATAACCGAGCGCTCGATTTCAACAACCACGGTCTTATTCATCTTATTACTGACCACACGTCCAACCCACTCACGCCGTTTATTTTCTGATTCGCCCATCCTCAAGCCCCTTTCGCCGTGATGGAAGTTGGACCAGCCTGTACCAGCTCGTGCTGAAGCGTCTTAATCCTGGCAATGGACCGCTTCGTTTTACGAACTTGCATAGGGTTTTCCAGCCTCCCTGTTCCCAGTTGGAACCGAAGATTGAAAAGTTCTTGTGTGAGCTGCTGCCCCTTCTCCGCCAACTCAGGCTCCGTAAGCTGGCGTAACTCCTTCAAGTCCATGAAAATGCTCTCCTTGCCCCTGCGCCTTGTTCAATTAATGCTAAAACTCACCACGGATCACACACTTAGTGGCAATGGGTAACTTATGCGATGCTAAACGGAATGCCTCTTTAGCAACTTCTGGCGTCACACCATCCATTTCATAGAGAATACGGCCAGGCTTAACCACAGCGACCCAGTACTCCGGGTTGCCCTTCCCCTTACCCATTCTAGTCTCAGCCGGCTTCTTGGTAATCGGTTTATCAGGGAAAATTCTCGTCCACACCTGGCCACCACGCTTCACACATCGAGTGATCGCAATGCGAGCTGCCTCGATTTGCCTGCTGGTAATCCAGCCTGGCTCAAGCGCCTTGAGGCCAAACTCTCCAAGGGTGATCTGACCGCCACGATAGGCCTTACCGGTCATACGCCCCTTCATCATTTTACGAAACTTTACTTTCTTTGGTGCTAACACAATACCCTCTTCAGTTACCCAAGCCTACGGTCAAAGGCTGATTCTTTATTGATGGGTTGCAATGGAAGTACTTCACCCTTATAAATCCAAGTTTTAATTCCAATTTGGCCCATCGTTGTATGAGCTTCGGCAAACCCGTAATCGATGTCAGCCCTGAGAGTATGGAGAGGGACACGGCCCTCGCGATACCACTCTGACCGGGCAATCTCCGCTCCACCAAGACGCCCCCCAACCATAATCTTGATACCTTGAGCACCAAGACGAAGTGCGGACTGCACGCTACGTTTCATCGCCCGGCGAAATGCAACACGCTTTTCCAACTGAGTTGCGACGTTTTCACACACTAACTGGGCGTCCAGTTCAGGCTTCTTAATTTCCTTCACCGTAATATAAACCTGACCGGAATACGTCTTCTCCAACTCCGCCTTGAGCTTATCGACCTCAGCCCCCTTGCGACCGATAATGATACCGGGCCGTGCGGTGTGAATAATTACGCGCGTCTGGTCTCCCGATCTCTCGATTTCAACCTTGGCTACACCAGCGTGAAAGAGACGCTGCTTGACCATCTTGCGAATCTTAATGTCCTGATGGAGGAGCTTCGCATAGTCTTTACTGGCATACCATCGAGAAGACCACGTCACGTTGTATCCTAGCCGGTATCCGATCGGATGTGTCTTATGCCCCATAACTTCTTATGCCTCACTCAGACGAGAAATGAATCTGTTCACTTATGCCGCCTCTACCTACTTCTTTTCCTTCATGCTCGCAGCCGACACTACAACCGTAATATGGCTCATACGCTTTTGAATCGCATTTGCGCGCCCCTGCGATCGAGCCCGAAACCGCTTCAACGTCGGCCCGCAATCAACGAATGCCTTCGACACCACCATCGATTCACTGTCGCCCATTTCCTTTTGCTCAGCATTCGCTACGGCGGACCGCAAAATCTTTTCGACCACCTTCGATGCATGACGCGGCAAATTTCTCAGCATTGCCAATGCCATTGGTACTTGCTGCCCACGGATCAAGTCGATCACCGGGCGCGCTTTTCTCGGAGATACACGTACAAACCTTAGAACTGCTTGTGCTTCAGCCATAACCTTCCCATCCAATCGAATGTGCCGAGACCGCGGCCCGTCACTTACTTGAGGGCAACTGACTTCTCTGTCCTGGCATGCCCATGCCCTTTAAAAAACCTGGTCGGAGCAAACTCGCCCAACTTATGCCCGACCATGTTTTCCGTCACAAAGACAGGTATGAACTTTTTTCCGTTATGAACTGCGAACGTATGTCCGATCATATCTGGAATAACAGTGGACCGCCGCGACCAGGTTTTAATGATCTTTCGATCCTTATTCTGATTCATCCGCTCAACTTTTTGCAGCAGATGGTCGTCTACAAATGCGCCTTTACTTACTGACCTCGGCATCGCGTACTCCTACTTGCGGCGGGAAATAATGAACTTGTCCGTTGCTTTATTGTTCCGGGTCTTGTAGCCCTTGGTCGGTAACCCCCATGGTGAAACTGGATGGGGATTCCCCTGCCCAGACTTTCCTTCACCACCACCATGCGGATGGTCGACCGGATTCATCACAACACCACGAACATTCGGGCGTCTGCCCAACCAGCGAACCCGGCCCGCTTTCCCTACATTAATATTCTCATGATCCGTATTGCCAACCTGTCCAACGGTGGCCATGCAGGTTGAAAGGATTCTGCGCATTTCACCGGACCTGAGCCGCACCTGCACATAGTCGCCATCACGCCCCATCACCTGAGCCGCACCCCCAGCACTACGAATCAACTGTCCGCCTTTTCCAGGCTTCAACTCTACATTATGAATAGTCGTTCCCAACGGCATGCTGGATAAGGGCAGCGCATTTCCCGTACGAACTTCAGAACCCACACCTGACTGCACGACATGTCCTACCTGCAAGCCGACCGGAGCCAGAATATAACGCTTCTCACCATCCTTATAATGCACCAAGGCAATTCTGGCTGACCGATTAGGGTCATATTCGAGCGCAGCAATAGTCCCAGGAACCCCGGTTTTATCACGCCGGAAATCGATTTTCCGATAGAGCCGCTTATGTCCGCCTCCACGAAAACGTACAGTCGTCCGCCCATCATTGTTCCGAGCGCCGGTACTGCGTCGGAATGACGTGAGTGACTTCTCCGGCCTCTTCTTTGACAGTTCTTCGGTCGTCACCGCAGTCATCCCGCGACGTCCCGGTGTCCTCGGCTTGTATACCCTGATTCCCATGCTACAGTCGTCCTTCCAGCACACCGAGGTCAGCCCGGTGCAATGTCTACTACGCGCTCTCGTACAGCTCTAACTTTTCGCCTTGCTTAAGCTTGACGAAGGCCTTTTTCCAATCCGATCGTTTTCCGGAGAAACGCCCAAGACGCTTTACCTTTCCACAAACATTCATCACATTCACGCGCTCGACTTTTACCTTCAACAACGTCTCGACAGCTTGCTTAATCTGAACACGATTCGAATCGGGGTGAACAAGAAAGCCTACCGTATTGTTGCCTTCTCTCATCGCCGTAATTTTCTCCGTCAACAAGGGCTGCAATAGAATCTTATGGAGGCCCGCCTTCATGACCAGACCTCTTTCACCCGCGTCAACTCACGCTCAAGAATCAGGATCAATTCAGCTCGTACAATGTCATACACATTTAATCCTTCAGGCCCCACCACACACACATTAGGAAGATTCGCTGCAGCTTGAGTCAACCCGGCATGTCCGGCACCTGCCACAATCAAGGCATACGTGTCGGCCCCCAACTTCGTCAACGCTTGCGCCAACAGTTTCGTCTTGGGTTGTTCCAACGACAGATTCGACACAATCACCACCTGCCCATCAGCCAACTTTGCCGACAACGCGCTCTGGAGCGCTGCACGGTACTTCTATTTTGGCATGCTGTAAGAATAATCACGTGGCTTCGGTCCAAACACCGATCCGCCATGCCGCCATACCGGCGAACGAATCGACCCTGCCCGAGCCCGCCCAGTATGTTTTTGCTTCCATGGCTTTTTCCCAGACCCTGCCACTTCTCCTCGTCGCAATGTCGACGCTGTACCCTGACGTTCACAGGCACGTTGCATCACTACGGCTTCATGTACTAAGGCGGAGTGCGGCTTACAGCCGAACACTTCCTCGGGAAGATCGACAGAACCAACTTTTTGCTTCTTTAAATCAACGACATCAACCGTGGGCATGCCCCTTTACCCCTTCTTCGACTTTCTTACCATGATTAGTCCGTTTGCCGCACCAGGGATTGCCCCTCGAACGAACAGCAAGTTCTCATCAGGTCTTGATTCAATCACTTTCAATCGCTGTGCTGTAATTTGTTTCGCCCCCATATGCCCAGGCAATGTCTTCCCTTTCCAGACACGAGAAGGATAGGAGCTGGCTCCCATCGAACCGGGATGACGATGAAACATAGATCCGTGAGACTCAGGGCCTCCGGCATAATGATGCCGCTTCACCACCCCCTGAAATCCCTTTCCCTTCGAAATACCCGTGACATCAACCCAGTCACCTTTCTTAAAAATATCGACTTTGACGGACTGTCCTACGGTCACCTCGCCGGTTTTCTTAAACTCTCTCAGTACACGAGTGGCTGGAGCCTCTGTTTTCTTCAGATGCCCCAACTCGGCCCTGGAAAGCTTACGCTCTTTCACCTCACCAAAAGACAGCTGGACAGATTCATAGCCATCGCGCTCTTTTGTCTTGATTGTAACCACACGGCAAGGCCCTGCCTCAATAACGGTCACAGGCGTAAACCGCGTCTCGTCAAATATCTGGGTCATCCCCAGTTTTTTACCCAATAACCCATTCGTCATGCGTAATGTCCCTTGTCAGGCATCGACCCTTAAAGCTTAATTTCAACATCCACGCCGGCGGCCAAGTTCAACTTCATCAGGGAATCCATGGTCTCAGGCGTTGCGTCCATGATGTCCATCAAACGCTTATGCGTTCTGATTTCGAACTGCTCGCGAGCCTTCTTATCTGCATGTGTCGCACTCTGCACCGTAAACTTCTCAATGCGAGTGGGAAGCGGAATGGGACCTACAATTTTCGCTCCACTCCGGCGGACAGTCTCCACAATTTCTGCCACAGATTGGTCTAAGACACGGTAATCAAACCCGCGCAACCGAATCCTGATTCTTTGTTCAACCTTAACCATGCATTCCTCTATTCATTCAACTAAACGCTATGCCAGAATTTCGGTGACGACGCCGGAGCCGACCGTCTTGCCCCCTTCGCGCACCGCAAACCGCAACCCCTGATCCATCGCGATCGGGCTGATCAACTCCCCCGTCACACTCACATTATCCCCCGGCATCACCATCTCT
>JBGTMB010000004.1:0-9621 GCA_041743755.1 Nitrospiraceae bacterium | reverse complement strand
GATAGCTTCACGAAGATTCTGGGCCTGGATCAGAAAATATCCCGCGATCTGTTCGCGGGTTTCGATGAAAGGGCCGTCGGTCACCAGCGGCTTGCCTTCACGCACTCGCACCATAACTGCCGTCGCCGCTGGTTGCAGCGGCGATGCATGGACGTATTGTCCCGTGGCATGCAACTGGTGCGTCAGTTCGATGGATTCGGTGAGGAGTTGCGATTGCGTCTCCTTGTCCATGTTCTCGAAGGCGTCTTCGTTATGATGCACGATCAACATGAACTTCATCGTGTGACTCCCGGCATGATTGCGGCTGGTTGTTACGCGCACCCGTTTTCTTTGAGTGGTCGAACCTCGATGCTCCCGTACTGGGCTGCGGGAAATTTCGACGCGATCCGTACGGCGTCGTTGAGGTCTCTGACGTCGATCAGCAGGTAGCCGCCGAGCTGCTCTTTCGTTTCGGCGAACGGACCATCGGTCGTCGATGTCTTCCCCTCGCGGACTCGCACGGTCGTGGCGGTTTCCACCGGGTGGAGTGGTGAGGCTGCAAGGAGCTGGCCTTGCTTCTGCAGCTCATCGCAGTATGTCATTGATTCGTTGGAAAGCGCGATCCGCTCGTTCTGCGGCATCGCGTGAAGTGTCTTTTCTTCGACATAGACCAAACAAAGGTATTTCATCGTGTGCTCCTTCATGAGTGTGCGAGCGAATGCCTCTATGTCATCTTGCGCGCTCGTTCATCTCCCAGAGCGCGAACGTATTGTGTTCCGTGTCTTCACACATCGCGAAGTAGCCCATGTGCGGCACAGCGGTCTTCGGCTTGCAAACGGTTCCTCCGAGTTTTTGGACTTTTGCCACGGCCTTGTCAACCGATGGGACGGCCACGTAGACCGTGATGGAGTGCCCGGGATGCACGCGCGGCAGGAGTCCGCCGTCCGGCGAGGCATCCTTCCCACCGGTGTCGATATGCCAGTAGTCGGCCACGGCCGCGGACAACTTCGCGAACTTCCAGCCGAACAACGAGCGATAGAACTTCTTAGCCCGCCCAAGATCATCGGCTGGAACATCGAACCAGCAGACACTCGCCGCTGTCTTAGCTGGCTTCACCTGTCGCTTCTGCACTCGTTTCGCCATGGCACCCTCCTATTTGTCGGGAAGTTTTGTTGTCATAAGATAGTCGTCGGGCGAGGTCAAAATCGACATTGGGTTCCATGTCCGAACTTGGGCAATTGACAAGTCCCTATAAGCGAGTGATATTCCTTGCAGCGTCGGGTTTCCTTAAAATAAGGAAGCTGTCATGAGTAGACTGCTTGGGCCACGGTGTCTGTTCCTGCTCACTTCATAGCTGGGTGGCAACTGAGAGAAGGAGGTCGCGTGAATCTATCGTACGAAGATCAAGAAGCTCTACGGTATGCGAAGGCTCTCCTTGAGAATCCTGGCCTTGCAGTAAAGATCACGGGGTTGATCGGCATGCCGATTGAAATGGCGCTTCAGCGACTCCCAGGAAAATGGGCACAGGTCGTCAATGAGGCGACAAGGAAGTCGCTAGAGACAGCGCTACAGGCTGCGCTGCTGACACTGGACGACAAGCCGAAGGCGAACTCTTGGGAGTTCCTCCACAAGCTTGCGGTCGCGGCGACCGGCGCTGGGGGAGGCGCCTTCGGATTGCTCGGTCTTCCGGTCGAGCTGCCTGTATCCACCACGATCATGCTGCGCTCCATCGCGGATATCGCACGAAGTGAGGGTGAACGCCTCCGGACGCCGGACGCCAAACTGGCCTGCCTTGAGGTCTTCGCGCTTGGCGGGCCCAGCAAGAGCGATGACGCGAGTGAATCCGCCTACTTCCTGATGCGTGCAGCTCTGGCGAAGTCGGTCTCAGACGCTGCGGGGTATATTGCGCAGAGAGGTTTGGTCGAAGAGGGCGCACCAGCCATCGTCAGGTTCATCACACAGTTGGCCACGCGCTTTGGCGTGAACGTCTCAGAAAAGGTTGCCGCGCAAGCCGTACCCGTCATTGGTGCGGCCGGAGGCGCCGTGATCAATGTCCTGTTCATCGACCATTTCCAGGAGATGGCACGGGGTCACTTCATCGTCCGCAGGCTGGAACGCACGTATGATCCGCAGTTGGTGCAGGCGGAGTATGAGCGGTTGTAAGGGGTGAAGGGGATGGAGCCTGATGATCTTCTGTGCTCGCGCAACGCGCGGCTTAAGAAAGCCCTCGTTGGACGCGCGCAGTGGAAGATCATTCAGCCCCCGTCCCTAAAGAGATAACGAGCGAGCTTGGAAGGACCATTGCGCAAAAAATATTGTCGCCCAACCAAGCCGCGCTATTCACAAAGACTTCTACTGCAACTACCGATATTCCGCTGCAACATGCTACCGATTGGCAGGCTCGTTACCTTACTCTGGCAGCTCGTTCAGGGGCCGCTCAAGAAACCACCGTTCTGGTTCTTGCTGAGTGAGGCTCATGGCTCGTTGATAGGAAACGCGAGCCTCTGCTGTGCGTTCCCGTCGCCTGCACAGAAATATCTTTGGCTATTTCCGTGACATCGATGCCGGTATGCTCACTGAAGTCGTGTCGGAGAAAACCACGGTGGTCCTGCAGGTTTGGTTGGATGTTGGCTCGATGGCCGCCAGTACTGCTGGCGGCGGTTGAGTCTTTACAATGCGTCTGGTTTCGCTTCTAGATTTTTCTCGTCGGCTTACGGGGCGGCCTCTTCTTCCAGTCGTCCGTCAGTAGTCCTGAAAATCCCCAGTTCGCTTCTGCAATTTCTTGAATCACGACGTGAGTGTGCTCCGGTTTCTTTCCGAGTATGCGGACAAGCGAATCCGTCATCTCTCGCACAAGTTGAGCCTTCTGCGCTCTCGTCACACCCTTGGTGATCTGAACATTGACATACGGCATGATAACCTCTCTAAAGCCACGAGAATAATTATTGCGGCCTCTTCTTGCAACTAAGCGAGGCTGCTGAGCAGTTCGGTGGGACCAATCTACTGCAAAGTCGGAAGCGTAATCATTACTCAAGCTCATTCTTGCAGTTCGTTTAGACGCTTTTCCAGAAACCGCCGTTCCGGTTCCTGTTGCGTAAGGCTCAGTGCTCGTTTGTAGGAAGCTCGAGCTTCGGCGGTTCGTCCTAGTCGTCGAAAGAAATCGGCTCGTGCTGCGTGCGCGAGGTGATAGTTCCCTAGCTCGCCTCGCGCCAGGATGCCGTCAATGAGGGCAAGTCCAGCCATCGGACCGTCGCGCATAGCCACTGCCACTGCGCGATTGAGCTCGACCACGGGCGAGGGATTCGTTTGGAGCAGCATGTCGTAGAGCCGGACGATCTGAGCCCAGTCTGTTGCAGTAGAGCTTGAAGCTTGTGTGTGTACCGACGCAATCGCGGCTTGGATGGTGTAGGGGCCGACCTGGCCTGTAGACAGTGCGCGCTCTACCAGTGAAGCTCCTTCCGAGATCTGACTCTGATTCCAGAGTGAGCGATCCTGGTCCTCCAGGAGAATGAGGTCGCCTGTCGGCGAAGTGCGTGCGGCATGTCGTGAGTCTTGCAACAACATCAGGGCTAGGAGTCCTGTCGCTTCAGCCTCTGGGAGCAGCTCAATTAGCACTCGTCCCAAGCGGATCGCATCGCCACAGAGATCATGCCGTGTGACGGCTTCACCGAATGAGGCCGAGTATCCTTCGTTGAAGACGAGGTAGACGACGCGGAGGACAGTGCCCAGGCGATCCGGCAGTTCTTTCTCCGACGGGACTTCATAGGGTATACGTGCGTCACGAATCTTTGCTTTCGCCCGCACAATGCGCTGAGCAATTGTGGCAGGTTTCGTGAGGAAGGCTCGCGCAATTTCCTCGGTGGTGAGGCTGCAGACTTCGCGCAGCGTCATCGCCACCTGAGCCTCTGGGGGAAGCGCAGGATGACAGCAAGTAAATATTAATCGCAGCCGGTCGTCATCGAGGTGCTCGTCCTCCTGCTGTTCCTCATCGAGGCTGGTGGAGGCAGATCCCAATTGTTTTGCCAGTTCGTCCAGTGACGCATCCTGCCGCGTGCGCTTTCGTATGCCGTCAATAGCTTTGAAGCGGCCGGTCGAGACGAGCCACGCCCGCGGATTGGCCGGCACACCATTCCGTGCCCACTGTTCCACAGCGACGGCAAACGCATCGTGTAGCGCCTCCTCGGCAGTCTCAAAGTCGCCGAGGAGACGAATCAAGGTCGCGAGCACCTGGCGCGAGTCTGAGCGGTAGATGGCATCTACCACCTCACGCACGTCTTTGGCCTCGTCCTTGCTCATCGGCGATGAGCCTCCCGGCTACTTCCCGATTTTCTCCATGTCTCAGGGTCACGAGTTAGGCGCTTCATTAGTAGCCTCAAGATGCTCAAACAGGCTGTCTAGCAAGACCGCAGCGAGCGAAGAGGCGAGGCGTACGCTTCGGTACGTTGAGCCTCTGAGCGATGCGAGAACGCCGCTAGCAGCCTGTTTCAGCATCTTGCTATAGTTTCTGCATGATCCGTTCGACATAGCCGGTGAGTTCCATGTAACCCTGTCCGTGAATCGGTTTTCCCTGCGCCGTGCCGGTTGTCTCGATGGCGCCTTCCCAATAGGTGACTTGTGTACTGCGTTTTGGGGAGAGTTCCTGATCGGCCATGCGGGGAATGAGTTCGAGTGAGAGTTGCTGTGAGGGAATGGTCAGGCGCCAACGTTGTGGATAGCGAGCCTTGCTTGTAGGGCTGGTCCAATAACTGGTTGGTTCGAGAGTGAAGTCTCCGAGCAATAAATGATGCCCCTGTCCGTCACGATCGATGAGTGTACCGCTTGAGGCGGGATCAGCCGAGCCGTCTGCCCGTCGAAGTCGATAGAGCATGAGTTCTCTTTGGTCATCGAGCTGCAGACAGAACCAGTCCCATCCGACGAGACCCTTGTCGAGATCGGCAGATCCGAACTCATGGTCCATCCAGCTGGCGCCGGTCACGTCGAACGATTCACCCCCGACTGTGAGGGTGCCGGTTGTGGCCAGTCTGGTGAAGGAATAGTAGTGAGAGGCTTGCCCTACGAGCGGACCTTTGCGGCTGATCCCGTTGGTGCCATGCACGACCGGAGGTTTTTCCGACGAGACCGTGAGCCGGATGGCGAGGTCGCCCTCTGCGGCCTCGAGGATCTGGGTGTCGGGAGCGGTCGACGGCGATTCGGCGCGCCACCGATCGATCCAGGCGTGGAGACGATCTTGCGCCGCACCGGCCTTGCCCAGCGCGGCGCGGCTCATTCTATCCGTATAGTGAAACCGGCCTTTGCTGAGATCGCTAATGGCGAAATGGGCTAGGTATAGGTGCGAGACGGCCCACTTCGACGGGAGGGTTTTCGTCTGCTCGCGCGGCATACCACGGCGAAAGAAGGTGAGCTCATAGCCGAATGGCCGGCCGTCCTTTGTCGTGACCTGGCCGGTGTAATACCACCATTCTGTGCGAAACTCTTCATGCGACCCGTGGTCACGCGGAAAGGCGTATCGATAGCCTTCCGTGGCGAGGCGGAATTCTTCTGCCGTATCGGCTGCGAGCCCCGGCACAACCATTATCAGGCTACTGGTAAGCAAGATGGCGTGCCTGAAATGGCGCAGAAATTTGTGCATGTGAACACACCGGCCAAGAGATGTCTACGTGTCGCGTGCGCTTATACCATGCTTCGAGTGGCGGCACAAATCTCCTGTGTTGATAGGGGTTTTCATCGACTCGATGCGTGAACGACACCCACCTCGCGCCGTTGACAACTTTGTCGGCCATCAGCTATCGTGAGCTATGGAGATCAATCACGAGCGCGAGCAACCAGAACCTGACCAGCCTCGCAGCGCGACGCCGTTTCCCATTCCATCCCGTATTCCAGTGTTTCCGCTTCCGAATGTCGTCCTGTTTCCCAAGACCTATCTTCCGCTGCATATTTTTGAGCCACGCTACCGTGCCATGGTCTCAGATGCGGTGACGAGTGGGCAGTGTATCGGCATGGCCCTGCTCAAGGATGGATGGGAGACAGACTATTATGGCCATCCGCCCGTGTTCTCGATGGGCTGTGTCGGTCGATTGGCTAACGTGCAGACGTTGGCCGATGGCCGGTCCAACATCTTATTACAGGGGCTGGAACGGTTTGCGATTGAACGAGAGTGGTACGACAAGGCCTACCGTGAGGCCACGATTGCGGTCACGATTCGAGGCACAGAGACCTCGCTGGATCCCATGGTCCGCCGCCGACTGTTTGCCACGCTAGAGTCCTATCTCCAATCCCGTGGCGACGTGCCGACATGGCAGGAGTTGTTTCGGGAAGATGTCAGCGATGAGATTATCGTCAATACCCTGTCCACGTACTTGGAGTGTACGCCCTTGGAAAAGCAGTTTCTGTTGGAAGCAGACAGTCTTCATCAACAAGCCCGCCGCCTCAGTGACCTCATCGAATTCATGATCCACGATCGATCTGGTGCGAAGGGCTGGGGCTGATGGATCGCGCGATCGCGATTCAAGTGTCTCGGCTCACGAAGACCTATGATAAGCATACGGCGGTTTCCGATCTGTCGTTTGAGGTCTATGCCGGTGAGATTTTTGGTCTACTGGGGCCGAACGGGGCGGGGAAAAGCACCACACTCAGGACGCTCATCACGCTGCTGATACCGACGTCGGGCACGGCCAGTATCTTGGGCCACGACACGGTGCGCGAGGCGGATGTTGTCCGGCGACTGATCGGCTATGTGCCTCAGGAACGTGCCATCGATCGCTTTCTGACCGGTCGGGAACACCTCGAACTTCTCGGCGCGCTCTATCACTTATCCAAAGCCGAAGCCGCCAAACGCATTGCCGAGCTGCTTAAGCTCGTGGAACTAGAAGAAGCGGCCGATCGCGCGGCGAAAACCTATTCCGGAGGGATGAAACGGAAGCTGGATATCGCCTGCGGCCTCTTGCCGGACCCCAAGATCTTGTTCCTCGACGAACCGACGCTGGGCTTGGATGTGCAGAGCCGGCTCCGGATTTGGGACTATGTGCGGATGTTGAAGGAACGCGGCATGACGATCGTGATGACGACGAATTACTTGGATGAGGCGGACCAACTCTGCGATCGGCTGGCCATCATCGACAAGGGATCAATCAAGGCGCTCGGATCGCCGGCTGAGCTGAAGATAGGATTAGGCGGCGATATTGTGTCGTTGACCTTGAAGGACCCGAGCAAGATCCCGACGCTGGTCTCTGCATTGACGAACCAACCGGCCATGCGGGCGGTGAAGGCCACACCGACCGGTTTGGATATCCGGGTCGAGTCGCCGGAGAAAGCCCTGCCCGCCATCCTCGAGTCCGCCAATCGATTGGACTGCCAACTGGAATTTATCGAGTACCACCGGCCACGGCTGGACGACGTGTTCATCGCCCATACGGGCCGATCGATGAAAGATGAATTGCCGAAAGAGAATGTTGAATGATGAGGGGTATCTTGTCTGAATACTCAGGACTCAGCACGCAGCACTCGTAACTGGAGCGAATCGGATGAGCGAATATTGGCAAGAAATCAGTGCGCTGACGATGCGGTGGGTCAAGCGGCTCAGCCGCGAGAAGTTCAGTATGTTGTTCACGCTCGTGCAACCGATGCTGTTCTGGTTGATTTTTTTCGGCAATTTGTTCCAGCGAGCTGCGGATGTGCAAGTGACGGGGGCCCCGGACTACATCAGCTTTCTGACGGCCGGCGTGGTCGTCATGACGGTGCTCAACAACGGGCTCGCCGGGGGCGTCGATCTGTTGTTCGACAAGGAGAACGGGTTTCTGGAGCGGTTGATGACTACGCCGATCCATCGAACCTCTGTGATCCTGAGCCGCTTCATCTTTGTTATGACGATCACCTCGCTCCAAGTGCTCGTGATCCTCGGGGTGGCCTTTCTGTTCGGCGTTCAACCGGCAACCGGGCTTCTTGGTATCGCTGCAATTTTAATGATCGGGATGCTTTTCGGCGTCGGTCTCACGGCGATTTCCATGGCGATGGCCTTTTCCGTGAAAAGTCACGGTGACTTCTTCTCAGTCCTGGGCTTTCTCTCGCTCCCGATGATTTTTTTAAGTTCGGCCTTGGTCCCCTTGACGGGGATGCCTGCCTGGATGGGATTTCTGGCGCGTTTTAACCCGATGACCTGGGCGATCGATGCGGTAAGGCCGTTAATCCTTTCCGGCTGGACTGAAGCCCTTCCCCATGTTGGAATGGTGGTAATCGTCATGGTGATTTTCGACGCGCTGTGTCTCTACGGGAGCGCCAAGGTGTTCCGTCGGGCCATGGGCTGATGGACGGGCTTTCGAGGAGTTCTACTATGCTGACAAACGAAAGCCAAATCAGGGCGTTGATCCGGCTGTTGGCCGATGAGGACGAGAGGATCGTCCGGACCATCAGCGGTAAACTCATTGATATCGGCCCCACCGCGGTTCCCTTGCTTCAAGAAGCGGAAATCGAACAGCCGGAAATGTCCGATCGTCTGGTCTCGGTCCTTGAGGAAATCCGCGGCGGAAACCTCGAAGATGAACTCACGCAGCTGGTGGCGCAGCCGGATGATCAGATGGATCTGGAACGTGGCGCCTTCCTGGTCGCCAGGTATGCCTATCCCTCCCTGATGGTCACGTCGTATGCGCGACAGCTCGATGAAATGGCGCAGGAAGTACAGGATCGAATCGGTCCTCGCGCATCGGGAGAAGAAACGATCAAGACCCTGAACCGATACCTCTTTACGGAGCAGGGCTTCAAAGGCAACACGAAGAACTATTATGAGTTGGAGAATAGTTACCTCAACTGTGTGATCGATCGACGGACGGGTATTCCGATCAGCCTCTCGACGGTGTACCTCCTTGTCGGAAAGCGGCTGGGTCTTCCAATTCACGGGATCGGGATGCCGGGCCATTTCTTAGTGAAGTACGAATCGGATCGCTACAAGATTTTTGTCGATTGTTTCAATGGGGGGGCGTTACTGACCGAGAAAAATTGCCAACGGTTTCTGACGGAAGCCGGCTATGGATTCGACGAGAAGTATCTACAAGAAAGTCCGGTGCGGGCCATTCTGGCCCGCATGATCAAGAATCTCTTGGCCATCTATGCCAAACTCGATGATCCCCTTAAGAAAGCCCGCCTGACGAAATTCATCGAGATTCTGGGGTGCGATACTCGCGAAGGCGGACTGTAATTCGTGAAACGTGAAGCGTATTTCGTATCTCGTTTCAGATCAGACCCACCGAACGGACGAACGACGCTTCACGAACGACGAACGACTAGCTACTAGAGTTTGATTGACATTAAGTCCCGCGCCACCACAATCGTTCCCCCGAACGCTTCCCCTGCCTGTTCCCGCACATTGTATCGGTCGGTAATCGGATAAAAGTGCGATAAGACGAGTTGGCCGACTCCGGCCTCTTTGGCCACCTGCCCACATTGACCGGCATGCAGATGGACCGGGTTCGGTCGGCTTGCCGGAAAGGAACAGTCCAACACCGCGAGGTCGGCGTCTCCGCACAGGCGCACGAGGTTGTCGCAGTATTGTGAATCGCCGGAATACGCCAGGGCTTTCCCTCCATATTCGATTCGATAGCCCAGGCAATGGAGGTTCTCGGTGTGGGTCACCGTTCGGGGAATCACGGTCGT
>JBGTMB010000003.1:0-2688 GCA_041743755.1 Nitrospiraceae bacterium | reverse complement strand
TTACTTGCGGGAATTGATCAAGCAACGGAACGAGCTATCCGTCGAAGTGTCTTCGGTCAAGGACCGCCGCCGAAGGCTTGCGGGACATATTAAGGAATTTGAGCATCGGGTGGAACAGACGCCATCGCGGGAACAGGACGTCATGATCCTGATGCGTGATTATGAGAATAGGCAAAAGAATTACCAGGCATTACTGGACAAGCGGTTGAATGCCAATGTCGCAGAGAATCTGGAGAAGCGCCAAAAAGGCGAGCAGTTCCGCGTGTTGGACCCGGCCAATCTTCCTCAGGCGCTCGATAAGCCCAATCGACTTCTCATTATGGCGTTGGGCTTGTTGGGGGGGTGTGGACTAGGCGTAGGTCTCGCGATCGGACTCGATCAAATGAATCCAACGTTTAAACGCCGAGAGGAAGTGGAAATGTTGCCGAAGGTACGAGTGTTGGCGACTATTCCAAAATTTTATTCCGGGGACCCTAAGCTACGCCGTCAAACAAAGAATTCTATCATTCGTGCGGAGGCGGGTTCTCCCTTGTCTGAGGGACGAGCAGGGAGGCGATTTCTATCCGGGATGTCCGGCGCGCGCGATGAAGAGGCGCTTCCACCACAGCTTAATCTTGTTGCGAAGTGGCAGCCCCACTCGATCGCCGCAGAACAATACCGCATGGCTGCTTCAAGACTGGTGTTGTCGACAGAAGGACATGGCTCGGTCGTGATTCAAATAACCAGCGCGCTCAAAGGGGAAGGGAAGACGACAACGGTCGTGAATCTTGGATATGCGCTCGCCAGGAACCTGGGGAAAAAGACCTTGCTCGTCGATTGTGATTTTCGCAACCCCGCTCTCGACGACTATGCCACGATACCTGCACGGGCAGGACTGATCGAGTTGTTGGATGGCGAGGCCCCTCTAGAGAATTGTATTGCGGCCATTGATGAGGCCCCCTGCGCAATCCTGTCCGTTGGGGGAATGGGGGAGAATTTCAACGAACTGAGAAGGATTCAACAACTGAAAGCCATGTTACCCAAGATCCGAATGAACTTCGACTATGTCATTATCAATACCCCACCGGTGTTGCCAAGTGCATCGGCGGGAATATTAGCCAGTTTGGCCGACCTCCATCTTGTGGTGATTCGAGCCGGAACCACACCAAAGCACGTCGTCCAGCAAGCCTTCACGGTGCTCGGGTTGAGTGGTGAAGTCCAAATAATACTCAATGCAGTTGAGGCGCGGACCATGCCGTCTGCCATGTTTGGCTATGCGATGATCGATAGAGATAGAAGTCAGCAGTCGATAGAAAGTGCCACAAGATAATCTCTCCTCCCGAATCTGTAGCAAACGGAGTGGGAGAGGACGGCGGAATGAATGGTGAGCCGGTATGCACCGGAATGGCGGCAGCCTGTTTAAGGGATAGAAGTCGTCAACTTGGAGTTAGGCTGAGCGCATCATGAATCCGTATGACTCGACGATCCGACTAGAAATCGTTACGGCGCGTTGCGGGACCAGCACACAAGGCCGCGAAGTCTCAAAGCGTACTCGTGCAGTACGGTGAAGGTTCAAGGGGAGAGCCCGTCAGCTGAGGCCTCGCAGCCGCAGATCGGCGCTTGACAAGAAGTACTCTTGAGTTATGCAGCCTGCCCCATAGATAGAGGAGTGATCGAAATGCCATGGTATGCAGTCAGCGCAAAGACTCACCAGGAAAATAAAGCTGAATTGCATATCACGCAGTGTGGTGTTGAGTGCTTCCTGCCATTGCTGAAGGTTCACAAAATCATTCGTCGAACACGCAAGACGGTCATTGAGCCCCTTTTCCCAGGATACCTCTTTGCACGATTCGATCTACACAAGCACTACAGGGCTGTGAGTTATGCCACAGGGGTTCGTAACATCGTGGAGTTTGGCTCGGGACCAGTTGAGGTGGACGAGACCATGATCGACGCTATTAAGGAGAGATTGAACGATGGCTATGTGACGATGATGTCTGAAGACCCGATGCGTGGACAGGTCGTGCGCATCATGGGTGGTCCGCTTGCGGGGTTGGAAGCCGTATTCGTGCGGAAAATGAGAGAACGAAAGAGGGCCCTCTTGCTTCTGAACACACTCGGGTTTCATGCCAGGCTGACCCTGAGCATCGACCAGGTGAGCCTGGCTCAGGTGTTGTAAAGAGGTAACTGCCAGGCAGTAGGGGAAGAAGACCATGTTTGGTTTATCCGGTCTGTCCGGTTATGTGCGGTGCTTGAACGAAACTAACCAGATGAACCAAATCCACCAGATCAACAAAACAAACCAGGTAGACCACATGACCAGACAGACCTGCCTGTTGCCATCAGCGTGAACCCCTGAGTAGTGACGTAGGACTCATGACTGACTGCAATCCCATTGGGAAAACATGAAAAATCTGACTGTGAAACTACGTAATAGAATAGCCGTGGGGAAGCGGAAGGCAGTACGTGAGCCGAAGAAGGTCCGCGAGAATATTGCGCGCAGTAATGGTGCACCAGACAGAAGCTCGAAGAGAGGTGATCTCCAGGCCCAGGAATATCTTTGCATCGCATCGGATGTCAAGTTGGGGCAGAACGTAAGGCTCTCGAAATTCATCAACCTTTACGGCTGCGAGGTCGGCGACGACACAAAAATCGGGGCCTTCGTCGAGATGCAAAAGAATGCCAAGGTCGGCAAACGATGCAAGATAT
>JBGTMB010000002.1:0-10643 GCA_041743755.1 Nitrospiraceae bacterium | reverse complement strand
ATGCGAAATATCATACCCTTGGCGGCCATGGTGTTTTCCAAGACATCAATTAGCACATTGAATTGAGACGGAGAATTCCAACAACCTTTTTGGTCCCATAGCTGCCGCAACTCGCTCCAGAGGGTAAACATACAATCATGATATCCTGTGGCAGTAAGAGCTTCCTTGGCATCGGGAGCCGAATCTATGTCAAGGCCAAGTCCGTCTAAGTGTCCTAATAAATATGCTCCTATACGGAGCGGCTCCCAGATATATGGGCCTGCTTCTCTGATCACTTTATCAAGATCGCCGTGTGAACGGTAATCACGGATAGCAGAGTTCGCCCGATCCCGCGCAACCCGCAGCACAGGCACTAGGCTCTCTTGATAAATCGAAGTTTGTAGGTCATTCCCGAAACGCGCACTCAATCGACAGGCCGAGTATTCCTGCCAAATGGTCTCACTGACTGGCTGTAGTATGGAATTCTGTGCGGAAAAAGGACTTTGTAAGAGAACTCCCGGAAAAGCCGTATCCAGATCACTGATTGTTTCCACATGCCCGCATTCGTGTGCGACGATGCAAAGCGACATCTTCTGATGCTCAATATTTTCACTCAACAAATTGGCAGCGATTTGGGCATGAAATACCATATGTGCCCTTATCGCGCCGTTTCGGACGACTGCAACGGTCATGGCTACACCAGCCAATAGGTCATTCGATGTCCTGGACAATCGATGGTTGGTCGCAAATCCCCGATCGAGCGTTGCGAGTGCACTGTCGTAGTCATATGCCACAGTAATGCCGTCAAGACGATCCAGATTGATAAGACGACTAATCAGTCGCACGTAGTCCGCAAGAGCGTGACCGCACTCCTCGCCAAAGGTTGATTCCGCGAATCCGTCAAGCCTGACCGATATATTTTTGGGAACCGTTTGAGGTGGAAGTCCGGGGTCAACGGGCTCCTGATCCAGCGGAAGGGATTCACTGAGAGACATATGCATTCCCCCTTGCGACCAGAACACGGACAGAAACACGGACAATTTACCCGCTACCGGCTAATTTATCGTGTTGACGTGAGGGAAAGTGCTTGAAACGGTTGGTTGCGGGGGAAGGATTTGAACCTTCGACCTTTGGGTTATGAGCCCAACGAGCTACCGGGCTGCTCCACCCCGCAAGCGGATGCTAACAAAGGGCTGAGCGGCAAGTCAAGCCAACGTCCACACAGCAGAGTTGCTTTCACTCACCTGCAATGTTAAAGCGATACCATGCGTCTCGTCTTCATGGGCACACCCCATTTTGCATCGGCATCGCTGGAGGCCTTGTTGCAGTGTGACGATTCTGTTGTCGGCATCGTCACTCAACCGGATCGCCCGAAAGGACGGGGGCAAACCTTGACGCCATCGCCGGTGAAACTTTTGGCTCAACGAGCACAGATTCCTCTGTTGCAACCGCTCAAGATGAAGGATCCTGAGTTTCTCCATACTCTGGCAGGATGGAAACCTGACCTGATTGTGGTCTCGGCGTTCGGGCGTATTTTGCCTCCGGCGATTCTCTCGCTTCCACCGCGCGGCTGTATCAATGTGCATGGCTCCCTTCTTCCAAAATATCGCGGGGCTGGTCCGATTCAGTGGGCCATTATGAATGGTGAGAAAGAAACAGGAATTACAACGATGCTGATGGATGTGGGGATGGATACCGGCGCCATGTTGCTCCAGGAGGCCATCCCTATTATGCCGAATGATACCGCCGGTACTCTTTCGCCACGCTTGGCTGAGCTCGGAGGCAAACTGTTGGCCGAGACGATTGTCCAACTCAAAGCCGGCACCCTCGTACCGAAACCGCAAGATGCTTCGCAAGCAACCTTGGCGCCATTGTTGACTAAAGAAGATGGGGCGATCGATTGGACCTTGCCCGCCATGGTTCTGGCCAATAGGGTCCGTGGCCTTTCTCCCTGGCCAGGGGCCTACACGACCGTGGCGGGAGGTGACCGTTGGGCGATCTGGCAAGCCTCGGCACTTCCAGGCCACGTGACGCAACCTCCAGGAACAGTCATCGCAGTCACCACTGACGCTATTCATGTGATGACCGGAGATGGAGTGCTTGCCGTGATGGAGTTGCAACCGGCGAATAGCCGCCGCATGACCGTCTCTCAATACTTAGCCGGGCATCCTATTGCGCTTGGATTGCAGTTAGGAAGAGAACCGGCTCTTTCCTAATACCAAGCCCGTCATTACACAATCTGAGTATCTTCGTCTCACACACCTCTATGGCTCCTCACTCTCGATCCTTGTTTACTACCCAGCCTGCACAGTCAGCCCGTGCGACTGCCCTCTCCTTGCTTGTGGAATCTGACACGAGCGAGGAAGGAGTCGAAATCTTATTGGAACGTGCGCTCGCACACTGCCCCTTCGACAGCAGGGATCGGTCCCTCACGGTGGAACTCACCTATGGGGTCTTGCGGCGCCGTGCGACCATCGATTGGCGGCTGGAGCCGGTGCTAGACAAGCCGCTGCTTCGCCTTCCTGTCGCTGTGCAAATGGTGCTCAGGCTTGGAGCGTACCAAGTTCTCTTTCTGGACCGTATTCCGCAGTCTGCCGCAGTCAATGAATCAGTCAATCTGGCCAAGGCTTTTACCGGCACAGTCGGCAGAGACTGGAGTGGGTTCGTGAATGCGGTGTTACGCGCGTTCTTGCGCCACCCACCTGAGCCCTGGCCCGACATGAACCTCGACGCCGCACACGCTCTTGCCGTCCGGTACTCGGTTCCAGGCTGGCTCAGTCGTCGATGGGTGGAACGACTGGGGCTGGCTTCCGCGGAACGTGCCTGCGAGGGGGTCAGCGTCACGCCTCCGCTCACGCTTCGGGTGAACCAGCTCGTCACGACCAGGGCGTCGCTACTCGACACATTCGCTCAGGCCGGCATTGCAGCTACGCCGACCAAGGTAAGCCCGTTCGGCATTCAGCTCCAAGAAGGAGGACCTGTGCCTTCGCTTCCCGGGTTTGATGAGGGTGCCTTTTATGTCGAAGATGAAGCCGCGCAATTAATTCCTCTTCTGCTCGACCCTCAGCCTGGCGACATCGTGCTCGATGCCTGCGCAGCGCCGGGAGGGAAATCAACCCATGTGGCGGCCCTGATGCAGAACAAGGGAATCATCTATGCTGTCGATCGGAAGGAGGCGCGCCTGGATCTGGCACGAAGTAATTGTCGTCGACTTGGAGTCCGAATTGTCGAACCAATCGTCGGCGATATTCGACAGCCACGTGATTGGCTTTCCTTTGTTACGGCAGCGAGACCTCCTTCCGTGAAACAGGCCAGAATGGGCGAACCTTCTATTGATCGAATTTTGGTAGACGCGCCCTGCAGCGGGCTTGGTGTGTTACGGCGACATCCGGAAGCGAAATGGCGGAAAGATGCGCAGGCCCTCCCTCGACATCAGGCGCTCCAGTGTCAGATTCTCGAAAGCGTTGCCTCATGCTTGCGGCCTGGCGGGGTGCTAGTCTATAGTACGTGCTCCACCGAACCGGAAGAAAACGAAGACGTCATCGAACGATTCTATCGTGCTCATGCGGAATTCCAACGTGAATCCGTGGTCTCCTGGCTCCCATCTGTCGCGCAGGGATTCGTCACTGAACACGGCGCTCTCTCGACAGTAGGCAACCAGTTCTCGATGGATGGGTTTTACGGCGCACGACTAAGGAAGGTGTTGTGATGTCACGCCCCGTTCTTATTGCCCCCTCAATCTTATCTGCTGACTTTGCCAGACTGGCGGAGGAAGTGGCAGCTGTGGAGCGTGCAGGGGCCGACTTTCTGCACATCGATGTCATGGACGGACACTTCGTCCCGAATTTGACCATTGGCCCACCGATCGTGGCAGCGCTCAGAAAAGTCACGAAACTCCCGCTTGACGTCCACCTCATGATCACCAATGCCGACGCCTTTATCGCTGAGTTCGCTGAGGCAGGCGCAGACTACCTCACGGTGCACGTAGAGGCCTGTCCGCATCTCCATCGCACAGTGCAATCGATCAAGGAACGTGGTGTCAAGGCCGGAGTGACTCTGAATCCGGCCACCTCGCTCAATACGATCGAGGAAATTCTTCCCGATGTCGATTTGGTCCTCATTATGTCAGTCAATCCCGGGTTCGGTGGTCAAACGTTTATCGCGTCCTGTCTACAGAAGACTGCCTCGGCTCGGGCCATGATTGATCGGACTGGAAGTCGCGCATTGCTTGAAGTGGACGGCGGGGTCAAGATCGACAATGCGGCGCAGGTGCTGGCTGCGGGAGCCGATGTGTTAGTCGCCGGGTCGGCCATTTTCTCAACTCGGGACTATGCCGCGACGATTGCCGCGATGCGGGCAGCCGGCCAACCTTCTTCCACGACGCCACTGCGCGTCTCCGCTCACCGATAGGCCTCGCGGGTGAACATTTCTTCTCTCATCGATAGCCTTCATCCTCTCGAAATTAAAGTCCTATCGACCTTCGGAGTAAATCCCTCCTCAATCCTCGACACGGAACAGCTTGCGCAGTCCACCGGACTGGAGCCCTCTCAGCTCAGCATGGCTATTGAATGGTTGCTCGCCAAGTCGTTACTTGTGGTCGATACAGAAACTTCAACGCCGATCGTCTCGCTCACCAAAACCGGCGAACTCTACTTTGAAAAATATTCGCCGATTGAACGAGTCCTGTCAGTCGCTCGCGATGCGGCGAAGACCGGTAAGCGCCTGACTATTCAGGATATCCAATCCCGTGAGGGGCTCGAACCGACGGAGATAAGCGGTGCGATCGGACGGCTTAAGAAAGAGGGGGTGCTCCTCATCATTCAAGGCGGCTGTATCGAATCGACTGGTCGGGCGAGCCAGACGGCGGAAGCAATGCGGGGGTTGCTGCAACAGCTTCATGGAGCGCCTCGGGAGCTTCGAGCGTTTCCCGAAGCACAACGGCAGGTCATTCAGGATCACGCCGTCAAGCGCGGAAATGCGCGAGAACCATTCCGTATCGACGATCGGGTGACCAGAGCACTCAAGCTCTCAGCGACCGGGGTCGAAGCGGCTCAGCAACTCTCACGGCAGGACACTGCAGAAGAGGTCTCCCAGCTGACGCCCGAACTGTTGAAAGATGGGAGTTGGCGGGCAAAACGCTTCCGTAAGTACACGATCAGTCTTCGCGCGCCACGCATCGCGCCGGGCAAACGACATCCCTATCGAGAATTTCTCGATGCGGTGAAAACACAACTCGTGAGCATGGGATTTCAGGAAATGCGTGGCTCGCTCGTAGAGACTGAATTCTGGAACATGGATGCGCTCTTCATGCCACAGTTCCATCCTGCACGGGATATTCATGACGTCTACTTCGTCAAAGAACCGACTCATGCCTCGTCGATTGCGGAACCATTCTTGTCACAGGTAGCACAAGCCCACCAGCACGGCGGTGAAACCGGTTCAACCGGTTGGAACTACCCCTTCGATGTGGAACGCGCGCGACGCCTGGTCTTACGAAGCCAGGGGACGGCCGTCTCAGCCCATACATTAGCGGCCCAACCAGCCGTACCAGGAAAATATTTTTCCATCGCCCGCTGTTTTCGCTACGATCAAGTCGATGCCACGCATGCGACTGATTTCTTTCAGGTAGAAGGGATCGTGCTCGGCGAAGATATCAACTTTCGCACCTTGCTCGGCCTACTGAATCTCTTCGCCCGCGAAGTCGCGCACGCCAAGGAAGTCAAATTCCTCCCAGCCTATTTCCCCTTCACCGAGCCCTCAGTCGAACTGCACGTGCGCCATCCGAAGCTTGGATGGATGGAACTTGGCGGAGCCGGGCTGTTCCGGTCGGAAGTCACCCTTCCTCTTGGCGTGACCGTTCCGGTGATTGCATGGGGATTAGGACTCGATCGTATGGCGATGGTGGCGCTCGGCATTCACGATATTCGTGAGTTATTCACCGACAATCTTGATCTTATTCGCTCCACGAGAGGAGCCTTCTAGCAGGATGCTGAAAAAGTCCACCAGCGTCGTTCTCGCTTCGCTCAGAGGCTCAACGTACCGAAGCGTACGCCTCGCCTCTTCGCTCGCTGCGGCCTTGCTTGGGACAAGGCGCGTCTCGGCGCGCAGGGGTTGGGCGGGTGAGAAGTCTGGTCTTTTTGAGTATCCGGCGTTGCGCTCTTTTATTGTCTTAGACGTACAGACCAATGAACTTCCGGTGTACTGTAATAATTTTTCCCTAGCCTACTAGGTTTCACATGCCGACGATTACTATTTTCAAGCAAGATCTCGAGACCTTACTCGCCGGTCCCGGAGAGGCTCCCCAACCGATCACCATCGAACAACTTGAAGAATCTTTGATGCTCGTGAAGGGTGAACTGAAGGGACAGAATCCCGACACCGGTGAACTGCGCATCGAGCTACAAGATAGCAATCGTCCCGATCTCTGGTGCTGCGAAGGGATCGCCCGGCAGTTTCGGGCAAAGCGACAAGGCGCTCTCTCCAAATACGATTTTCTCACGACCAAATTGAAATCGCCAAAACGGCTGAACGTGGCTCCCGGCCTGGAAAAGGTTAGACCCTACGTGGCAGCTTGCGCTGCGACCGGCTACCTCGTAACCCAGGAGGGCCTCGCACAGCTGGTCCAGACGCAGGAGAAACTCTCCGAGATGTTCGGGCGTAAACGCCGGACTGTATCGATCGGACTCTATCGGCTCGCGGCGATCGAGTTTCCTGTCACCTACGACTTGGTCAAGCCGGACGAAGCGTCGTTCACGCCGCTGGGGATGAATACGGTGATGACGCTGGGAGAAATGCTGCTTGTCCACCCCAGGGGCCTGGAGTTCGGCGGGATTCTCGCAGGACAGGATCGCCTGCCCTTCCTGCGCGATGCAAAACGTCAAGCGCTCTCCTTCCCACCGATCATCAACAGCCGCGAATCAGGAGAAGTGCGGGTGGGGGACGATGCGCTCTTTGTCGAGGTGACCGGTACAGACCTTTCAATGGTCGTCCTGACCCTCAATATTTTTGCCGCCAATCTCGCGGATCGAGGTGCGGTGATTGAGCCTGTAGAGATACGGTATCCCTATAAGACTGTGCTTGGCACAGGGGTCATCACTCCTCAAGATCTTGAGAAATCACAGAAGCTTCCCATCAGCACAATCGAACAGGCCCTTGGGCAGGCACTCGGAGCCCAGAAAGTCGCGAACGCCCTCCGGGCCTACGGTTATGGCGTGGCGACGAAAGGCAAACATATCACGGTGACGCTTCCGTTCTACCGGCAAGACCTCATGCATGCAATGGACGTGGTCGAGGATGTCGCGATCAGCCGTGGGTATGGAGACTTTTTACCCGAGATGCCTTCGCAATTTACGGTCGGAGGATTATCGCGCATCGAAGAGGTTTCCGATCGTGTGAGGACGCTCATGGTCGGGATGGGCTTTCAGGAAATCATTTCCAATATTCTCGGCTCTCCCCAAGACCTGCGTGATGCGATGCGATTGGAAGGAACCGAGTGGGGGCAACTGGTGGAAGTAGATAATGTCATGTCCCAGAACTTCTCTGCGCTTCGACAATGGATGCTTCCATCGTTGCTGCGTGTGGAAGCGGCATCGAACCGGGCTTTTTATCCTCATCGATTGTTCGAAGCCGGCGAAGTGGCGCGTCCCGATCCCACGCAGTCAGTCGGATCGCGCACGGTGACAGTGCTCGGCGGGATGATTGCCCATGCCGATACACATTTTTCAGAAGCCCACTCCTGCCTAGATACGTTGTTTTATTATGTGAATCAGACCTACAGCCTGGAACCGATCCAACATCCTTCATTTCTCGCCGGACGGGTGGGAAGCATTATCTCTGAGGGGAAACAGGTCGGTGTGATCGGGGAGTTACACCCCGACGTTCTCGAACGTTGGCAGATTTCGGTTCCGGCTGTCGCGTTCGAAATCGATCTGACAGAACTAGCAGGACGCTGAAAAAGTCCGCCAGCTTTGTTCTCGCATCGCTCAGAGACTCGACGTACCGCAAGGGTACGCCTCGCCTCCTCGCTCGCTGCGGCCGCGCTGGACGGCCTTTTTGAGCATCCTGCTTGGCGTACTTCTTTTGCCCTATACGTACGAACCCATGAAATCCTGGCGTGCGACTGCGCTTAAGCTCCGGCAGGGGCGAGCTGCTGCTTAGCAAGACTGACCAGCTGCTCAAACCCCGTGGCATCCTTAATCGCCATGTCGGATAAGACTTTCCGATCCAAGAGAATATTGGCCTTCTTCAGGGCATTGATAAATCGACCATAGGTCAGTCCATGTGCCCGGACTGCAGCGTTGATGCGCGCAATCCACAACACGCGGAAATCACGTTTCCGATTTTTCCGTCCTGTATAGGCGTACGCCTGACCCTTATCAACAGATTCTGTTGCGGTGCGAAACAGCCGGCTCTTCCCTCCATACTGTCCTTTGGCTAATTTCAGCCGCTTCTTCCGCCGATGTCGTGTTTTGGGACCACCTTTTGCGCGAGGCATGAGTTCATACTCCTTTTGGTTACCGCGATTCGTACATTCTAGTTTATTTGTAGGGCAATAAGCGATCCAGCGCCTGAGTCTTGGTTTTATCCACGAGCACCGTCCCGCTTAATCGGCGCTTCCGGTCCTGCGTCTTGCTGGTGAGGATATGGCGCTTCCCTGCCTTCCGCCTGACCAATTTTCCAGAGCCGGTGCGGGTAAACCGCTTTTTGGCCCCACTATGAGTTTTCATCTTTCTGTTCTTCATATCGGTGCTTCCTTTGGCTAGTAGCGTTCGGCGCCCCCTTACTTCGGCGCCACGATCATGATCAAACTCCGCCCTTCCATGCGAGGGGCGTACTCGATGGTGCCGACCTCCCCCAGCTCTGCAATCACCGTACTCATGAGAGTGCGACCCATCTCCTGATTCGCCATCTCGCGACCACGGTAGGTCAAGAGGACTTTGGTTTTGTTCCCGTCGGCTAGAAATCCCTTAATCTGTCGAATCTTGATCTCCAAATCATGCTTATCGGTCCGCGGGCGCAACTTAATTTCCTTCACCTGTGTGGACTTTTGATGGCGTCGGTTTTGGTGGTCCTTTTTGCTCAGCTCAAACTTGTATTTCCCGTAGTCCATAATGCGACACACGGGCGGCACTGAGGTGGGTGCGACTTCAACAAGGTCGTAACCATTGTCTTGTGCCTGCTTGAATGCATCCGCCGTAAGGAGAATGCCAAGCTGTTCACTCTCCGGACCAATTACCCGGACTTCGCGCACTCTGATTTCCCGGTTCACTCGTAGTTTGGGGACGATAAGACACCTCTTATTGAATTAGTGAATGTTGCTTCCCGACCGGCTTAAGATCCGCACGGAGTAGATCGAGCGCTCCCATGACAGTCATACTACCAAGGTTGGCTCCGCTCCGGCCTCGTATGGCCAGAGTTCCACTCTGCACTTCCCGGTCGCCGACCACAAACATGAATGGGACCTTTGCTTTTTCCGCTTCTCGAATTTTGAGCCCAATTTTCTCATTCCGAAGGTCCGCCTCGGCGCGAAACCCTGCAGCCTTGAGTTGAGTGACAACCTCCGCCACATAAGGCCGTTGATTGTCTGTGATCGACATGACCATCACTTGAACCGGGGCGAGCCATGTCGGGAAAGCCCCGCCGAAATGCTCAATCAGAATGCCGAAAAATCGTTCAATCGATCCCATCAGTGCCCGATGGATCATGATCGGCTGATGAACCTTGCCGTCTTCCCCAATATACCCTAATTCGAACCGCTCAGGATTATTGAAATCGACTTGAATCGTTGAGCATTGCCAAGATCGCCCCAGCGCATCCTTGATTTTGATGTCGATTTTGGGTCCGTAGAAGACACCTTCGCCAGGATCGATCTGGTAGGCGACTCCTCGCCCCTTCAATGCCGCTTCGAGCGCACTCGTGGCTTGGGCCCAACTCTCCTCCGAGCCGACAGACTTCTCAGGCTTGGTTGAAAGATACACTTCGAATTCGGTGAACCCAAAGGTGCCGAGGACAAAGAATGTAAAGTCGAGCACCTGGCTGACTTCGCTTTCAATCTGATCGGGACGGCAAAACAGATGCGCGTCGTCTTGTGTAAATCCACGAACCCGCAGCAAACCATGGAGGACGCCTGTCCGTTCGTACCGGTAAACCGTTCCCAACTCGCCATAGCGGATGGGGAGATCCCTGTAGCTGCGCAAATGCGACTTATAGATCATGATGTGGAACGGGCAATTCATCGGCTTGAGCTGGTACTCGCTATTTTCAACCTTCATGGGCGCGAACATGTTGTCGCGGTAATAGTCGACATGGCCGCTGGTTTTCCAGAGATCTAACCGGGCGACGTGGGGGGAGTACACCAGTTCGTACCCGTTCTGAATATGCTGATCACGCCAAAAATTCTCGATTAATAACCGGATGGTTGCTCCTTTGGGATGCCAGAGCACAAGGCCCGGGCCAATTTCATCCTGGATCGAGATCAAGTCGAGTTCCTTGCCGACCTTGCGGTGATCTCGTCGCTTAATTTCTTCCAGCCTTGCAAGATGCGCATCGAGTTCCGCCTGGGTCGGGAAAGATGTCCCATAGATCCGTTGTAGCATGGGATTACGTTCGTCGCCCCGCCAATAGGCCCCTGCCGTATTCAGCAGCTTGAATGCTCCGACATGGCC
>JBGTMB010000001.1:0-5521 GCA_041743755.1 Nitrospiraceae bacterium | reverse complement strand
CGCAAACCGCGTCGTCCCGCTCTGCTGATCATGCAACGACACCAGCGTGTGATCGCCGGTCGAACGGTTCAGCACCAACTCCATAAGAAATCTGAACTCATCCTGGCTCGTCAACTTTGGCCACGTCTTGTGACTCGTCGTACTCATGAACTCGCCTGCCCTCCGATGACGTTGACGTTGCGAAATCGCGCATGGGAGGCCGCATGGGTCATCCAGCCTGACTGGGCCGGCTGACCCTTGCCGCACGTGATAAACCCATATCGTCGGCGGTGCGACCGATCGGCGACTCCGTCGCAACTGCCCCAGAACTCTGGGGTGATCCCATGGTAGACGACATCGCGAACCATGTGGGCCCGCTTCCCATTCTCGATCAACCAAAATGCGTCACCACCGAACTGAAAATTATACCGTCGTTGATCGATACTGTAGGATCCGTGGCCTTCGATGTAAATGCCCCGTGTGACATCGGCGAGTAGCTCGTCGAGGGTGGCAGAGCCTGGCTCAAGTCCAATGTTAGCAATACGCACGATCGGGACGGTGCCCCAGCTGTCTGCACGATTGGAGCCGCGCGAGCGCGTCTCGCCGATTTTCGGCGCGGTCTCGCGGTTCGTACAATAGCCGACGAAGATCCCGTCGCGCACAATGTCCCACTGCTGGCAGGTCACGCCATCGTCGTCGTAGCCGGTGGCTGCGAGGGTCTCAGGTTCGCAGTTGTCGGCTACGAGATTGATGTGCGAAGAGCCGTATAGAAAGGTTCCACGTGTGTCGGTCGTCAGAAAGCTGGTACCAGCATAATTGGCCTCGTACCCCAGCGCACGATCGAGCTCGCTCGGATGGCCGCAGGATTCGTGCATGGTGAGCGACAGATGTTCCGGGTCGAGGACGAGATCATACTGCCCGTGATCTGTGGTCGGCGCCTTCACTTTCTCGACGGCTTCAGATGCGATGCGTGGGGCCACGGCAAGGAATTGTGCGTCGTCGATCAATTCATAGCCCATCCGAAGATGCGGTGTATTGAAGCTCCGCGAGGCAAATCGTCCGTCATGAATGGCTGTGGCATCGAAATCGCCGCTCAGGGCCAGGAGGTCGAATTCCAGGCGCGCCCCTTCAGTCGAGACAAACAGCTTACGGTCGCGACGAGCCCACAGGCTGGCACTGCTCCGCACAATGCCGGGTTGACGATAGACAGACTCCATGGTCTCGAGGAGCAGCGCCGTTTTCTTGTCGAGGGTCACGGCAAATGGATCAATTCGCCTTGCGGTCACGATCCGGTCGCGATGGACCGGCTCATCGGCGAGTTTCACCCGTTCACGTGCAAGGGATGCGGAGCCTTTGGCAATGTCGATCGCCAAGTCAGCCACGCGCGGGGCTTCTTCCAGTGACAGTACCGAGCTGGCCGCAAAGCCCCAGGCGCCATGATAGAGGACGCGGATTCCGAACCCGCTGTCCTGCGCGTCTCGAATGGACGCGATGCGGCGGTCTTCGCCGCGAATCGTCTGGGTTGTGCTGTCGAGAAGTCGGATATCGCCGTAGTCGGCTCCGGAGGCCACCACGCGTTTCAGCGCGAGTTCTGCCAGTTCGTCCTGATGAGGAATAAAATGACCGGGCATAGTATCGGTATCCTGGCAGAGATGCCGGCGTCGTTCAACTCACCCCGCAGGCTGTTGACAAAGTCCGCCAGCGGCGTTCTCGCATCGTTCAGATCCTCAACGTACCCCAGAGGGTACGCCTCCGGTCTTCACTCGCTGCGGCCTTGCTGGACGGCCTTTCTGAACAGCCTGCGAGGATCTCAGAAAGAGCTTGGGACATTTAGGCGGCGCGCTCTTGGTTTTTCTCACACGATTCCCTACGATACCGTATCATGTTGCCTTCCGAACAGACACCTCGTCAACGGATCATCGAGGCGATCACGGGCACGAGGCGCTCGTCTTATCAACTGGCTCACATGTTGGGTATTCGTGAGCGACAGGTCGAGGAGCATCTGGCGCACGTCGTGAAAACTGTGGCACGCGATAAGACGAGGCGATTCATTCTGGACCCGGCACGTTGCCAGGACTGTAGCTTTGTCTTTCGTGATCGCCGCCGCCTGACAAGCCCAAGCCGCTGCCCGCATTGTCGAAGCGAAGCCATCGCGTCACCCCGCTACGGGATTGATCCATCGGAGTCGTAGCGGGGGCCGCGCTCTGTCTGATATGTTTCACCTGCGTGGAGGCTCCCTGGCCATGTTGTGTGCAGAGAAGAACAGTCCCTGGCGGGATGGCTCTGAACAGTCATGAATCATGCGGGGTAACCCCAACAGGTCAAAGAGCCGCGTGCCCAATACCGATGCAGACCGTGTGAGAGCGATCATGGACATGATGACACGATGGATGCACAGAGGTGCGGTGGTGGTCTGTCTGGCCCTTGTTGCCTGCAGCGGGGATACGTCTCAGGAATTGCTCGAGACCGCCGAGTTCGAAGAGCGACAACACAACGTCGTCCACGCGAAGCAGTTATACGAAGAGATCGTCCGTTCCCACCCTTCCAGCCCACAGGCAGAAACCGCGCGCGCCCGTCTTTCCGCACTCAAGTAACACAGGTTCCAGGCCGCATGATGTATGAAAGTTTGCCGCAAGCGCGCGCAGTTGCCACGCGAGACGACTCGTCGTAGCCGTGTATGCAGCAGAAGCCTCATACTTCATGCGGGCGGGTTCTGCCCGGACATCCCAGCCCCCCACGCACGTCTTCCGATCACAGTGCGACCCGGGTTCTCCGTAGTGGCGGCTTAGAATGACCCTGCTATAGTTGAAGGAGACGCCGTCCAAAGAAGCGCAATTACCGGGGAGGGTAAGGTGGCAAAGAACTATGCCGTTCGAGCGGGGCAGCGCATTTCGACCCGGCATCCCTTTATGTATCATGGCGAGGGTTTCCAGGGGAACGGGCATCTCTGGGATCTGTCGGTATCCGGCTGGCGAGCGACGGGAGACCGTCCGGTGACACAGGGAATGGTGATGCCGGTGTATATCGAATTGCCTCCCGGCAAAGGAGAGTCCAAGTACCTCTTGATCGAGTCCGCGATCGTTCGCTGGTCTTCCGGACGCGATGCTGGATGGGAGATCCAAACGATAAGCGAAACGTCGCGGGCGAGGCTGAATCGGTTTCTGGATCGAGCCCGAAGCTAGTGATCAACTGAGTTGCAAGGGGCAGGGATCTCTGTCACACACGTGTTCTGCCTTCACAGTGGGCCACGAGAAAACCACACCTCGGCACAAACATTCATTGAACCCTTCACGAAACTCCCGAAGGCAACACGACAGAAGGCGCAGCATCTTGTCGGGGTGGCGTATTGTGTAACACGAGGAGTTGCGGCTCGTAGGAGTGACTATCAGGCAGCGTTGCCCGAGACATTCGCACTGAAAAATGACGGAAGGCCGCGCACGTTGAGAAAGGGATGATCTCTGGCAAACGAGGGCGATTCAAGTATGCTTACGTATCGAGATGTTCTCTTGACCAAGAACTGAAACAAGCGGGTTGACCGCTTCTGCCTGCCTTACCCACAGATCGTGATATGAGCATCACGGTTTTCGATAACCGGCGAATTCTTGTCATCGACGACAACGTTGAGATCCTTGAGGATTTCAGGAAAGTCCTGGTATCGGCCAATACCTCCAACGCACTCGATCAGGCGAGGGCGTCGCTTTTCGGTGAGGTAAAAAAGGAGTCTCACGACGAATCCTTCTCGGTGGATTTTGCCGAGCAGGGAGAAGCGGGCCTCCGTTTGGTTGAGCAGGCGGTCGGCTCAGGGAAGCCTTATGCGTGATCAGGCGATGGCGGCGGCCCAGGCTAAGTCGGAGTTTCTGGCAACCATGAGCCATGAGATTCGCACCCCGATGAACGCAGTTATCGGCATGACAGGCCTCCTCCTCGAAACAGATTTAAACTCCGAACAGCAAGAGTATGCCAAAACCGTGTGGAGATCAGAGGATCATCTCCTCATGCTCATCAACGATATTCTCGACTTCTCAAAGATGGAGGCCGGTAAACTTGATCTCGAGACGATCGACTTCGATTTGCGCGCAGCCGTCGAGTCCGTCACGGAATTGCTTGCGGAGCAGGCTCAACGGAAAGGGCTTGAGCTTGTGTCGTTAATTCACGCCTCCACGCCTATCGCTGTGCAAGGGGACCCGGGTCGCCTTCGCCAGATTCTGATGAATCTTGTCGGAAACGCCGTAAAGTTTACCGAGCAAGGACGCGTGGTGCTCCAGGTCAGAGCAACCGAAGATCATGGAGACAACGTGGAAGAAGCAGGTCGCGATTTTTGACGCCTTCTCACAGGCGGATAGCTCGACCACGAGAGAGTTTGGCGGGACCGGCCTCGGTCTCTCGATTGCGAAACGGCTCGTGACGCTCATGAACGGGACAATCGGGGTCGAGAGCACGATGGGCCAGGGAGCGCGGTTCTGGATCACCGTGCCGATGGTTGTACAGCCATCACTACAGCGGTCGGGCCAACGTCCAGTTGCCGAACTTCGCAATCGCAAAGTCTGCATCGTGGATGATGACCCGGCAGGACGGAAAGTCCTCGAACAGTACACGACATCGTGGTCGATGCAGCCCAGCAGCGCCGCGGATGCTCCGGGCGCCTTGGTTCTGCTGCGGTGGGCCTCGCAGCAGCAGTGTCCATTTGACGTGGCGCTTGATCAGCATGCCGAAGCCCAATGGGATCGATCTCGCACGCATGATCAAGGAGGATCCTTGGATCGCTGCGACTCCGGTCATCATTCTGACGTCGTATGGGCAGAGAGGCGAAGCGACGCTTGCTACGGAGGCAGGGTGCTGGGGGGTATCTGGCGAAGCCGCTCCGCTATGCCCAGCTGTACGAATGCCTCCGCGTCGTGCCGGCTCAGTCATCAGGGGGGATCGGCTCCGGCGGCCTCTCCGTTGACACAGGGGTCGGCGGTGGTGCAGTACCCCACAGCATCCCCCGTCAGACTGGGCTCGTCACGCGTCATACGCTTGCGGAGGCGCGCGCCCAGCAAGCTGAGCGCATTCTCCAGGCTGATGACAACAGGCCCAATCAGATGCTCGTCGTCCGGTTGCTCGAACGGCGAGGCTATCGGGTCGATGTGGTGGAAGGCGGTTCTGAGGCACTCGCGGCGCTTGCGCAACAGCCCTACGACCTTCTCTTTCTCGACTGTTTCATGCCGGATATAAATGGGTTCGAGACGGCACGCCGCATCCGGTCCTCCGAGCCGCCGGGCCAGCGGATACCGATCATCGCGTTGACCGCAAATGTGTTGCCGGAGGATCGTCAGAAATGTCTGGATTCTGGGATGGACGATTGCCTTGCGAAGCCGATCAACCGAGATGATTTGTTCGCTGCTCTCGCGCGGCGGCTGCCTGGCGCGCATACGTCATTGTGAACGATGTTTCGGCCTTTGTCTTTCACGCCTCACAGACGTCAATTGAGATAATCCCACAAGTCCGTACCTCGGCGTGGCCGTCCGGTGAGCCATTCACGAAACCCTGGAATGCGAAACGA